>NZ_CP021378.1:632416-932416 GCF_002215495.1 Porphyrobacter sp. CACIAM 03H1
CGTGCTGCTGTTCAAGGTCGGCGCCTACTACAACAAGGACGAAGGCTATTTCCGCAACCTGTTCGACAATTCGAACCACGGCGCGGCGGAAACCAAGATCCTGCGCGGCGCGCTCGAAGCGCGTCTGGGCGGCCTTACCCTGCTCGGCAAGCTCGACTACTTCGAGAGCGACGGCGACGGCCCCTCGGGCCAGAACCGCGCCTTCTTCGACCGCAACTCGTTCGATTTCTCGATCGACGAGCCGGGCGCCTATGCCAACGAGATCTGGACCGGCTCGCTCACCGCGACCGTCGACATCGGCCCCGGCACGCTCACCAACGTGTTCGGCTGGCGCAAGTATGACGCCACCACCAACGGCGACATCGACGCGACCCCGCGCTTCCTGTTCCACTCGAACACCGAAACCGCGCAGGAGCAGTATTCGAACGAAATCCGCTACGCGATGTCGTTCGACAGCCTCGACCTGACGCTGGGCGGCTTCTGGTTCGAACAGGATCTCGCCTACACCGAAGTGCGCACCCTGCGCCGCGATCTTCCGCCCGCGCTGCAGCCCCCCCGCTTCTTCGGCGGCGGCCGCCAGAACCACGAGGTGATCGGCCTGTTCGCGAACGCCCAGTGGGAATTCGTCGACAACCTGTCGCTGATCGCGGGCATCCGCTGGAACCAGGAAACCAAGGACGCCGGAGTGACCTATATCACGCCGCGCGCGCCCTGTTCCTTCATCACCGCGCCGCTCTGCCCGACCGGCACCCGGCCGTTCAACCCGGCGACCGAGACCAACGGCTTCACCGACCGCGTTCGGTTCCGCAACGTCTCGCCCAAGCTCGGCCTGCAGTATGAATTCGACGCCGGCCAGGTCTACGGGCACTGGAGCCGCGGCTTCCGTTCGGGCGGCTACAACTTCCGCATCACCAACGTCCCGGTGTTCAACCGCGCCTTCCTCGCGACCGGCTCGCTCGGCTTCGACGAAGAGCAGGTCGACAATTACGAACTGGGCGGCAAGTTCCAGACCGCGGACGGCAGCTTCACGATCAACGTCGCGGGCTATGTCACCAAGGTCGGCAACATGCAGCGCGAGGTGAACCTCGCCGATCCGGGCGCGGGCGTGGTGCAGAACATCCTCAACACCGCCGATGCCACCATCACCGGCTTCGAGGCCGAGGCGCGCATGCGCGTGTCGGATTCGCTCGCCTTCACCGCCAACATCGGGATCATCGATGCGGGCTATGACCGCGTGCTGTTCGACATCTCGGGCGACGGCGTCATCAGCGATGCCGACCTCGACCTGAGCCTGCCGCGCGTTCCCCCGATCACGGTGGGTGCGGGCCTGATCCACGACTGGGATCTGGGCAGCAGCAACATCCTGACCCGCGTGAACTACCAGTATCGCGACAAGGCGGCCTACACCGACGACAACCTCGGCTGGCTGAACGACCTCAGCAACCTGGAAGCCAACATCACCTGGAACACCCCGATCGACGGCCTGTCGCTGTCGCTCTACGGGCGCAACCTGCTCGACCAGGTCCAGGAAGGCGGCGACACCCAGGTGCCCTTCGGCGGCCCGAACTCGAGCGGCCAGCGCATCCCGTTCGGCGCGCGCCCGCAGGCCGGCACCTTCTCGCCGCTGATGCGCGGCCGGAACGTCGGCATCGAGGCGATGTTCGAGTTCTAAGGCTTAGCCTTGGACAAGGAAAAGAGGGCGCTCCGGCAACGGGGCGCCTTTTTTTGTGCTGGTCTAGCCGCGCGGCCCGAACAGCGCCGTGCCGACCCGAACGTGGGTCGCACCCAGCATCACCGCAGTCTCGTAATCCCCGCTCATGCCCATGCTGAGACCGGTCACGCCATTGTCGGCGGCCAGCTTGGCCAGCAGCGCGAAGAAGGGCGCGGCCTCGGTGTCGGCGGGGGGAATGCACATCAGCCCGGCAAGCGGGATGCCCGTCGCACGCACCTGCGCGAGAAAGCCGGGCAGCTCCGCAATCGGGCAGCCGCCCTTCTGCGGCTCGTCGCCGATATTGACCTGCACGAAGCACGGCACGTGCCGCCCGGCCTTGTCCATCGCCTTCGCGAGCGCCGCCAGCAAGCTCGGGCGGTCGAGCGAGTGAATATAGTCGAACAGGGCCACGGCTTCTTCCGCCTTGTTCGATTGCAGCTGGCCGATGAGGTGCAGCTCGATGTCGGGATGGGCCGCTTTCAATGCGGGCCATTTGCCCTCAGCCTCCTGCACCCGGTTCTCGCCGAACACGCGCTGGCCGGCGTCGATCAGCGGCTGGATCGCCTTGGCCTGATGGGTCTTGCTCACCGCGATGAGCGTGACCGAGGAGGCCTCGCGGCGGGCGGGCTTGCACATCCGCGCAATGTTGGCGCGGACTTCGGCGAGGCGGGAGGCTGCTGCGTTTTCCATCGGGGCGCTCTATAGCGGGTGCGTGCCCCGCGCAAAGACCCTCCCCGCCCTGTGGCTGATCTCCGACGCGAGGAACGATGCGTTGCTGGAGCGGGCCCTCGCCGCGCTGCCGCGCGGCTCGGGGTTGATCTACCGGCACTATCATCTGGACGGGCCGGAGCGCCTCGCGCGATTCCGCGCGCTGCGGCGGGCGGCGCGGGCGCGGGGGCACCGGATCGTGCTCGCGGATTCGGCCCTCACCGCGCGCGAGTGGGGGGCGGACGGGATCTATGGCGCGCCCCGAGCGCTGTCGCCGCGCCGTCGCGGCCTGATTCACCTCGCCACCGCGCACGACATGGCCGAACTGGGACTCGCAGCGCGGCTGGGTGCCGATGCTGCGCTGCTCTCGCCGGTCTTCCCGACCCGATCGCACCCGGGCGGCGGGGTGCTCGGCGCGGTGCGCTTCCGCCTGCTGGCGAAGGCGGCGGGGCTGCCGGTGATCGCGCTCGGCGGCATGACCCGGCACCGCGCCCGCGCCTTGCGCTGGACGCGCTGGGCGGCGATCGACGGGTTGAGCTGACCTCCCGCGGGGCACGCGCGACCACGCGGTTCATCGCTCTTTCCTTGACCGGAGTCCGCGCAGGATTCATGATGTGTTCCGCACAGGAGACTCCCCCCATGGCCAGCCGCGCGGTCGCACCCGTCAAACCCGGTCGCCAGACCCCCGCTCGCCAGACCGACGCCGAATGGCGCGCCGGCCTGCGCCGCTCGCTGCGCCGCATCGCGCAGATGACGGGCGCGGGGCTGCTGCTCGGGGCGGCGGTGTTCCTCGCGCTTGCGCTCGCCAGCTACACCCAGACCGACCCTAGCCCCTCCACCGCCGCCGACCCGGCCGAGGTCGCCAACTGGATGGGCCGCCCCGGGGCCTGGGTGGCCGACCGCGTGCTGCTGATCTTCGGCCTGCCCGGGGTGCTGCTGCTCCCGCTGCTCTATGTCTCCGCGCGCAAGTTGTGGCGCGATGTCGAGAACGGCGAGGCGCCGGAGACCACCGCCTGGTGGACGCCGACCGCGCTGCTGCTGATCGCCATGACTCTCATCGCCACGGTGCTGAGCCTCGTGTTCCAGGGCCCCGGCGGCACCCTGCCCGCGCAGGCGGGGGGGCTGGCCGGGCTGCTTGGCGCGGGCGCGATCGAGGCAGTGGCGGCGCGTTTCGGCGAAGGCATCGAGGGCTGGGTGATTCTTGGCCTCGCGCTCACCTGCCTTGCGACGGGGGTCGCCCTGCTCACCCGCATCTTCGCGATCGACTGGCGCGTGCTGATGAGCCTGCCCGAATTCCTCGGCGGCGGATCGCTGGCGGGCCTCATGCGGCGCCTGCCCCTGCCGGGCCGCGCGCGGCAGGAGGCGCTGGCCTTCGCCGGCGATCTGGACGACGACGAGGACGAGGCACCCGCCCGCCCGCGCCCCCGGCCGAAGGGCGAGGCCCTGCCCGACCGTGACGACAAGCCGCGCCGTCCGCCGGAAATCTCCGATCCCTCCGCCCCGCCCAAGCGCGCGCCCTCGGGCAAGACCGCGCAGCGCGACATGTTCGCTCCCTACAACCTGCCGAGCCTCGACCTCCTGGCCGAGCCGCCGGCGGACAAGGGCCCCAAGCTCGACAAGGTGGCGCTGGAGCGCAACGCCCGCCTGCTCGAGAACGTGCTCGATGATTTCAACGTCAAGGGCGAGATCACCGCGGTGCGGACCGGCCCGGTGGTCACCATGTACGAGCTCGAGCCCGCCCCCGGCATCAAGGCGAGCCGCGTGGTCGGCCTCGCCGAGGACATCGCCCGCAACATGAGCGCGATCTCCGCGCGCGTCTCGCCGATCCCGGGCCGCACGGTGATGGGCATCGAACTGCCCAACCAGGACCGCCAGACGGTGATGCTGAAGGAGCTCGCCGCCGCGGCCGCCTTCGCCGATGCCAAGGGCAACCTGCCGATCATCCTCGGCAAGGACATCGCGGGCGAGCCGGTGATCGCCGATCTTGCCGCCATGCCGCACCTGCTGGTCGCGGGGACGACCGGTTCGGGCAAGTCGGTCGGGCTCAACGTGATCCTGCTCTCGCTGCTCTACCGCTTCACGCCGGCCGAGCTTCGGATGATCCTGATCGATCCCAAGGTGCTCGAACTCAGCGTCTACGACGATATTCCGCACCTGCTCTCGCCGGTAGTGACCGAGGCGTCGAAGTCGGTGCGCGCCCTGAAGTGGGCGGTCGAGGAGATGGAGCGGCGCTACCGGATGATGAGCGCCATCTCCTCGCGCAACATCAACTCCTTCAACGAGAAGGTCTCCGCCGCGATCGCCAAGGGCAAGCCGCTCGGGCGCCGGGTGCAGACCGGCTTCGACCCGGAGACCGGCGAGCAATTGTTCGAGGAGGAACAGCTCGATTACCAGCCGCTCCCGCAGATCGTGCTGATCGTCGACGAGCTTGCCGACCTGATGGTGACGGTCGGCAAGGAGATCGAGGTGCTGATCCAGCGCCTCTCCCAGAAGAGCCGCGCGGCGGGCATCCACCTCATCATGGCGACCCAGCGTCCCTCGGTCGATGTCATCACCGGCGTGATCAAGGCGAACCTCCCCACCCGCATCAGCTTCAAGGTGACGAGCCGGATCGACAGCCGCACGATCCTCGGCGAACAGGGCGCCGAGCAGCTGCTGGGCCGGGGCGACATGCTCTACAAGCCCAACACCGGCGCGATGGTGCGCGTCCACGGGCCCTTCGTCTCGGACGAGGAGGTCGAGGCGGTCGCCAAGCACTGGCGCGCGCAGGGCGCCCCCGAATATGTCGACGCGGTCACCGAGGAGCCGGAAGAGGGCTTCGGGTTCGGCTTCGATGACGATCTCACCGCCTCGGACAACCCCGAGGAGCGCAAGTACCGCCAGGCGTGCCAGATCGTGTTCGAGAACCAGAAGGCATCCGGCAGCTGGCTCCAGCGCCAGATGGGGGTGGGCTACAACACGGCGGCCAAGTGGATCGAGCGCATGGAGGAGGACGGCTTCGTCGGCCCCGCCAACCACGTAGGCCGCCGCGAGATCTTCCGCGACAAGGACGGGAATCCGATCTAGCTTTCCGTCGCGCTGGCGGGCGGTCTGCGCCACCGAAGGTGGCCGCCAGCAAAGATGCATTTCGGCAACGTCCCGGAATTGTAAACGCGCCGTAATCCGCGCTTCATCGCGCGGTCGCGCAGCCGTCACCATCGGGTGCCACGGGCAGGGCCTCTCTCACGCAACAGGGAAGCCATGACATGACCCGCACCCTCTCCCCCCGCGCGTCGCTGATCGCGCTCGCCGCCATTCTCGCCGCCGCGCCGCAGATCGCCTTCGCGCAGGACAGCGACACCGCCGCCGCCCAGGACCAGAAGAACTCGGGCAACGAGATCATCGTCACCACCCAGAAGATCGAACAGCGCGCATTGGACGTGCCGATCACCATCTCGGCGCTGGGCGGAGAGCGAATCCGCGAACTGGGCGTCACCGATCTCGACGAGCTGTCCTACTACACCCCCGGCCTCCTCATCCAGGAGCAGAGCGCCAACAACCCCGGCGTCGTGATCCGCGGCATCACCTCGGACTCGGGCTCGGCGCAGGAAGGTCCGCGCGTCACGCTCTACTACAACGGCATCGACATCTCGCGCTCGCGCGGGTCGTACCAGGCGATCTACGATCTCGAGCGCGTCGAGGTGATCAAGGGCCCGCAGGCGACCCTGTTCGGCACGGCCAGCGCGGTCGGCGCGATCAGCCTCGTCTCGGCCCGCCCGCGCGAGGGCTTCTCGGCGGAAGTCCGCGGCGGCTACGGCAACTTCAACCAGACCCTGCTCGGCGGCTTCGTGAATGTCGGCTCGGACACCATCGCCTTCCGCCTCGCGGGCGAGTGGCGCACGCGGGACGGCTATGTCGAGAACCTCAGCCCGAACCAGGAGAAGGATCTCTACGCGCAGGACCAGCTCGGTCTGCGCGCCTCGCTGCGCTGGACGCCGACGACCGACCTGACCATCGACCTGATTGGCACCTACGACCAGCAGCGGAACGGCGGCACGCCCTTCATCTCGGCGCGCTTCCCCGGCTCGAGCGCCTCGCCCGGCGGCCCGGCCAACGCCTTCGTCCCCGCCAATCTCGGCGGCAACCCGGCGGGGGCTGCGGCGCTGGGCGACGACCAGCTCGGCCTCAACCGCGAGGTCTATGACCTCAACCTGACGCTCGACTACCAGTTCGAGGACGACTGGTCCTTCACCACGGTCAACGGCTACCGCGAGTTCGACAGCCGCGAGGTGTTCGACGCCGACGGCACCGCCGCGCCCTTCCTCGAATTCTCGGAAATCGCCGATGGCTGGCAGTTCAGCCACGAAGGCCGCTTCACCTATTCGGGCGACACGCTGCGCGCGAGCTTCGGCTGGAACGCCTTCATCGAAGACGGCCGCCAGAACGTGCCCTTCGCCAGCGAGGAAGGCCTGTTCCTCCAGTGCCTGACTACACTGTTCGGTGTGCCCCCCGCAGGCCGCCCGTTCGGCGCCACCCCCTGCGTCGCGGCCAATGGCAGCGTGCCCGCGCAGGGCATCACCAACTTCCAGTACAGTTCGGTGTTCGAGAACCAGGGCCGCAACGAGGCCTATTCGGTCTTCGCCGACGCCACCTGGATCCCCTTCGACGCGCTCGAGCTGACCGCGGGCGTGCGCTTCCTCGACGAATACCGCCGCTCGGGCTTCTTCGCGCGGGTGCCCAACGCGCGGCTGACCGGCGGTCCGCTGATCCCCGGGCAGATCGACACCCGCGGCCAGACCTTCGTCGCCGACGACCGCTTCGGCGCGGTGCTGCCGCGCTTCAACGCGCTCTACCGCGTGAGCGACGACGTGAACGTCTTCGCCACCGTCTCCAAGGGCCGCCGCTCGCCGGTGGTGCAGGTCAACGCACGGCGCCAGGGCACCGACGTGCTCGCCAACCGCACCGACGTGCTGGAAGAGATCGTGTGGAACTACGAGGGCGGGATCAAGCTCGCCACCGGCCGCGTATCGGGCTCGCTCGGGGTCTATTACCAGGTCTACGACAACTTCCAGGTCTCGGTCCCGGTGCTCGATGCCAACGGCAACCCGACCGGCGCCTTCCAGACCCGCAGCGCCGGTTCGGCGAGCAACCTCGGGGTCGAGGGCGAACTGGCGGTCGACGTGACGAGCTGGCTCAACGTCTTCGGCAACTTCGGCTATATCGACGGCGGGATCGACGATGATCCGGCCAACGGCACCTTCGCCGGATCGCGCTTCCGCCTCCAGCCGGAATGGCAGGCCTCGGGCGGCTTCACGGTCGATTACGACTTCGGCGGGGCGCGGTTCTTCGCCACGCCCAGCATCACCCACCGCAGCACGATCTTCTTCCAGGTGCCCAACACCGCGCTGATCTCTCAAGGCCCGGTGACGCTGGTCAACGCCCGTGCGGGCCTGAGCTTCGCCGATGCGCGCTACGAGATCGCAGGTTTCATCAGGAACGCCTTCAACGAGGACTTCCTGCTCGATGCTGGCAACACCGGCGGGGCCTTCACGATCCCGACCTTCATCCCGGGCGAGCCGCGCTTCTACGGGGTGGAAGTCACCGCGCGGTTCTGATCGCGCGCGCTACTGCGACATGATGGCGGGCGGGGGACGCGTGTCCTCCGCCCGTTCGCTTTGCGCGTCGCGCTCTGCGATCTCGGCGGGGGTGAGCGGGCGGAAGCGGATCGCGACGGGCGTGAAGCTGCCGTCCTCGCGCTGGCGGATCGTCACGATTCCGCGCTGGTCGCGGTTCTGGAGCTGCTCCTGAAGCTGCGCGGCGCGCTCCTGCCCGATGTAGAGGCGGCCGCGGGTCAGGGCCTCCCAGCCGTAGACGCCGCTGCCGTCGGCCCGGACCCGCGCGCCGCGGCAAGGTGCATCGGCAGAAATGGGCCCGACCCGCGCCAGCGAGGGTGCCGCGCCTTCGAGGCACAGGGCCTCGAGCGGCAGGTTGCTGAACTCGTCGATCCCCGGCCAGTCGTAGCCGAACTCGACATAGTGCCCGCGCAGGAAATCGCGCGGGTCGTATCCCTGGATCGGCACTTCCCATTCGGTGCCCGCGTTGTAGGCCCTGTCGCTCGTCGCCCAGAGACCCGCGAGGCCCGCGACGGGGAGGATCGCGGCGAGGAGGCGCGCGCCTGCGTGCTTCGGGCGGCTCATGCGGCGCTTCCCTTGCGGGGGGCGAAGCGCCTCGAGACCCGCACCGCGCTCCACGCAACCACGAGGATCATCACCCCGGCTAGGATCAGCCCGAAGCCGCTCATCAGCAGGTCCGCGGCGAGTTCGAAGCTGAGGATGATCAGCCGCACCGCGATCAGCCCGACGGCGATCTGGAACAGCACCCGCCACGATGCTGCCAGCGCCGCAGCGGCAATCCCGGTCCATAGCGCGAAGAACGCGAGCGCGGCCGGGACGGTCTGTCCGCTCAGCAGGTAGGCAAGGGGCACGGTCGCTCCCGCACCGATGATCACGATCCCCGTCATCCGTCCCGAGATCCCGGAGCGCGCCGCGATCACCCCCGTCCCGGCCAGCGCGCCGAGCGCGCCGGCGAGGAGCACGCTCGCCCATTCGCCGGCGACGTTCCGGTCGCCGAAGCCGTCCCACGCCGCGATGGCGGTCGCGAGGGAGGCAGAGCCGACGGCATAGGTGAAGGCGAGCTCCTCGAGGTCGCACCAGAAATCCTCGCGCGCGCTGCGGCTCTGCAGCCATGCGCCGAGCGGAGCGAAGAACACCGGCGCGGTCAGCACCGTGGCGAGCCATAGCTGGCGCGCAAGGTCGGGGTCGCCGTTACGCGAGGTCGCATAGTCCCACGCGCACCACACCGCCCCGCCCATCAGCGCCGCAGCCGTAGGCCAGCTCCGCCCCGTCAGCACCAGCATGGGCGCGAAGAGCGCCAGCCACAGGCCAAGCGGCTGCCACAGGGGCGAGGAGGTCTGGTAGACCTGCCCGAGATGCCCGAAGAAGGTGAGCCCGAGCGCCGCGGCAATGAACGCAAGAGCCTCGACGGCCCACGGCGATTGCGCCGCCAGCCGGTCCTCGCGCGCGAACAGCAGGCCCAGCAAGCCGGCGATCAGCGCCAGATGCACCGACAGGCGCACAAGCCCCGGGATGTCCTCCCAGTTGGCCGCCACCACCGAGATGAGGCCGAGCCCGATGGCGAGCGCGCCGATGCCCCACACCGCCCACAGCAGCAGCGGGCGGGCGTGGTCGGCCTCGTACGCAGTGAGGCGATCGCGCGTCGCGGCGTCGATCAGGCCGGCGTCATGCCACTGGGCGATCTTGCGCGCGCTCATGCGAGGAGCCTAGCGCCCCGCCATCAGCGGCGCAATCATGGCAGGACGCCCTCAAGCAGCGAAGCGGTAGGGCAACAAGAACCCGCTTACTCGGATTCGAGCTCCGCCTTGGTCAGCACGGTCATGCCCTGCACCTTGGCGGCGTTGGCCTGCATCGTCTCGGGCGGCATGGCGACCATCCCGATGCGTGCCAGCGGGCCTTCCCGGCCCCAGCTCTTGACCCATTCCTTCATGAAGTCCTCGAGCCCGGGGATCGCGCGCATGTGCGATTTCTTGACG
This sequence comes from Porphyrobacter sp. CACIAM 03H1, assembly GCF_002215495.1. Taxonomy (NCBI): domain Bacteria; kingdom Pseudomonadati; phylum Pseudomonadota; class Alphaproteobacteria; order Sphingomonadales; family Erythrobacteraceae; genus Porphyrobacter; species Porphyrobacter sp. CACIAM 03H1. The sequence goes on from NZ_CP021378.1 coordinate 642,424, forward strand.
TAGACGAACAGCGGCCGTGCGCCGGGATAGGCGAAGCTGGCGATGTTCTCGTAGGTCGGGGGCACGCTGTTCATCGGCAAGCCCTGCACCCGGTCGGCGTTTTCCTCCATGTAGGAGAAGCCGAAGACGCCGACCGCGCGCGGGTTGCCGACGATTTTCTGGACGATCAGGTTGTCCTGCTCGCCCTGGTCGACATAGCCGCCGTCGTCGCGCACCTCGGTGCAGATCTGGTTGAACTTGTCCTCGTCGCTCTCCTTGAGCGCCTTCATCTCGGGATTGGACTTGCAACCCGCCAGCAGCACCAGCTCCTTGAGCGCGTCGCGCGTGCCCGAGGTGCTCGGCGGGCCATAGACGAGGATCGGATCGGCGGGCAGCGCCGGATCGACGTCCTTCCAGGTCTTCGCCGTCTGCGGACGGCCATAGGGCTGCGCGGCGAGCGCCTCGTAGACCGTCTTGGGCGAGAGGTTGAGCATGATCCCGCCCTTGGCCGAGGCGAACACGATGCCGTCCAGCCCGACCTGCAGCTCGATCACCTCGTCGACCTTGTTCGACACGCAGCTATCGAATTCCGAGGGCTTCATCCGCCGCGAGGCGTTGACCATGTCGGGGGTGTTGGGACCGAGCCCCGAACAGAACAGCTGAATGCCGTTGCCGGTGCCGGTGGATTCGATCAGCGGCGAGCGCATGTCGGGGTAGGTGCGCGAGAAGTTCTCGGCCACCAGCTTGGCGAAGGGATAGACCGTCGAGGAGCCGACGGCGTGGACCGATTGCGCCCCTGTCCCGCCGCTGTCGCAGGCGGCAAGGGTGGTGGCGGCAAGCGCCAGAGCGGCGCCGGTCTTGAGAAACGCAGAGGTTCGATGTGCCATGAATGATCCTGATCGGCGATAGGCAGATGCCGTCGCGCGGGGCGCTCTACGACGCTTTCATGACAACGCGGTTACGCCTGCGGAGACATCGCCGTCAGGCGCTCCGGCACGCGCGCGACCGATACTTGCGCCAAATGCAATTAGTTGAATTCGGATGAAAAAGCCGCCGAAGTGGAACTACGCAGCTTAACAGCATCGTAAGGGCTTTCATGCTACGCGCCCGGACATGGCATTTGTCCGCCTCCTTTTCCGGCTCGGCTTGGTCGCTGTTGTGCTGGCGCTCGGCGTTGCGCGCCCGGCAGCGGCGGACGATCATGTGGTGCCGACTTTCGCTCCGGCCTGCCATGCGGCGCCCGGAGCCGATGCCGGCGTGGCGGCGCTGCGTGCGCGCGAGGCATGGATCTGCGACAACACCCGCTGGCGGTCCGACGTGCCGGCGGCGTGGCTCCGGTTCGAGGCGGAAAGCTGGCAGGGCCAGAAGACCCCGCGCTATTTCTTCACCCGCATCGCGCGCTTCGACGCGATCACCTTCCACGCCGTGGATGCCGATGGCACGATCCGGTCGCGCCGCCTGACCGAGGCCGAGGGCACGCCCTTTGCCGCCGGCCCGGTGTTCCAGCTGCCCTTGCCGGAGGTCACTGCCGATACCGAACTGCTTTTCGCGCAGGTGGAGGGACCGCATTCGATCCCGCTGCTCACCGAGGCGCGCATCACCCATGACCCGGGCAAGGCGGAATGGTCGCAGATCGACATGATGCTGCTCGCCTTCGTGACGGGGATGCTGGTGCTGCCGCTGCTGTTCGACATCAGCTTCTTCGTGGTGCTGCGCGAACGTTTCGTGGTGCTGCACGCCGCGATGGTGAGCGCGATGATGGTCTATGTCCTGACTGCCGGCGGGCTGGCCTCGGCCTTTGTCACCCTGCCGGTGACGCTGATGGCGGTGCTGGCGCCGCTGTCATGGGCTGTCGGGGCGGGGATTTCGGCGCTGTTCCTCGTCGCCTTCCTCGAACGCGGGGCGCAGTCGCGCCTGATGCGCCGGGTGACGGTCGCGACCGGCTGGTTCACGATGTTCGTGCCGGGCTTCTTCGCGCTCCAGCTCGATGCCACCCAGCCCTTCGACGATGTCGCCTATTTCGTCACCTTCCTGCCCGCCATCGCGGTGATCAGCGCGGCCGTGATCGAGGCGGTCCTGCGCGGCAGCCGCTCGGCGCGCTTCATCGCGCTGGCCTGGCTGCCGATCATCACCGCATCGGTTGAACGGCTGCTGCGCGGGCTCGGCTGGCACGTCGGCCCATCGAGCCTCGACCAGATGCTCTACGTCGCGGTCGGGATCGAGGTGGTGGTGATCTCGCTCGCCATCGCCGACCGCTTCCTCGCGCTGCGCCGCGAGCGCGACGCCGCCCTGACCGAGGCGAGGATGCTCGAGCAGATCTCGACCCGCGATTCGCTCACCGGCCTGATGAACCGCCGCGCGATCGAGGCGCGCTTCGAAGAGCTGCTGGCGCAGGGCTTCGACACCTTCGCGCTGGTCGATCTCGACCGCTTCAAGGCGATCAACGACCTCCACGGCCACCAGGTCGGCGATGCCGCGCTGGTCGCCTGCGCCAGCGCGATCCGTGCCAGCGGAGACCGCGATGCAGTCGCGGTCAGGCTCGGCGGCGAGGAATTCGTGGTGCTGCTGCGCGGGCCACGGCCGCTCGAGCGTGCCGAGGCGCTGCGGCAGGCGATCCCGATGCGCATCGCCAAGGAGGTGCCCGGGCTCGACCTGCCGGTCACGGCCAGCATGGGCGTGGTGGTGATGGGCGATGCGGGCCGCCACAAGATGGCCTTCGCCGAGTTCTACGCCCGCGCCGATGCCCTGATGTACGAGGCCAAGGCGAGCGGGCGCAACCGGCTCGCCTACGAGCGCCTGACGGTCTTCAACGAGCCCCCCGCCGCGCGCGCGCGGCGCGAGGAAGCGGCTTGAGGGGTACACTCCGTTCGCCCTGAACTTGTCGAAGGGCAGCACTTCTCGTTCGATCCTGCGCTTGACGCGAAGAAGGACAGTGCCTCGACAAGCTCGGCAAGAACGGAACTTCGGTTGGCCTTACAGGAACGCCGCCAGCACCTCGGGCCGCACCCGCGCGAGCCTTCCGGACGCGCGGTCGAGCATCGCCCAGGTCGTCGCCGCGCTGACGAGGCGCTTTCCGGCAGCGTCGGTGAACTCCACCCGCCGCAGCGACTTCGCGCCTTGCGCCGGGCCCTCGATCCATGTCGTCGCGGTGACGCTCTCGCCCTCGGACACGTTGCCGCGGTAGTCGATCTCGTGCCGCACCACGACCCAGAAGAACGCCGCCCGGTCCTCGGGCCGCGCCACGGCGTCCCAGTGCGCGGTCGCCATGTCCTGGATCCACTGCACCCACACCGTGTTGTTGACGTGGCCGAGTTCGTCGATGTGTCCGGGTGCGGCCACGAAGGTGCGGGTGAAGGTCGAGGGCATGGCCGCAGGGCCTAGCCGCGCGGGGCTGACGGGGCAAGGAGGGGCGCCGAAGGCAAGGGCTTGTTAGCCTGCCCGTGCTAGGGTGCCCGTCATGAGCGAAGACCCGCCCGATCCCGCCCCCAAGCCCGACCGCGGCATTCGTCCGCCCGTCGATTTCAGCGGCAAGCGCGCGGGCGCGCGCAGCCTCTACATCGGCCCGGAAGGCATCTTCGCCCACCAGGATGGCAAGCTCGAGACGATCGCCGATGCGGTCGACATCTTCTGGGATCAGGTCGCGCGCGATCCGCGCGGGTGGAACCGGGCGCTGCGCGGCTACGACCATCTCGTCGCCCATGCCGACGATGCCACGCGCGAGGACGTGCGCCGCACGCTTGGCTGGCTAGAGGGCGCGCTGGGCCTGCGCGACCGCGCGGCGGCGGTTGCCGCCTGCCGCTATCTCGCGGCGATGCCCTCGGTCCTGCTGGCGGCCGACTATGGCCGGCTGATGGCGATCTTCAACAGCCGCAAGGTCGGGATGGTGTGGCAGCTCACCCCCGATCTCGACAAGCGCCCGCTGCCCGCCGGCCCGATCCCGGTGTTCGGCAAGGAAGCGGGCTTCGGCCTGATCCGCGCCGTGCCCGAGCTTTACCTCAAGCTGGCGATGTTCGGCCCCGAGATGGAGAGCATCGTCATCCTGCTGGCGGAGGAAGCGCTCGACTACGGCGTGTCGCTTCCCCCGGAGCTGGTCAGTCTCGCGACGGGTTCGGGGCCATCCCCATCTGCCACAGGATGAAGGCGAATTCCTCCGCCGTTTCCCTGAGGCTGTTCCAGCGCCCCGATTGCCCGCCGTGGCCTGCGCCCATGTTGGTCTTCAGGAGCAGCAGGTTGTCGTCGGTCTTCAGCTCGCGCAGGCGCGCGACCCACTTGGCCGGCTCCCAATAGGTCACGCGCGGGTCGTTTAGCCCTGCGGTCACCAGCATCGGCGGATAGGCCTGGGCCGACACCTGATCGTAGGGCGAATAGGAGCGGATGTATTCGAAAGCCTCGCGGCTCTCGATCGGGTTGCCCCATTCCTGCCATTCGCCCGGGGTGAGCGGCAGCTTTTCGTTGAGCATCGTGTTGAGCACGTCGACGAAGGGCACGTGGGCGACGATCGCGCCGTATTGCGCCGGGTCCTGGTTGACGATCGCCCCCATCAGCTCGCCGCCCGCCGAGCCGCCGCTGGCAGTGACCATCCCTTCCGCGGTGTAGCCCTTCGCGATCAACCCGCGCCCGGCGTCGACGAAATCGTTGAAGGTGTTGGTCCGCTCGAACAGCTTGCCCTGGAGATACCAGCGCCGTCCGAGATCGTCCCCGCCGCGGATATGCGCGATGGCATAGGCGAAGCCGCGATCGACGAGGCTGAAGCGCGTGGTCGAGAAGCCCGGCGGGATGGCATAGCCATAGGCGCCATAGGCATAGAGGTGGAGCGGCCCCGGCCCCTCGATCCCGGCCTTCCTGAGGATCTCGGCGCGGTCCTTGCGCATCAGCACGCTCACCGGCACCTGCGTCCCGTCGCGCGCGGTGATGGTCAGGCGCTCGGAGACGTAGAGCGAGGGGTCGTAGCCGCTCGGGATCTCCTGCGTCTTCAGCGTCGTCAGCCTGGCCGTGGCCACGTCGTAGTCATAGACCGTCCCCGGCGTCACCATCGACTGGTAGGACAGCCGCAGCTTCTTCATGTCGTATTCGGGGTTGTTGCCGAGCCCGGCGGTGTAGCTCGGCTCGGGGAAGGTGATCGGGGTGATCTTCGCCGGATCGGCGTAGGATCGCAGCTGGATCTGGTCGAGCCCGTTCAGGCGTCCTTCCGTGACGAAGAAGTCCTTGAACAGGTCGAAATCGGTCAGGTAGAAATCGTCCGACCCGGGGATGACGGTCTGCCACTCGCCCGGCGTCTCCAGCTTCGCCTTGGCGAGGCGGAAGTTGATGTGATCGTCGTTGGTCCACACCCACAGCTCGCCGTCGCGCACGTCGACGCTGTATTCGACGCCCTTCTTCCGGGGCTTCACGAGGATCGGGGCGGCGGTGGGATCGGCGGCGGGGACGAGTCGCACCTCGCTCGTCTCGTTGTCGCCGGTGGCGATGATCAGCCAGTCCTCCTGCGCGCTGAGGCCGGTGCCGACGCCGAAGGACTGGTCCTCCTCCTTGTAGAGCGTCACATCGCTCTCCACCGGTGTGCCGATCACGTGGAGCTTCGCCTCCAGCGTGCGCCATTCCTCGGTCGAGGGGCCGTAGACCAGTGCGGTGTCGTTCTTCACCCACACCAGCCCGCCGCGCAGGTTCTCGAGCACGTCGGGCAGGTGCTCGCCGGTCGTGAGGTCCTTGATCCGCGCGGTGTAGCGTTCCGAGCCGCTGGTGTCGGTCGAATAGGCGAGGAAGCGCCCGTTCTGGCTGACCGAGGCCGCGCCGAGGCTGAAATATTCGTGGCCTTCGGCAAGCGCGTTCTCGTCGATCAGCAGCTGCGCCTCGCCCCCGGCGACAGGCTTGCGATAGTGCTTGCGATACTGCGCGCCTTCCTCGAACTCGGACCAGTAGAGCCAGTCACCGTCCTTCTGGGGCACGGTCGAATCGTCCTCCTTGATGCGCGCCCGCATCTCGGTGAACAGCGCCTCGGTGAGCGCCTTCTGGCCCTCCATCTTCGCCTCGAAATAGGCGTTCTCGGCCTTGACGTGGGCGAGCACCTCCTCGTCGTCGACCACCGGATAGGACTTGTCGTAGAGCCAGTCGTAGGGGTCCTCGACGGTGATCCCGTGATGCGTGAAGGTGTGCGGACGCTTGGCGGCGACGGGAGGCTTGATCTCGGCAGCGGCGGCGGGAGCGGTGGTCACGCGGGCGGAATCCTCGTTGTTGGCGGCCACGGCGGCCGGGGCAAAGGTGGTGGCGGCTAGCGCGCAGGCAAGAGCGCCAAGGCTGATAGGGCGAAGCATCGGGTTGCAGGCTCCCGTGTGTCGGTGCGGGTGGAAACACAAGCCCGTCGGGCCTATGATGCGGTTGTAATGCGACAATGATGCGCGGCAAGTGCCCGCGCCTTCGCCAGAGGATCGACGACATGCTGATGCAGACCCACGAAGCGCGCCTTGCTGCCCTGCGCGAGGAATTGAAGCGGCGGGGGCTCGACGGTTTCGTCGTCCCCATCAGCGATGAGCACATGAGCGAATATGTCGGCGACTATGCCCAGCGGCTGAAGTGGCTGACGGGCTTCGGCGGCTCGGCGGGCTTCGCCTGCGTCACGCTGACCCATGCCGCGATCTTCGTCGACGGGCGCTACACCGTGCAGGTGCGCGAGCAGGTCGACGGGAACCTGTTCGAATACCGCTCGGTCCCGAAGGACACCCTCGGTGGCTGGCTGGCCGAGGTGTGCGAGAGCGGGGCGAGGATCGCCTATGATCCCTGGCTCCACACCTGGGCCTGGGTCGAGGCGCTGGAGAAGCGGGTGGAGCCGAAGGGTATCACGATGGTCCCGGCGCAGGGCAACCCGGTCGATGCCGTCTGGGCCGATCGCCCCGCCGCCTCGCCCGCCGTTGCCGTTCCTCACGACGAGGCCCGCGCGGGCCGCTCCTCGGCCGACAAGCGCGCTGCCGTGGCCGACTGGCTGGCGAATGAGGGCCACGACGCGGTGGTGATCCCGGCGCTCGATTCGGTCGCATGGCTGCTCAACATCCGGGGCGCCGACGTGCCGCACACCCCCGTCGCCCTGTCCTATGTGATCGCCCATAAGGACGGCAGCGCCGAACTGTTCATCGCGCCCGAGAAGGTGACGCCCGAACTCGCCCGCCACCTCGGCAACGCGGTGACGATCCGCGAGCGTGCGGCGTTCGAGGGTGCGCTCACGAGCGAATTCGCAGGGAAAAGCGTCGCGCTCGATCCTGATTTCGCGGTGGTCGGCATCGCGCAGGGCTTGCGGGCAGGCGGCGCGAGCTTCGCCTTCAAGCAGGACCCGACGATCCTCGCGAAAGCGATCAAGAACCCCGCCGAACAGGACGGCCAGCGCGATGCGCAGGCGCGCGACGGGGCGGCGGTGAGCCGCTTCCTGCGCTGGCTCGAGATCGAGGCACCCAAGGGCGGCGTCGACGAACTCTCGGCCGCGGCGCGGCTCCAGTCCTTCCGCGAGGAGGACCCGGGCCTCTCCGACCTCAGCTTCGACACCATTTCGGCCGCCGCGGGCCATGCCGCCCTGCCGCACTACAAGGTCGACGAGGACAGCAATATCCCGATCCCGCCCTCCTCGATCTACCTCGTCGATTCGGGCGGGCAGTATCCCGGCGGCACCACCGACATCACCCGCACCGTGTGGGTCGGGCCGGGCGAGCCGACGCAGGAAATGCGCGATCGCAACACCCGCGTGTTGAAGGGCCACATTCAGCTCGCCCGCGCGGTCTTTCCGCAAGGGACCAGTGGCGGGCAGCTCGACGTGCTGGCGCGGCAGTATCTCTGGGAAGCGGGCGTCGATTACGCCCACGGCACCGGGCACGGGGTGGGCAGCGTGCTCGCCGTGCACGAGGGCCCGCAGCGCATCGCCAAGCCCAACGGCGGGCAGGCGGGCACCGGGCAGGAGCTGTTCGCGGGGATGATCCTCTCCAACGAACCGGGCTACTACAAGCCCGGCGCCTTTGGCATCCGGATCGAGAACCTGGTGCTGGTCGAGGAGCGGGAGATTGCCGGGATGGAGGGGCGCTGGCTCGGCTTCGAGACCCTGACCTTCGTGCCGCTGGACCGCCGGCTGATCGACAAGAGCCTGCTGACGGCGGAGGAAGTGGCGTGGGTGGACGCCTACCATGCCAAGGTGCGCGCGATTCTCTCGCCCCGCCTGTCCGGCGAGGATCTGGCGTGGGTGGAGCGGGAAACGGCGCCGCTTTGAAAAAGCCCGTTCGTCCTGAGCTTGTCGAAGGACCGAACTTCTTCCCTTTGCGCAGTTTTCAAAGGGAAAGGACAGGGCTTCGACAAGCTCAGCCCGAACGGAAACGGGGTGGCCAGGCACCGCTTGTTACAACCCCAATGTTCCGGTAATGTTCCTCCATCGATTCGCATGGGAGGAACACAGAATGATCGGCTACGTCACCCTCGGAACCAACGACCTGCCGCGCGCTGCGGCCTTCTATGACGCGCTCGCCGCCCATTTCGGCGTGGGGCGGATGATGGACACGGAAGCCTTCATCGCCTGGGGCGAATGGGGCGGCGCGCCGGGGATCGCGGCGACCCTGCCCTTCGACGGTCAGCCGGCCACGGTCGGCAACGGGGTGATGGTCGCGCTCGAGGTGAAATCGCCCGAACAGGTCCACGCGGTCTACGACACGGCGATGGCGCACGGCGGGAGCGACGAGGGCGCACCCGGCCCGCGCGGGGAGGACGGTTTCTACGCCGCCTATTTCCGCGATCCCGATGGCAACAAGCTCAATGCCTTCTGCATGGTCGCCCCCGAAAAGACGGGGGAATGAGCGCGCCCCGGCTGGAGGAGCGGTTCGTTCATCTCGGCCTCGGGGCGAGGGCGGTGGAGGAGCCGCCCTTCTCGGGGATGGAATGGTACGAGGGTTATGCCGCCCGCCATGCCTCGGACGGGGCGGAAGGGCGGCTGGTCTCGCAATATGCCTTCTCGACCAGCTGGACATCGTGGGAGATGCACCCGGCGGGCGACGAGGTGGTGATCTGCATTTCCGGCGCGATGGTGCTGGTGCAGGAGCATCCCGACGGGCGGATCGAGGAAACCCCGCTCGCGGCGGGCGAATACGCGATCAACCCGGCCGGCGTGTGGCACACCGCCGATGTGCCCGAGGCCGCGAGCGCGATCTTCATCACTGCCGGGGAGGGCACGCAGCACCGGCCGCGCTAGGTCTCGGACAGGTGCGGGCGTGGCGCAGTCGTTGCGCGGTCGTCGCGATGTCGTCCCCCTGTCGTCAGGGGGGCGTCAGCGCATCAGCCCGCCGATGATGTTGCGCACGAAGGCGGTCGCCCCGGTGCGCAGCGGATCGGCGCCCGATTTCTTGCCGAGCACCATCGCGACCGCCATCGAGGCGAGCGAACCGCTGGCAGCGGTCACGGCGCTCTTGCCCGCCTTCTCCCACACCGAGGGCGTCCTGCGCTCGCGCTTGGCGACTTCCTCGCGCCCCTTCTCGGCCACCTCGGCGGCCGTGGCGGCGGCATCGGCGGCCTTGGCGGCGAGCACCTCCGCCGCGCTCTCCCGGTCGACGCGAGTGTCGTACTTGCCCTCAAGCGGGCTGATGGATTGAATGATCGCACGTTCCTTGGGCGTCACCGGCCCGAGGCGCGAGCGCGGCGGCTTGATCAGCGTGCGCTCCACGATGGTCGGCGCGCCGTCCCCATCGAGCGTCGAGACCAGCGCCTCGCCGACCTTGAGCTCGGTGATCGCACTCTCGACATCGAGCCTGGGATTGACCCGGAAGGTCTCCGCCGCCGCCTTGATCGCGCGCTGGTCGCGCGGCGTGAAGGCGCGCAGGGCGTGCTGCACGCGGTTGCCCAGCTGGCCTGCGACTTCCTCCGGGATATCGATGGGATTCTGGGTGACGAAGAACACGCCCACGCCCTTGGAGCGGATCAGGCGGACGACGTTCTCGATGGTGTCCTGCAGCGCCTTGGGGGCATCGTCGAACAGCAGGTGCGCCTCGTCGAAGAAGAACACCAGCTTGGGCTTCTCGGGATCGCCGACCTCGGGCAGCGATTCGAACAGCTCCGCCAGCAGCCACAGGAGGAATGTGGCGTAGAGCTTGGGGCTGCGCATCAGCTTGTCGGCGGCCAGCACGTTCACATAGCCGCGCCCCTGATCGTCCACCTTCAGGAAATCGTTTATCTCCAGCGCAGGCTCGCCGAAGAAATGGTCCGCCCCCTGCGCCTCGAACGAGAGCAGCTGGCGCTGGATCGCGCCCACCGAGGGCTTGGAGACATTGCCGTACTTGCCTGACAATTCAGCGGAATTCTCGTTTGCCCAGGCGAGCAGCGCGGCCAGATCGCCGAAATCGAGCAGCAGCAGCCCGTTCTCGTCGGCGTAGCGGAAGATGATCTGCAGCACGCCTTCCTGCGTCTCGTTGAGATCGAGCAGGCGCGACAGCAGCAGCGGGCCCATCTCGCTCACCGTGGTGCGGATCGGGTGGCCCTGTTCGCCGTAGAGGTCCCAGAAGATCACCGGATTGTCCGCATAGGCATAGTCGGTGATGCCCAGTTCCTTCGCCCGGGATTCGAGCTTGTCGGCATGCTTGAAGGTAGGCGAACCCGGCATGGCGATGCCCGACAGGTCGCCCTTCACGTCGGCGACGAAGACCGGCACCCCGGCGCGCGAGAAGCTTTCGGCGATGCCTTGCAACGTGACGGTCTTGCCGGTCCCGGTCGCCCCGGCGATCAGCCCGTGGCGGTTGGAGCGTTCGAGCAGCAGCACCTGCCGCGACCCGTCCGCACCGAGGCCGAGAAAGATTTCGCCCGCCATTTCCGCCATCTCGCGTCCCCTGTAACCGCTCTCCCGCTGATGTGCAGGGGCATGGCGCGGCGGTCAAGTTCTCGACAGCGGCGCCGCTTTGGGCCAAGGCTTGCGCGTGATGGGTTCGCCAACGCCATTTGTCCTGCTCGACGATGCGCGCGCGCAAGACGCCGCCGCCGATGCGCTGCTCTACGAGGCGCCGCGCGAGGTGTTCGCCGCGCGCCGGGCCGAGGAAGTCGAAGCCGTGCTCGCCGCGGCCGAGGCGGCGCGGGTGGCCGGGGGCGGATCGCTGGCGGGCTACATCGCCTACGAGGCGGGCCTCGCGCTCGAGCCGAAGCTGGCAGGCCTTGCCGCCGCGCGCAGCGGCGGAGCGGGGCCGCTGGTTTGGCTCGGCCTGTTCGATGCCCCGCCCCGGATCGCCGCCGCCGATGTCCCGGCCTGGCTCGCCGAGCGGGCGCAGGGCCCGGGCACGCTCGGCCCGATGGAGCCGCAGCTCTCCCCCGGCGGCTATGCCGCTGCCTTCGCGCGGCTGGCCGAGGCGATCCGCGCCGGCGACATCTATCAGGCGAACCTCACCTATCCCCTCGCCGGGTCCTTTCGCGGCGATCCGATCGGGCTCTATGCCGCCCTGCGCGACGGCAGCCGCGCGGGCTATGGCGGGCTTGTGTTCGACGGCGCGCACTGGCTCCTGAGTTTCTCGCCCGAGCTGTTCGTGGCGCTTTCGGGCGGGGAGGCCAAGGTCAAGCCGATGAAGGGCACCCGCCCGCGCATGGCCGATCCGGCCGCCGACGCGGCGATGGCGGCGGACCTAGGGGCCTCGGTCAAGGACCGCGCCGAGAACCTGATGATCGTCGACCTGATGAGGAACGACCTGTCGCGCGTGGCCGAGGCTGGCAGCGTGCGGGTCGATGCGCCCTTCGCGGTCGAGAGCTACCCGACGGTGCACCAGATGGTCTCCACGGTGCGCGCGAGGCTCAGTCCCGGCAGGGGCGCGATGGACCTCGTGCGGGCGCTGTTCCCCTGCGGTTCGATCACCGGCGCGCCCAAGATCCGGGCGATGGAACTGCTGGGCGAGGTGGAGCGCGATGCCCGCGGCCCCTATTGCGGCGCGATCGGGCGGATCGATGCGGATGGGAACGCGGCCTTCAACGTCGCAATCCGCACCTTGCGGCTCACGCCGATCGAGAACGGGCAGGGCAGCGCGGTGCTCGGCATCGGCTCGGCAATCGTCGCCGACAGCGAGCCCATGGCCGAACGGCGCGAGTGCGAGGTCAAGGCCGGCTTCCTGCGCCGCGCTGCCCCGGGCCTTGCGGCGCCGCAGTGCGACCTGATCGAGACGATGCGCTTCGAGCCCGAGAGCGGCATTGCCCTGCTCGAGGACCACCTTGCGCGGATGAAGGCGAGTGCTGGGGCGCTCGGCTTCACCTTCGATCGCCATGCGCTGAGGAACCAGATCCAGGCGCTGTGCTTCGAACTCGACGCCCCTGCCCGTGTGCGCCTGCTGGTCGCGCGCAGCGGGGCGAGTGCGCTCGAGACCGCGCCCTTGCCCGCGCCGCTGGAAGAGCCGGTGAAGGTCGCCGCGCTCCCCCATCCGCTCGACCCGTCCGACTGGCGCCTCGCGCACAAGACCTCGGATCGCGGTTTCTACGAGGATGCCTTGGCCGCCGCGCGCACGCTGGGCGCCGACGAGGCGCTGCTGGTGCGCGCCGACGGGTGCGTGACCGAGGGGAGCTGGACCAGCGTCTTCGTCGATGGCCCCGATGGCGTGCTGCTCACCCCGCCCGCCAGCCTCGGCCTGCTGCCCGGCGTTCTGCGCGGGCACCTCATCGCCGAGGGCCGCGCGCGCGAGGCAGAATTGACGCTCGATGATCTGGCCGCAGGCTTCTGGATCGGCAATGCCCTGCGCGGGTTGATGCGCGCGGTGCTGGTGTGACCATTTCCCGTTCGCCCTGAGCTTGTCGAAGGGCCGTTTTCCACTTCAGGCACCGGCCTTCCAGAGAGAAGGACAGTGCTTCGACAAGCTCAGCACGAACGGATAAGAAGATTCATGGCCGACATTCGCATCCTCTACGAAGACGGCGAGGCGCTCGTCATCGACAAGCCTTCGGGCATGGCGGTGGATCGCCCGCGCAAGGGCGGGATCTGCCTCGAGGATCATCTCGACCGCCTGAAACTGGGCTTCCAGCGCGCGCCGGTGGCGGTGCACCGGCTGGATACCGACACCAGCGGCTGCCTGCTGCTCGCCCGCAACCCCAAGGCGCTGGCGCGGTTCAACCGGGCCTTCGAGGAGCGGCTGGTGGGCAAGACCTACCTCGCCGTTCTGGCTGGCCGTCCGCCGGGCACGCAGGGCACGATCGAGCTCGCCCTCGCCAAGATCAGCTCGGCCGAGAAGGGCTGGCGGATAATCCCGGCGAAGAAGGGCAAGCCGGCGGTCTCGCACTGGGAATTGGTGGAGGAGCTTGGCCCCCACAGCCTGATCCGCTTCCGCCCGGAAACCGGCCGCACCCACCAGCTCAGGGTCCACGCACTGAAGGGCCTCGGCGCGCCCCTGCTGGGTGATCCGGTCTATGGTGCGGGCAATGCCCCGGGGGCGAAGCGCACGATGCTCCATGCCGAAAGCCTGACCGTGACCCGCCCGGGCAAGACGCCGATCGAGGCCCGGGCGCCGCTGCCGGCGGATTTCCTCGCGCTCGGGGCGACAGATGGATGACGAGCCGCTGACGGCCCGCGCCCTGAGGCTGGCGAGCGAGAGCTTCCTCGCCGGTTCCGGCCCCGGCGGGCAGAACGCCAACAAGGTCGCGACCGAGGTGGAGCTGCGCGTCAACATCTATGCGCTGCGCCTCAGCCCGCCGGTCTTCGCGCGGCTGAGGAAGCTTGCGGGGGCAAAGCTGGCGGGGAACGGCGATCTCATCGTCACCTCCAAGGCGCACCGCACGCAGGAAGCCAACCGTCAGGACGCCCGCGCCAAGCTCGCCGCGCTGCTCGAGGAAGCCCAGACCGAACCCAAGCGCCGCGCCAGGACTCGGCTCAACCGCGTCGGCAAGACCGAGCGGCTGAAGGTCAAGAAGGCGCGCGGCGCGGTGAAGGCGGGGCGAGGGCGGCCCAGCGCCTCGGACTGGTGAGGCTCAGGCGGCCGCGGCGTCGATCACCATGAAGGTCGGGTAGGCCATGCCGCGGGCGTATTTGACCGGATCGATCGCTTCCAGTTCGGGCGCGGGGCGGGTCTCGTGCACGCCCCGCAGCGCGAATCCGGCCGCCAGCAGCGGATTCACCATCTCCTCGAAGGACCGGTAGTAATCGGGCACCACCACCGGATCGGCGGTGAATCCCTTCCACGTGGCCTCGACATACTGGACGCCGAAGGGGCTCGGCGGATTGTACCATTTGTAGGCGCCCATCGGATGCTGGACGCTGAACACCAGCCGCCCGCCGGGACGCAGCAGGCGCCGGAACTCGCCTAGCGGAACCGACCAGTCGCGCACGTAATCGATGGCGAGCGAGGAGACGACAAGGTCGAACCCTGCATCGTTAAGCCCCACGAGCGGCTGCGCCATGTCGGCGACGAACACCTCGGCGGCGGGCGCGCGGGCCTGCGCCAGCCGGACCATCGCCGGGCTGACATCGAAGGCGGTCACCCGCGCCGCGCCGGCGGCCAGAAGGTCGCGCATCAGGAACCCCGGTCCGCACCCCGCATCGAGCACCGCCAGCCCCTCGACCGCGCCGATCACCCGGCGGATCGCGGGGTGCTCGTTGTAGCCGTTCTCCGCCTTGGTCTCGGCCTTGGCGGCATAGGCCTCGGCCAGCCTCTCGTAGGCGGCGAGCGCGATCGGGCGATCGGGGTCGGTCATGGACCTGTCTCTATGCGGCAGGCGGGCGCAGGGCAATCGGCCAGCCGCCTTGACTTTTCCCCGTGAATCGGCGAATGGCGCGCCCGTGTGGCGGTGTGCCGGGCCTTCCGGGCGCGCCGCTATTTGCTTTTTCAAGCCCGGGTGAACGTCCGCCGGGCCGACCCAGTTGACAGGAACCCGCCATGGCGAAGCCCACCACCGTCAAGATCCGCCTCGTCTCGAGCGAGGGCACCGGCTTCTTCTACGTGACCAAGAAGAACCCGCGCAACATCACCGAGAAGATGAGCTTCCGGAAGTATGACCCGGTGGCGCGCAAGCATGTCGAGTTCAAGGAAGCCAAGATCAAGTAAGATCGGGCCTTCCGCCTCCGCCCAGACGGGCGGTTGCGATAATTCATCGACAGTTCAAGCCTGCGGCCCTAGTCGCGTCGGCATGATCAGACAGCTTCCCTTCGCCCGCACGCTGGCGCTCTCCCTGGGCGCCGGCGCGCTTGCATTGGGGCTTGCCCCCGGCCAGCCCACCCTCCTCGCCCCGCCCGCCGCCGCACAGGCCGCCAGCGATCTCGACCGCGTGGTCGGCGCGCTCCGGGCGATCTCGACGATGAAGGCCGATTTCGTCCAGACCGACCGGCAGGGCCAGACCCTGCGCGGGGTGATGACGCTGAAGCGTCCGGGCAAGATCCGCTTCGACTATGGCAAGGACGCCGATTTCCTCGTCGTCTCCAACGGCAAGTCGCTCTACGTCGTCGACTACGAGGTCGCCCAGGTCGAACGCTGGCCGATCGGCAATTCGCCGCTTGGCGCGCTGTTCGATCCCGACAAGGACGTGAAGCGTTACGGCAAGCTGGTGCCGACCGGGAACCCCGATGTGCTGAGCGTCGAGGTGCGCGATCCGAAGAAGCCGGAATTCGGCATGATCACGCTGATCTTCGTGAAGAATGCCGCGGCGCCGGGCGGGCTGCAGCTGACCCATTGGGTCGCGCTCGATGCGCAGAACAACCGCACCCGGGTGAACCTGTCGAACCAGCGTTACGGCGTGGCGGTGGCCGACAGCGCCTTCACTTTCAAGGACCCGCGCCGAACCGCCCGCCGCCCGGGCTGAATCGCGGGCCGCTCGACGAACGGTTGTAGGGAGGCGACAAAAAATCGGAGGCGTTCATGTGAATGAAAGCCTCCAGCGGCTAATCATTCTCAACAAGGCAGGTCGAAGGGAGGTTTCCCCCCTGTTGCCCACCCTTCACCAAGGGCCCGCCTTGCACAAGCGTGACGAACGCTCCATGGAACCCCCGACCCATCGCCCCCGGGTCGGGGGTTTTTGTTTGGCTTTTTGGTGTTCCGCACGCCATCCGGCGTGCGAAATCCTCGCTCATGCGACCTGAAGGTCGCATCGCTGCGGGCGGCCGTTCGGCCTTGCGGCGGCTGCGCCGCCGGGCTCTATCTCCTACTCCCAGCCAAGTGCCCTGCGGATGATCGCGTAGATCACGTTCTGCTCGATCACTCCGCGCGCCCGTTCGGCGCCGGGGCCGGTGGCGAACAGCGCGACATCCTCGCCGCCGTGGGTTTCCGACGGGAGCGGCACCAGCGCCTGCTGGCGGGCGGCAAGGCCGGTCTGCGGCACGGGGCGCGCGTGCTCGCCGTCGCCGTCCTCGTCCTTGTGGATCCCGCCCGGGCCATTGGCATAACCGAGCGTGGTGTAGGGCTTGCCGTCGATCGCCGGGGCGGGCGAGGTGCCGTCGCCGCCGTCCTCGCCGCGTCCGGCGGGCGGCACCACCAGCCCGAGGATGTCGTTGCCGCGTCGCGGATAGCCGGCGATGGTGAAGACGTGGCTGTGATCGGCCGTGACCATGATCAGCGTCTCGGCCGGATCGGTGTTCTCGACCGCATATTGCACCGCCCGCGCGAACTCGACCGCCTCCTCCAGCGCATAGCCCGCCTGCCCGGCGTGATGCGCGTGGTCGATCCGCCCGCCCTCGACCATCAGGTAGAAGCCCTCCGGGTCTGCCTTCAGCCGCGCGATCGCCTGCGCGGTCATGTCGGTGAGGGTCGGCTCGGGCGAATCCGGCTTGCGATCGGCCATGAAGGTCAGGTGGCTGGGGTTGAACAGGCCGAGCACCGGCCTGTCCATCGGCGCGGCGGCGAGGCCGGCGGCGTCCTTGACCACCACGCCCCCGTTGTTCGCCGCCCACTGCGCTGGCAGATCGGCGGCTGCATCGGCGCGCCGGCCGCCGCCGTTCCTGCCGTAGAACATCCCCGACCCGCCGCCGAGCGCCACGTCGAACTGCGCCTCGGCCAGCTGGAGCGCGATATCCTTGCAGCCCTGCCCCTGCTGGTCGGCGGGAATGTCCCTGTCGCTCTCCCAGTCGCGGTCGGCGCTGCGCGAATAGACGCTCGCCGGGGTGGCGTGGGTGAGACGGGTGGTGGTGACGATCCCGAGCGCGAGGCCGCGCCGCTTCGCCTCCTCGCCCAGCAAGGGCAGCGGGTGGGCGAGCGCGTCCTTGCACACACCCTTCTCCGCCTCCGGCCCGATGCCGAGCACGCCGATGCGGGTCTTCACCCCCGAATGCATCGCCGTGGCCGTGCCCGCGCTGTCGGGGACCTGGGCATTGGTGTTGTAGGTCTTGACCAGCGCCACGTTCGGGAATTTCTCGAAGCTGAGGCTGTTCTCCTCGCCTGTCTCCCCGCGCTTCTGCCCGTCATAGATGCGCGCGGCGGTGATGGTGGAGATGCCCATGCCGTCGCCGATGAACAGGATGACGTTCTTCGCCTTGCCCGGCGCCGGGGCTGGGGGGCGGGTATCGCTGTAGCCGGTGGCGCCGTTGGTGTTGATGGTGGCGACGCAGCCGCCGAGCGGCAGGGCGGCGGCGAGCAGGGCGACGAGGGCGCGGGTCTGGATCATGCGGGTCTCCGGGAATGCCGCCCCGCCCTATCGCGCCGCCATGCGACATGAAAGTGAAAGCTGGAAAACCGCGCCGCGCCCCCCTAAGTCCGCCCCCATGCTGTCTGTCGCCACCTGGAACATCAACTCCGCGCGCCTGCGCGTGGGCCTCATCGAGAAGCTGCTCACCGAGGCCGCGCCCGACATCCTGTGCCTGCAGGAGATCAAGTGCGAGAGCCACCTGTTTCCGGCCGAGGCACTGGCCGCGCTCGGCTACACCCATCAGGCGGTGAGCGGGCAGAAGGGCTACCACGGCGTCGCCACGGTCAGCCGCGTGCCCATCCGCGAGGTCACCCGCCACGACTGGCAGGACAATGGCGAGGCGCGGCACATCGGGGTCGAGGTGCTGGGCAAGGACCTGCTGATCGAGAACGTCTACGTCCCCGCCGGCGGCGACGTGCCCGACCGGGAGGTGAACCCCAAGTTCGGGCAGAAGCTCGACTTCCTCGGGCGGATGACGCGGTGGGCGGACACGCTCGACCGCCCGACGCTGATCGTCGGCGATTTCAACATCGCCCCGCTCGAAAGTGACGTGTGGAGCCACAAGCAGCTGCTGAAGGTCGTCAGCCACACGCCGATCGAGGTCGAGACGCTGGGCCGGTTCCAGGATGCCCACGGCTGGGTCGACCTCGGCCGCCAGCACATCCCCGCGCCCGGGCGCTACTATTCGTGGTGGAGCTATCGCAATCCGGGCTGGCAGGAGAACGACAAGGGCCGCCGCCTCGACCACATGTGGGCCTCGCCCGCCGTGGCGCAGCAGGCGCGCGCGCACCGCGTGATCGAGGAGGCGCGGGCGTGGGAGCAGCCGTCCGATCACGTGCCGCTGGTGACGGAGTTCGACATCTGAGTGGCCCCTCTCCCGCCCCGTCCCCCGAGCGCCGCGCGGCGCAGGCGGTGGACGCCCTGCGCCACGGCTGGCCGCTGGCCTTCGCGGGCGGGCCCGTCCTGCTGCCGGTCGAGACCGCGATCGCCCAAGGCGCGCGCGCACCGCGAATGCTGATCTCGGCGGCGCGCGCGGCGACATTGAAGCTCGCCAACCAGCGCGAGGCCGCGGTGCCGCACGCGCCGGTGCTGATCGCGGGGGGCGAGGACTTCTCCCTGCGCGAGGCGCTGCCGATCGCCGACCCGGCGCTTGATCTCGGCAATCCGCTGAAAGGCCCGTTCAAGGCGGTGAGCCTCGACTGGGCCGAGACTGCCGCCGCGGCGCTCGAACTGGCGCGGATCGCCGGAATCCTGCCCGCCTTCCTCGTCGATCCGGCGGAAGCGGGCGAGGCGGTGCCGGTCGCCGTGTCGGACCTTGCCGCCTATGCCGATGCGGGCCAGCTGCGGATCGTCACCCGCGCACACCTGCCGGTTTCGGCCTGCGAGGAGGCGGAGATCGTCGCCTTCCGTTCGGCGGCGGACCTGCGCGAGCACGTGGCGCTGATCATCGGCACGCAAAGCGGCGACCGCCTGCCGCTGGTGCGGCTCCATTCCGAGTGCCTGACCGGCGACATCCTCGGCAGCCTCAAGTGCGACTGCGGCCCGCAACTCGATGCCGCACTCCACGCCATGGCGCACGAGGCGCGCGATTCGGGCGGGTGGGGCGTGCTGCTCTACATGCGGCAGGAGGGGCGCGGCATCGGCCTCGTCAACAAGCTGCGCGCCTACCGCCTGCAGGACCAGGGCTTCGACACGGTCGAGGCCAACCAGCGCCTCGGCCTGCCCGATGAGGCGCGCGATTTCCCCCTGGCGGCGCGGATGCTGGAGCTGCTGGGGGCGACGACGATCCGGCTGCTGACGAACAATCCCGCAAAGGTCCGCGCGCTCGAGGCGGCGGGGATCACGGTCAGCGAGCGGGTGCCGCACCAGCTCCCCGAAAATCCCCACAACGCGCGCTATCTGGCGACCAAGCGCGACCGGTCGGGGCATTTGCTGATCTGACGACCGTCGCCATGGGGCGGCACGCCTGCACCGGTTCGACGGTGGCATCGGGTTTTCAAATTATCAGCCCAAAGTCGGACTTTCCAGAGACGCGCCCGAAGCGGACAAAGCGGACACCCTGTCCGCCTCTCCGCTCAGTCATTTCATCAATAATATCAGACGATAAACTCCAATTCCCCAAAGCGGACGGACAGGGAAGCCGGGCCTTGTTTCGCGCCGCGCTTATTCAACGGCCTCGCAGGCCGGACACAACAATGGGAAAGAGCAGGGGTGCATCGTAGCGGCTGGCGGGGATGTAGGAAAATCTCCCCTCGTCGCCCCGTGCATGACACGGGGCTTGGCTGACTTACCTTCGGGGGGGCGAGGAAGAAGAGCCTAACCCCGTGTCAAGCACGGGGCGACGACTGATGGGGTGGCGGCTTCAGCCTCGTCTCGGCCAAAACCTGCCGTCCCGAAAGCGACCCAGTTGTCGACATTCAATGCATTGGGCAGATTGCGCTAATGGGCAAGCGATCCGGCGTTCCGCACCGAGACGATGAACTGAGCAAACTCAGTAATGAGGAGTTGCGGTCGGAACTCTCCAGGTCGCGGAGCCGATTGAGTATCGCTCCTTCAGCAGCAACGGCTAAGCAGTGGCGTAAGCGCATTCACTGGCTCGAAAGCGCGCTGGCTGCACGCGAAAGCGAATGACTACTAACCATCCAGTTGCGGTCACTAAGGCAACAGCACCGGCTCCCTGAAAGCGGACTTTCGGCGCGCTGTCCTGCAAGCACAAAACCTAGCGGCGCTCGTACTGCTTGATCCCGCTCGCGAGGCGGTTGCCCTGCATCATCACGCGCTCGCCCGTCCAGTCGGCGAGGAAGGCGCTCTGGCGCTGGAGGCCGGGGACGAAGCGGGCCTCGTTGTTCTCGATCCTGAGGCCGTCCGAGGGGTGCAGCACTTCCTCCGCGCCCAGCGCGATGAAGGCCGAGTAGTTCTCCTTGTCGCGGCCCTGGATGAACCAGTTGTCGGTCACGCGACCGCGCGCGCCGGCGGGCAGGTCGATCATGTAGTTGGTGGTGCGCCCGCCCGAATCGTCGAAGCTGTTGCCCTCGATCGCGACCTCGGCGGCGCGCGCCTTGAGGTAGTGGCCGCCGGTGCCGCGCTCGAACCGGCTCTCGCGCACGGTGAGCGAGCCGATGTCGCCGATATAGACCGAATGGGCGCAGCCCGCGTCGTTCTCGCAGGTGCCGAGGCCGGAGAAGGTCGAGCGGGTGATGAAGACGCGGATCGACGGATCGGCGGCGCTGAGGATGCCCTGCTGGCTGTTCTGGAACCGCGCGAAGGCGACATTGAGCGCCCCCGCCTCGAGCCGGATGCCCGCCCCGTTGCCGTCGGCGACGTTGATGCCGCTGAAGGTGAGCCCGCGGATTTCCGCCCCGGTGCCGCGCAGCACCAGCGCGGCCTTGCCCTCGCAGGCGCGCCCCTCGAGCGTCACGGCGCCGGGAGTGGCGGCCTCGTAGACGATGACGCCCTGCTCCTGCACCGCGCACTGGCGATAGGTGCCGGGCTGGATGCGGATCGTCGCGCGGGTGTTGCCCACGGCGTTGATCGCCTCCTGCAGGCTGGCGAAGCTGCGCCCCGTCTCGGTGACGGTGAAGGGGCCGGACACGGGCTGGGCGACCAGCACCGCCGTCGGCAGCGCCAGGGCAGCGGCGAGCGCATGGAGCGCGAAGGAAGGCTTGCGGGTCATGAGCGCGATCCTAGCGCGCAATGGTTAAGGCACCATTTGTCGCTTGGCGCGGGGGGCAAGGCTTGGCTAAACCCTCGCGCGAACCGGGCCGGGGCCGATGCCCCTGCCCGCACCATTCGAGAGGAGAGACCCGAACCATGCGCAAGCTTATCGCCCTTGCCGCCCTCGGCAGCGCCGCCCTGACCCTCGCCGCCTGCGGCAGCGCCGACGATGCCTCGACCGAGGCGAGCGCCGACACCGTCGAGATGCCCGCCGACAGCGCGCTGGCGCCGGTCACCGAGGAACCGGTCGCCGACCCGTCCGCCACCGCCACCGACGCGCCCGAGGCCGACCCGACCGCAGGGGCGACGGCGGCTGCCGATGCCGCGGCCGGTGTCGCCGCCGAGGCCGCTGCCGCCGCCGAAGCGCCGGCCGAATAGGCCGCGCCCCGTGCTGCGCCACCCGATCGCCCCCGCGCTCCTGCTCGCCCCCACGCTACTCGCCCTTTCCGCCTGCGGGGACGAGGGGGCGAGCGCGCCGGGCGGGGTCAGCCCGGGCGAGGCCGAGGCGCTCGAGGATGCCGCCTCGATGCTCGACGAGCGCCAGCTGCCACCCGAGGCGATCCCTTCCGACCCGCCCGCCGAAGCGCCTGCCGAAATGACAGGCGACGCCGCCCCGGCCGCACGCTAGCCGGGGCCGGCGCCGCCGCGCCTCCCTTCAAGGACGAATGCCATCATGAACGCCCCCGCAAACCTCGCCGCCCCCGCCAATCCCGGCATGGACGAGGAGACCTTCGAACAGTTCGCCGAGCAGCTCGCACGCTATGTCCGCGAACGCCTGATCCCGGCCGAGCCGCAGGTGATTGCCGAGGACCGCATCCCCGACGCGATCCTCAACGAGATGCGCGAGATGGGCCTGTTCGGCCTCTCGGTGCCCGAGGAATACGGCGGCGCGGGGCTCAACATGACGCAGTACGCCCGCGTCGTGAACATCATGGCCTATGCCGCGCCCGCGTACCGCTCGATCTTCTCGATCAATGTCGGGATGTTCGCGAGCGCGCTGAAGAACGGCGCGACCGAGGCCCAGAAGGCCGAGTGGTATCCGCAGATCGCGGCCGGCAAGATCGCCTGCTTCGGCCTCACCGAGCCGGGCTCGGGAAGCGATTCCGCCGCGATGGCGACCACCGCCACCCCCGATCCCGACGGCAACGGCTGGATCCTCAACGGCACCAAGCGCTACATCACCAACGCCCCCCACGCCGACGTCGCGCTGATCATGGCGCGCACCAGCAAGGAGGCGCTGCCCAAGAACGCCCATGTCAGCGCGTTCCTGGTGCCGATGAACACCCCCGGCGTCTCGACCGGCTCGCCCGACAGGAAGATGGGCCAGTCGGGCTCGCATATCTCCGACATCATGCTCGACGATGTGCGGGTGCCCGGCGACGCGCTGCTCGGCGGGGAGACCGGCAAGGGCTTCGTCTTCGCGATGAAGAGCCTCGACAACGGGCGCATCAGCGTCGGCGCGGCGGCGACCGGCTACGCGCGCCGCGCGCTCGACTCGGCGCTGCGCTACGCCAACGAGCGCAAGGCCTTCGGCGAGCCGATCGCCAACTTCCAGCTGATCCAGCAGATGCTTGCCGACAGCGAGATCGAGATCTACGCTGCCGAAGCGATGATGAAGGACGTCACCGCGCGGGCCGACCGGGGCGAGAACATTCTCGTCAAGGCTGCGGCCTTCAAGGTGTTCGCCTCGGAGATGTGCGGTCGCGTGGTCGACCGCGTGGTGCAGATCTACGGCGGCGCGGGCTATCTCGCCGAATACGACGCCGAGCGCTTCTTCCGCGATGCGCGCATCTACCGCATCTACGAGGGCACGACGCAGATCCTCCAGCTCCAGATCGCCAAGCACATGCTGCGCGAGTGGGCGGCCAACGCCTGAGATGTACAACCTCCTCGATGACCTCTCCATCGTCGAAGTCTCGAGCTTCGTCGCCTCGCCTACCGCAGGGCTTTACTGCGCGCAGCTGGGGGCGGAGGTTATCCGCGTCGACCACAAGGCGGGCGGGCTCGATTACAACCGCTACATGCTGACCCGCGAGGGGCGCAGCCTCTCGTGGGAGAACCTCAACCGCGCCAAGAAGTCGGTCGCGCTCGATCTGCAATCCCCCGAGGGGCGCGAGCTTCTGGTGGAACTGGCGAGCGCCGTCGGCCAGTGCATCACCAATCTGCCGGAGCAGAGCTTTCTCAGCCATGCCGCGATGGCGGCCCGCCGCGCGGACATGATCTCGCTCAGGGTCATGGGCTGGCACGACGGGCGGCAGGCGATGGACTTCACGGTGAACGCCGCCGTCGGCTACCCCCTGATGTGCGGGCCGGAGGACTGGGACCCGGCGACCGCCCCGCCCGTCAACCAGGTGCTCCCGGCGTGGGACTTCATCACCGGGGCCTATGGCGCCTTCGCCATGCTCGCCGCGCTGCGCCACCGCGACCGGACAGGCGAGGGCAGCGAGGTGCGCCTGCCGCTTGGCGACGTCGCGATCGGGACGATGGCGAATGCGGGGCTGATGGCCGAGGTGCTCTACCGCGGCGGGGACCGCGAGCGGCTCGGCAATGCCATCTGGGGTGCGTTCGGGCGCGATTTCCGCAGCAAGGACGGCGTGCGCTTCATGGTCGCCGCGCTCACGCCCAAGCAGTGGAGCGGCCTGGTCAAGGCCTTCGGGGTCGAGCAGGGCATCGCCGCGCTCGAGGCCGAACACGGCGTGCGCTTCGCCGACGGCGATACCCCGCGCTTCTACCATCGCCACGCGCTCTTCGACCTGTTCCAGAAGGCGGCAGACGGCATGGATTATGCGACCCTCGAAGCGCGCATGACCGCCGAGGCCTGCACCTTCGAACGCTACCGCACCGCCTACGAGGCCGCGAACGACCCTGTGCTGGTGGCGGACAACCCGCTGTTCGGCCCCGCGCCCGCCAATCCGAGCGGGTTCGAATACCCCGCCACCCGCAGCTTCGCCAATCTCCCGGGCCGCGAGGTGGGCGACCCCGCTCCTGCGCCTTACCTTGGCGAGCACTCGGAGGAGGTGCTGGCGGAGAAGCTGGGGCTGTCGTCCGGCGCGATCGGCAAGCTGGTCGATGCAGGCACGGTGGCCCTGAGCGACAAGTGACACACCACCCGTTCGTGTCGAGCGAAGTCGAGACACACCTGCGCGAACGGTCCTCGACTTCGCTCGAACCGAACGGAGGAAAGTGAGAATGACCAGACGCGCCGCCATCTGCACCCCCCTGCGCACCCCGGTGGGCAAGTTCCTCGGCGGGCTTTCCAGCATGAACGCCGGACAGCTCGGCGCGGTGATCCTCAAGGCGCTGATGGAGCGTTCCGGTATCGACCCCGAGCGCGTAGACGATGTCGTGTTCTCCCAAGGCTACGGCAATGGCGAGGCGCCCGCCATCGGCCACTGGTCGTGGCTCGCGGCGGGCCTGCCCATCGAGGTGCCAGGCTTCCAGCTCGACCGGCGCTGCGGCTCCGGCGTGCAGGCGGTCGCCACGGCGGCGATGATGGTCGAGACCGGCATGGCCGATGTCGTCGTCGCGGGCGGCGTCGAATCCATGTCGAACGTCGAGCACTACACCCTCGCCGCGCGCGGGGGCGTCCGGATGGGCGACATGGTGCTGCATGACCGCCTCTCGCGGGGCCGGGTGATGAGCCAGCCGGTCGAGCGCTTCGGCGTCATCACGGGGATGATCGAGACCGCCGAGAACCTTGCGAAGGATTACGGCATCACCCGCGAGGAGGCCGATGCCTTCGCGGTCCGCTCGCACCAGAACGCAGCGCGCGCATGGGCCGAAGGCAAGTTCGCCGAACAGCTCGTGCCGGTCGCCATCCCGCAGCGCAAAGGCGATCCGGTGATCTTCGACCACGACGAAGGCTACCGCACCGACGCTTCGATGGAGACGCTGGGCAAGCTCGCGCCGATCGACCTGAAGCGCGATTCGCAGGCCATCGTCACCGCCGGCAATGCCAGCCAGCAGAATGACGCCGCCGCCGCGTGTCTCGTGGTGGCGGAGGACAAGCTCGAGGAACTGGGCCTCACCCCGATGCTGTGGTTCGGCGGCTGGGCGGCGGCGGGCTGCGATCCGTCGCGCATGGGGATCGGGCCGGTGCCTGCCGTGGAGCGCCTGTTCGCGCGTCGGGGCTACAGCTGGGACGATATCGGCCTCGTCGAATTGAACGAGGCCTTCGCCCCGCAGGTGCTCGCCGTGCTCAAGGGCTGGGGCTGGTCGGATGACGACAGCCGCCGCGAGATCCTCAACGTCAACGGGTCGGGCATCAGCCTTGGCCACCCCATCGGCGCGACCGGGGGCAGGATCCTCGCCGACATGGCGCACGAGATGCACCGGCGCGGGGTGCGCTATGGCCTCGAGACCATGTGCATCGGCGGCGGGCAGGGCATCGCCGCGGTGTTCGAGCGCGCCGCATGAGCTACGAGGCGTGGATCGGGCGCGAGGCGCGCGTCAAGGACCGGCTGGGTGAAGGGCTGGCCGCGCGCTGGCTCGCCACCTTCGACCTGCCGCGCCCCCACCCCGCGATCATGCCGCAGGGCATCCATTTCGCGCTCTGCACCCCCGAGGCTCCCACCGCGACGCTGGGCGAGGACGGGCATCCCGCGCGCGACGAATCGCCCGTCAGCTTCCTCCCCCCCTTCCCGATGCCGCGGCGGATGTGGGCGTCCAGCAAGATCGCCTTCCACGCGCCCATCGCCATCGGCGCCGCGATCGAGCGCGTGAGCCGCGTCGCCGCGATCAGCGAGAAGGAGGGCGGCTCGGGCCGCCTTGCCTTCGTCGATGTCGAGCACACCACGAAGGCGAACGGCACCATCGCCGTGATCGAGACCCAGACGCTGGTTTACCGCGATGCCGCCCCGCCCGACGCGCCGCTCAGTCCGCCGCCGCCGGGCGAGGGGCGGTTCGACCCCGCAGGCTGGGACGCCCACCGCACCCTCACGCCCGATGCGCGGCTGCTGTTCCGCTATTCGGCGCTGACCTTCAACACCCACCGCATCCACTACGATGCGCCCTATGCCGTCGAGACCGAACGCTATCGCGGCCTTGTCGTCCACGGGCCGCTCACCGCAAGCCTGCTGCTGCAACTGGCGGCGCAGGCGCTGGGCGAGAACCGCCTGCGCAGCTTCAGCTTCCGCGGCCTCTCCCCTGCCATCGCGGGCGAGCCGCTGCATCTGGTGATGCGCAAGGGCGAGGCGGGATACGATCTGGCGGCCTTCGCAGGCGACGGCCGGCAGGTGACGCAGGCGAGTGCCACGATCTAGCTCCCCTCCCGCTTGCGGGAGGGGCTGGGGGTGGGCGCGAATCCGCGCGCGCTGAATTTCCCACCCCCGACCCCTCCCGCTTGCGGGAGGGGAGAAGGATGCGTCAGCCCTCCCAGTCCGCGATCGGCTTCAGCACCTTGTATTTCTCCTTGGCAGGCTTGCGGCCCAGGTCGGGAAAGTCGATCGCCTCGGGCTCCTCGTGAGTATCGGGGATGCGTGAGAGCAGATCACGCACCAGCGTCAGCCGCCCGCGCCGCTGGTCGTTGAAATCGACGATGGTCCACGGCGCATGGGGCGTGTGGGTGGCCTTCAGCATCGCCTCGCGCGCCTTGGTGTAATCGTCGTATCTCTCCCGCGCGGCGAGATCGATGGGGGACAGCTTCCAGCGCTTCAGCGGATCCTCCAGCCGCTCGCGCAGGCGCTCTTCCTGCTTTTCCTGATCGGCGGCGAGCCAGTATTTGAACAGCAGGATGCCGTCATCGACCAGCAGCTTCTCGAAGGCGGGCGCGGCCTTGAGGAACGCGTCGACCTGCTCGGGCGAGGCATAGCCCATGACCTTCTCGACCCCGGCGCGGTTGTACCACGAGCGGTCGAACAGCACGATCTCTCCCGCGGTCGGAAGGTGGGCGACATAGCGCTGGAAATACCATTGCCCCATCTCCGCCTCGGTCGGCTTGGTCAGGGCCACGGTGCGGCACTGGCGCGGGTTGAGCTGCCCGCGCACCGCCGTGATCGCGCCGCCCTTGCCCGCGGTGTCGCGGCCCTCGAACAGCACCACCACCCGCGCGCCGGTCGCCTTGACCCAGCGCGCCATGCTGACCAGCTCGAGCGTGAGCGGTTCGAGCGCCGCCTCGTAATCCTTGCGCTTCATCGCCATTGCCTGCTCTCCCCGTTTGTCTGCGCGCCGGGAAGGTAGTATCATCTGCAACGATATGGCCACGCTTGCAGACCCCCAGCCCGATTTCGCCACCCTGCCAGAGATGGCGGCGGATGTCTTCACCGCCCCGCTCGCACGCCCCGCGCACGTGGGCGAGGACTGGCTGGAGCCCGCGCAGACCGCCTACACGCCCGAGGATCACGCCGTCTGGGACGATCTCTTTGCCCGCCAGATGGAGGTGCTCCCCGGCCGGGCGTGCAGCGCCTTCATGGCGGGACTCGAGAAGCTCGATCTGGGCAGGGGCGGCATTCCCGAATTCGGACAGCTCTCCGAGGAACTTGGCGCGCTCACGGGGTGGAGCGTCGTGCCGGTGCCGATGCTGATCCCCGATCACGTGTTCTTCTGGCACCTCGCCAACCGGCGATTTCCGGCGGGGAACTTCATCCGGACCCGAGAGACCTTCGACTACATCGAGGAGCCCGACGTCTTCCATGATGTCTTCGGCCATGTGCCGATGCTCACCGATCCCGTCTATGCCGACTACATGCAGGAATATGGCCGCGCCGGGTGGAAGGCGATGCGCTACAACCGGCTCAAGGCGCTGGGCGCGCTCTACTGGTACACGGTCGAGTTCGGCCTGATCGAGGAGCAGGGGCAGGTGCGGGCCTATGGGGCGGGAATCCTGTCAGGCCCGACCGAGGCGAGGTTCGCGGTGGAGGCCGAGAGCCCCAACCGCATCATGCTCAACGTCGACCGGGTGATGCGGACCGACTACGTCATCAGCGATCTGCAACCGACCTATTTCGTGATCGAGAGCTTTCAGGACCTCTACCGCCAGACGGTGGAGCGCGATTTCGACCGGCTCTATCGCAGCCTTCCGGCCGGGTTCACCTATGCGAACAGCGCGGTGATCGATGTCGACAACGTGCTGCACCGGGGCACCCAGGAATACCACCTGCGCGGTGGGCGGGGGAGCGGGGCAACCCCGGTCTAGGTTCTTCACGAAACCCCGATGCCGAAGGCGTCGCAACGCCGAATGGCCGCCGCGGCCTATGCGGTGAAAGCCAAGGCGGACGCAGGTCCGCCGCCCGGCGCTTGAGGGCGCAACGAACTACGCGCGCGCCTTGCGGCGGAACACGGCGTGGTAGAGCACCAGCGCCACCCCAGTGGCGGCCAGCGCAACGCCGAGGCTGAGGAAGGACAGGCTGCCGATGATCGTGCCGTCGTTGGCGATCTCGCCGGCGACCACCGCGACCAGCGTGCCCAGCACCACTTGCCGCAGGATGTCGCCCGGCGCCTCGGTCCGCGCGAGGATCGAGGCCAGCCAGCCCAGAGTTGCCCCCAACACGATCAGCACCAGCAACGCCATCTTGTCCGAAATCTCCGTTCAGCCGCCCTGTCGCGGTCCGACTCCCTAACCAGCAGCGGCGCGGACGGTTCCAGAAAAGTGCTTCAGACCAGGGTAAGCCAGACGAGGCCCCCAGCGCCGACGACGATCCGGTACCAGGCGAAGGGCGCAAAGCCGATCTTCGTGACGATCGCGATGAACAGTTTGACCACCACCAGCGCGACCACGAAGCCCGCGAGCGAGCCGATCCCGATCAGCTCCAGATCGCGCGCGGTGAGGTCCGATCCGTATTTCGCCAGCTGGTAGACGGTCGCGCCCGACAGGGTCGGCACGGCGAGGAAGAAGCTGAATTCGGCCGCCGTCTTGCGGTCCACCCCGAAGGCCATCGCCCCGAGGATCGTTGCGCCAGAACGGCTGACGCCCGGGATCATGGCGAGGCACTGGACCACGCCGATCAGGATCGCCGTGCGCAAGGGGACGCCCGCCACGCCGGGGCCGGTCGCGGGCGGATTGGCCCAGCGCTCGATGGCGAGGATCGCCACCCCGCCGATGATCAGCGTCCAGCACACCAGCACGGCATTGCCGAGGAAGCCCTCGATGATGTCGCCGAAGGCGAGGCCCAGCAGCACCGCCGGGAAGAAGGCGACGAGCAGGTTGCGCACGAAGGCCAGCGCGCCCTTCTCCAGGCCGAACAGCCCCTTGGCCACGTCCCAGAAGGTGCGCCAGTAGAGCACCACGATGGCAAGGATCGCGGCGGGCTGGATCGCGATGTTGAACACCTCCCATTCGCGCTGGTCGAAGCCCAGCAGTTCGGTGGCGAGGATCAGGTGCCCGGTCGAGGACACGGGGAGGAATTCGGTCAGCCCTTCGAGGATGCCGAGCAGGATGGCGGCCATGGTGTCGGTCATGGGCGCACCGCTTCGACGAGAGGCGGGGTCAAGTCAAACCAAAAGGCCCGCTCCGTCGGAGGAGCGGGCCTCTCAGGCGCGCATGCCGCCCGGCCCGCCGCAGGACGGGCCGCGAGCGCACGCGCGCGAGCCGCAGGCGCTCAAGCCCGCAGGGCTTGAAACAGCGCCGAGGATGTGCCCGCGCAAGGCGGGCACGCACATAGAAACGCTTACCAGATCCGGACGCGCTGTTCGGGCGGCAGGTACATCGCATCGCCGGGCTTCACACCAAAGGCCTCGTACCATTCGTCGAGCTGCCGCACGACGCCGTTGACCCGGTATTCCTCGGGGGAATGGCTGTCGGTGCGAAGGCGGTTGCGGTAGTTCTCTTCCCGCTGGGTGGAGCGCCACACCTGCGCCCAGGCGAGGAAGAAGCGCTGGTCGCCGGTGAGGCCGTCGATCACCGGCACCTCCTTGCCCTTGGTGGCGATCTTGTAGGCGCGGTAGGCCATCGACAGCCCGCCGACATCGCCGATGTTCTCGCCAAGGGTGAGGCGGCCGTTGACGCAGGTCTTGCCCTCGTCGAGCGGGCAGAAGGCATCGTATTGCGCGACCAGCCGGTTGCCGAGCGTGTCGAAGGCGGCGCGGTCGGCGTCGGTCCACCAGTTGCGCAGCGCGCCGGTGGCGTCGGACTTGGAACCCTGGTCGTCGAAGCCGTGGCCCATCTCGTGCCCGATGACCCCGCCGATCGCGCCGTAGTTCACCGCGATGTCGTTGGTGAGCGCGAAGAAGGGCTGCTGGAGGATGCCCGCCGGGAAGACGATCTCGTTCTTGACCGGGCTGTAATAGGCGTTCACCGTCTGCGGCAGCATCGACCATTCGGTGCGATCGATGGGCTCGCCCAGCTTGGCGGTGTTGTCCGCCCGCCGCCACTTCGCCGCAGCCATGCGGTTGGCGACGGGGTTGCCCGCCGTGATCGCGAGGCCATCATAGGTCTCGAGATTGGGGCGGTAGCCGATCTTGGGATCGAAGCTCGCCAGCTTGGCGCGGGCCTGGGCCTTGGTCGCCTCGCCCATCCAGGTGATCTCGTCGATCGACTGGCCGAGAGCGAGCCGCAGGTTGGCGACCAGCTCGTCCATCGCCGCCTTGTTCTCGGGCGGGAAGTAGCGCGCGACGTAGGCCTTGCCGACCAGCTCGCCGATCAGCCCCTCGGTCTCGCCGATGGCGCGCTTCCAGCGCGGGCGCTGTTCGGGCGTGCCGCGCAGGGTCTTGCCGAAAAACTCGAAGTTCGCCGCATCGAAGCGCGCCGGAAGGACCGCGGCATGATCGGACAGGAACTCCTTGATCATCCACGCCTTGAGCGTCTCGACCGGGGTGTCGCCGAGCATCGTGAACATCCCCGGCAGGCCCGATCCGATCTTGGCGCGGGTCGCCTCGTCGAGCTTGTACTGGGCGATCTCCTCGGCCGTGGGCGGCATCAGCGCGACCACGAAGCCGGGGCTCTGCGCGATCCCGATCTGCTCGAGCATCGCCGCGACCGGCACCTTGCCGCTGATCGCGCCGAGTTCGTCGGCGGTCAGGAGGTTGTAGGTCAGATCGCGGTTGCGGCGCACGGCGCGGTCCCAGGCGACCTCGCGGGCGATGCGGTCCTCGAAGGCGTAGACTTCGGCGGCCTGCGCCTCGGGGTCTTCATAGCCCGCCTCGCCGAGCAGGAAGGCGAGGTAGGACTTGTACTTGTCCTGGATCGCGCGGCCCTTGTCCGAGGTGTCGAGATAGTAGTCGCGGTCGGGCAGGCCGAGCCCGCCGAAGCCGACCTGCGCGATATGCCGGTCGGGCTGCTTGGCATCGATCCCGACCGAGGCGCTGAGCGGGCTGGCGAAGCCCGGTTCGGCCCACAGCTTCGCCAGATCATCGAGCGTGGTCGCTGCGGCGATGCGGTCGAGATACGGCTTGGCCGGAGCGAGGCCCGCCGCCTCGATCGCCGCGGTGTCGAGATAGGTGCGATAGGCATCGAGAATGCGCTTCTCGTCGCCCGAAAGGCTGGCGGGATCGCGCGCGGCGAGATCGTCCATCAGCGCCTTGACGTCGGCGACGCTCTTTTCGCCCAGCAGGACGAAGGCCCCGATGCGGCTGAACTCGGGCGGGAGCGGATTGGCGTCGATCCACTTCTTGTTGGCATAGGCGTTGAAATCGTCGCCCGGCTTGATGTCGGTGGCGATGTAGGCCGGATCGAAGCCCCAGGTGCCGAAGCTGATGGTCGGCAGGTCGGAGCCGGTGTCGGCGCTCTGGAGCGTCTCGATCTCGCCTTGATGGTCATGCGTATCGGCCAGCGCGGGGGCGGCGAGTGCAAACAGGCTCGCCCCGATGAGGGCGGCGGTCTTGTGGATCATGGTGTTCTCGAGTCCCTGAGAATCGCGACAGGATGTCGGCGTGACGTCACAGTAACGTCGCACAGGGCGAAGGGTTGCGCTTCGTCGAGACAGGGCGTGGTTCGTCGATTTTGTCGCTTTTGGCGATCGCGCTGGCGCGCGATGCAGACCACCCGCCCCGCCTCCCCACCCGGCCACCAATGATACCATCAGGCTATGGCGGCCGGGTGGGGAGGCGGGGCGGGTGGTTTGTGCCACCGAAGGTGGCTCGGGAACAAGCTACGCCGCGTCGGCGGTGAACTGGAGCCTTGCGAGGCGCGCGTAGAGCCCGCCCGCCTTGGTCAGCGCCTCGTGGGTGCCCTGCTCGACGATCCGGCCCTCGTCGAGCACCACGATCCGGTCGGCGGCGCGCACCGTGGCGAGGCGGTGGGCGATCACCAGCGTGGTGCGGCCCTGCATCAGCCCTTCGAGCGCCTGCTGGACGAGCTGCTCGCTCTCGGCATCCAATGCGCTGGTCGCCTCGTCGAGCAGCAGGATCGGTGCATCGCGCAAGAGCGCGCGGGCGATGGCGATGCGCTGCTGCTGCCCACCCGAAAGCTGGGTCCCGCCCTCGCCGAGATGCGTGTCGAGACCCTGCGGCAGGGCGCGCAGGAAGGTTTCGGCATTGGCGGCGCGGGCGGCCTGCCAGATCTGCTCGTCGGTCGCGTCCCACTTGCCGTAGCGCAGGTTGTCGCGCGCATTGGCGCTGAACAGCACGCCGACCTGCGGGACGAGCGCGATGCGCGAGCGGATGTCGGCCGGATCGGCACTGGTCAGCGGCACCCCATCGAGCCGGATCGTGCCGCCCTGCGGATCGTAGAACCGCTCGACCAGCTGGAAGATCGTCGACTTGCCCGCCCCCGAGGGCCCGACGATGGCGATGGTCTCGCCCGGTTCGATCTCGAGCGTGAAGTCCCTGAGCGCCGGGCTGTCGGGGCGGGCGGGATAGCGGAAGGTGACATTGCGGAAGCTGAGGCTGCCGCGCGCCGGCTCGGGCAGGCGTTCGGGCCGGGCGGGGGGCGCGATGTCGGGCTTCGCCTCGAGCAGTTCGGCCAGCCGGCTCGCCGCGCCCGCGCCGCGCAGCAGATCGCCGTAGACTTCCGTGAGCGCGCCGAAGGCCCCCGCGACCAGCCCGCCGACCAGCACGAAGGCGGCGATGGTGCCGCCCGTGATCTCGCCTGCCGCCACCGCCAGCGCGCCGCGCCACATCACCATCGTCACCGCGCCGAATACCAGCAGGATCACCAGCGAGGTCATCGCCGCGCGCAGCAGGATGCGCCGCCGCGCGGTTTCGAAGGTGGTTTCGACCACCCTTGCGAACCGCTCGCCCTCGCGGCGCTCCTGTCCGAAGCTCTGGACGATCTTCATCGCCGAGAGCACCTCGGTGACATAGGCGCCGACATCGGCGATGCGGTCCTGGCTGGTACGCGAGACAGTGCGGATGCGGCGGCCGAAGAACACGATCGGCACCACGATCAGCGGGATCGCCAGCAACAGGCCGAGCGTCAGCGTCGGGGCGAGGTAGAACAGCATGATTATCCCGCCGATCGCGGTCAGCGTGTTCCTGAGCGCGATCGACACCGTGCCGCCCACCACGTTCTCGATGATCGTGGTGTCGCTGGTCATCCGGCTGGAGATTTCCTTGGGGCTGTTGACCTCGTAGAAACCGGGCGAGAGGCGCAGCAGGTTCTGCTGCACCTTCAGGCGCAGGTCGGCCACGACCCGCTCGCCGATCCAGCTGACGAAATAGAAGCGGAAGGCGGTGCCGACGCCGAGGATCACCACGATCATCAGCAGGTACTGGAAGGCCCGGGCGATGTCGTCGGTGCTGCTCGCGCCCGAGAAGCCCTCGTCGATGATCACCTTGAACCGATAGGGGATCGCCAGCGTCGCCGCCGAGGTGATCACCAGCGCGGTGAGCGCGAAGGCGATCTGGCGCGGGTATTGCAGCGCGGCGCCGAACACCATCCGGAGCGGCGCGAGCGTGCGCGACTTCGGCGCGGGTTCGTCTGCCCCGTGCAGCACGGCCCCGGCGCCTTCCGGCAGCTCGTCGGAGGCGGTCTCGGGGTCGCGCGTGGGGTGTTCGCCGTGCATGATCGCTGGCCTCTAGCCGCAGGGGCCGCGAATTTCACGTGCAAAAATCGGGGGGCCGCACCGTTGCGGGGTTTGACACCTATGCAATTGTGCGTTGCACAATCGAATGCGAAAGCGCATCTGTGGTCGCAAGGCGCCACGGGGATAAGGCGCCAGACCGTTCGTCGCCGCGAGGAAACCGATGCTTTATCACGCCTACGAGCTCCAGCGCAGCTGGATGAACAGCGCCAGCGCGCTCGCTTCGATCAGCGCAGGGATGCTCTCCAACCCGGCCAATCCCTTCGGATACATGGGTATGGGCCCGCTGGTCGCCAACGCGCTCGATGTCTTCGCCCACGCCACCGCCCATTACGGCAAGCCCGAATTCGGGATCGCCTCGGTCACGATCGACGGCCAGCCGCACGCCGTGACGCAATCGACCGTGCTGAAGCGCCCCTTCGGCGATCTGCTCCGCTTCCGGGTCGAGGGCACGCCCGCCGACCGCCCGCGCCTGCTGATCGTTGCGCCGATGAGCGGCCATTACGCCACCCTGCTGCGCGGCACGGTGGAGCGGATGCTGGAATCGGCGGAGGTCTTCATCACCGACTGGGCCGATGCCAAGATGGTGCCGGCGAGCGCGGGCAAGTTCGATCTCGACGACTATATCGACTACCTGATGGAGTTCGCCGAGCACGTTCACGGCGAGGCAGGGGGTGCGCGCATCCACATGATGGCGGTGTGCCAGCCGAGTGTGCCCGCTTTTGCGGCGACCGCGCTCCTCAATCTCCACAAGTCGCCCGCCACGCCCGCCACGCTCACCATGATGGGCGGCCCGATCGACACGCGCGAGTGCCCCACGGTCGTCAACAACATGGCGATGCAGCGCCCGATCGAATGGTTCCGCCAGTCGGTGATCGCCACGGTGCCGATGAAATACCCGGGCAGCGGGCGGCGGGTCTATCCGGGCTTCATGCAGCTTTCGGCCTTCATGAGCATGAACCTCTCGAGCCACATGATGAGCCATTACGAGATGTTCAAGCACCTCACCGTCGGCGACGAGGAAAGCGCGCAGGCGACCAAGGATTTCTACGACGAATACCGCTCGGTCTGCGACATGACCGCGGAATTCTACCTCCAGACGGTGGAGGAGGTGTTCCAGAAGCACTCGATCCCCAAGGGCGAGTTCCGCCACAAGGGCGAGCTCGTCGACATCACCCGCATAACCGACACGGCGCTGCTCGCGATCGAGGGCGAGCGCGACGACATCTCAGGCCTCGGCCAGACCCGTGCCGCGCTCAAGCTCACCCCGGGCCTGCCCGAGGAGAAGAAGCGGTACTACATGGCGGAAGGGGCGGGCCACTACGGCATCTTCAACGGCTCGCGCTGGCGCACCAAGGTCGCGCCGGTGGTCGAGGAATGGATCGCCGCCCACGCAGGGTGAGGGGCACGGGAGCAGCCCAGGGCTGCCCCCGTGCGGCAAGTGTCGTCAGAAGCGGTAGGTCAGCACCGCCTTGACCGTCTGGATGTCGAAGGAATCGCCCGCGCGCCGGAAGTCGACGCCGTTCGCCAGCACGAAGGGGTTGGTCGCGCCGGCGGTGCCCTGGCCGACGCGGATCAGCGTGTCGTCCGCGCCGTAGCCGGTGAAGAGATACTCGACGCCGAGCGAGACATTCGTGCCGAGCTTCTGTTCGACTCCGGCGCCCAGCTGGTAGCCCCAGGTCTCGTCGTCCTCGAGCACGGTGAAGGAGTTGGCCGTGTTGCTGGTCTCGAAGGACTGGTCGAGCTTGGCATAGGCCACGCCGCCGGTCGCGTAGATCAGGGTCTTCGCGGCGGGGGTGAAGCCGGCGCGCAGGCGCAGCGCCGCGGTGTAATCGATCTCGCGGGTCATGGTGTAGAACGCGGGCGTGGTGCTGAAGGCCGCCACCGAATCCCGCAGGTCGGCGGTGCCGATCTCGGCCACGGCGCCGATCACCAGCTTGCCCATCTGGCTGTCATAGCCGAACCGGCCCGCGAAACCCACGCCGTCGGAGTCGCTGCGGCAGTTGCTGTTCTGCGTCGAGGTTGCCGCGCCGCCGCAGAAGCCCGGCGAGAAGGCGTTGGCGCCCGCAGCGGTGGTCACGCTTTCGCCGAAGGTGCCGTTGGAGCCGCGGTCGAAGCTGATCGTTTCGCCACTGTCGCCGGCCTGGAAATCGTAGCCGATCGAGGCGCCGGCGTAGAAGCCGTCGAACTCGTCCTCTGCCTGGACGGGCACGGCGACGAGGACCGCCGAAAGGGCGGCGAGGGAAAGTGCTTTCATCAGGTTCTCCGGAATTGCGTTGCATATCCCAGCTTCGCTGGGGTGACGGAGCGGGGCGCCCGCCCGGGTCGAAAGCATCGCAGCCCCTCTCCGCCACCTCGCATATACGAGAACCTGCAGATACCGGATGCACCCGGGCCTGGCAGATTTTTTCGGGATCACAAGGGATCAGAGCCCGGATCCTTGCGGGAGGCTCACTGATGCGCCTCAGGTCTGCCCTCGTCCCCGTTCCTGCACGGCGGCGCGGCGGGCTTCGACCTCCTCGGGGGCGACCGCTCTGTTGGCGGCGCTGGAACGCTCCGCCTCGAGCGCCAGCCCCTCGCCGAAGCTGGTCGCATAACCGTCGTCGATGAGGCGCTTGTAGAGGCCAAGGAATGCGGGATCGATGCCCGCCATGTCCCCCGCCAGCTTGCGCGCCAGCGGCAGCAGCTCCTCCGGCGCGACGACATGGTTGACGAGGCCCCAGGCGTGCGCCGTGGCGGCATCGAGGAAGTTGCCGGTGAAGGCGAGCTCCTTGGCGCGGCTGATGCCGATCATGCGCGACAGCTTCTGCGACAGGCCCCAGCCCGGCACGATCCCGACCCGCGCGTGGGTATCGGCGAAGCGGGCGTTGGTGCTGGCGATCAGCACGTCGCAGGCGAGCGCGACCTCGAAGCCGCCGGTGATCGCGACCCCGTTGATCGCGCCGATCACGGGCTTGCGGCACAGCTCGATCGCCTTGACCGGATTGTCCGCCGGGTCGGTGGCATTGGCGCTGCCGAGCGCGCCTTCCTCGCTGCCCAGTTCCTTGAGATCGAGCCCCGCGGTGAAGGCACGCTCGCCCGCGCCGGTAAGGATCACCACCCGCACCGCCTCGTCCGCGTCCACGGCACGCATCACCTCGGCAAGGCGCTGCCTCAGCGCGCGGTTCAGCGCGTTCATCGCCTGGGGGCGGTTGAGGGTAACGGTGGCGATACCATCGGCCACCTCGCACAGGATCACGTCGTCCATCACAAGCTCCAGTCTATGCGCCCGCGCCCCGCGGCTTCCAGAAAGGCGTTGGCCTGGCTGAAGGGGCGCGAGCCGAAAAAGCCGTTGTGGGCGGAGAGCGGGCTGGGGTGGGCCGAGGTCAGCACGAGGTGGTGGGAGGACCGGCCCAGCGCGGGCACCCGCGAAGCCTTCTTCCTCGCGTGGCTGCCCCACAGGATGAAGACGGTCGGCCGCTCGCTCGCCGCCACCGCCGCGACGCAGGCATCGGTCACGGCGTCCCACCCGCGCCCGGCATGGCTCCCCGCGAGGCCCGCCTCGACCGTCAGCGTGTTGTTGAGCAGCAGCACGCCCTGCTCTGCCCACCGCGACAGGTCGCCGCCGGCGGGGCGGGGCAGGCCGAGATCGCTCTCGAGTTCCTTGTAGATGTTGACCAGCGAGGGCGGGGGTCGCACCCCGGCGCGCACCGAGAAGGCGAGGCCGTGCGCCTGCCCGGGCCCGTGATAGGGATCCTGCCCGAGGATCACGCAGCGCACCTGATCGAGCGGGGTCAGCGCCAGCGCGGCGAGGCGTTGCCCGCGCGGGGGATAGACCACCTTGCCCGCCGCCTCCTCGGCCTTGAGCCAGCCGCCGAGCTTGCGTGCCTCGGGGGTCGCGAGCACCGGCTCCAGCACCGGCCGCCAGCTTTCGGGGAGGGTTTCGGACAATTCTGAGCTCCGTTCGTCTCGAGCGCAGTCGAGAGGCCCGTCACAGGTGTCTCGACCACGCGCGACACGAACGGGTTAGTGCAGGGGATCGACCCGCGCCACTCGCCCCTTCCCCTCTTTCCCCAATGCGCGTAGGGCGAGGGGCATGGCAGTGCATTTTCACGAAGAGGATCTCCCCGCCGGCGTGCTGGCCGGAAGCGGGGCGCTCGCGGTCGATACCGAGACGATGGGCCTCGTCACCCACCGCGACCGGCTGTGCGTGGTGCAGATCTCCGACGGCAGCGGCGACGAGCATCTCGTGCGCTTCAATCCCGGCAGCCGCTACGACGCGCCGAACCTCAAGGCGCTGCTCGGCGATCCTGCGCGCGAGAAGATCTACCACTTCGCCCGCTTCGATCTCGCTGCGATCCATTACTACCTCGGCGTCATGGCGGGCCCGGTGTTCTGCACCAAGATCGCCAGCAAGCTGACCCGCACCTATACCGACCGCCACGGCCTCAAGAACCTCGTCGAGGAACTGCTGGGGGAGAGCATCTCCAAGCAGCAGCAGTCGAGCGACTGGGGCGGGCCGGTGATCACCGATCCGCAGCGCGATTATGCCGCCTCCGACGTGCGCTATCTCCACCGCCTGCGCGCCGAACTGGCGACGCGGCTGGAACGCGAGGGGCGCACGGGAATCGCGCAGGCCTGCTTCGATTTCCTGCCCACCCGCGCGCTGCTCGACATCGCCGGCTGGGCCGAGAGCGACATCTTCAGCCACATGTAAGGAACAAGGCGGCAGAGGCGCGAGCATGGCCCCGGAGCAGAGCATCGAAACCAGCGAGGCCCGGCTCCTGCGCAGCCGGAGGCAGGCCTTCGCCGCGCCGGGCGGATCGCACGACCGGCTGGTGCGCATTCTCGCCCGGGTGCTGCCGATGGGCGTCGGGGTTGTCGCCGCGCTGATGGTCATCACCCCGCTTTCCCCGCGCGGCGAGGTCAGCTTCCTGCTCGATCGCAACAAGGTCGCCCTGATCGACGAGCGCCTCTCGGTCGACAACGCCATGTATCGCGGGCGCGACAACCAGGGCCGCCCTTTCTCGCTGCTGGCGGGCGAGGCGGTGCAGCGTTCGAGCGTCGAGGGACTGGTGCGGATGCAGGACCTCGTCGCCCAGCTGCTCCTGACCGAGGGCCCTGCGCGCCTCAGCGCGGACGGCGGCACCTACGACATCGACGCCGAGACCGTGGCGGTCGACGGGCCGGTGCGGCTCACCGCCTCGGACGGCTACGCCATGACCGCAAGGGGCGTGTCGGTCGACCTCAAGGCACGCATGATGCGGGGCGATGCGGGCGTGTCGGGCGAGGTCCCGGCAGGCACCTTCTCCGCCGACACGCTCAGCGCCGATCTCGGCGCGCGCACGATCACGCTCGAGGGCAATGCCCGCTTCACCATGATTCCCGGCCAGTTGAGGATGCCGTGATGCCCGATCAGACCGCCGCCGCCCGCCGCACGCCCATCAAGCGCCTCGCCCTCGTCTGGGGCGCGGGCGGCTTCGCGCTCGCCGCTGTAATGGCGGGGGGAATGAACCTTGCGGCGCAGGGCATCGCCCGCCACGATTCCCGCGCCCCGGTGACCTACGACGCGGGCAAGTTCGTGTTCGACGATCGCGGAAACCAGGCGATCGCGAGCGGCGGGGTGATCCTTACCCAGGCGGGCCTGCGTGTCCAGTCGGACCGGATGCTGGTCAACTTCACCGATGGCGGCGGCCAGCTCGAGATCCAGCGCATCACCGCCACCGGCGGGGTTTTCATCACCCGCGGCGACGAGCGCGCCAGCGGCGACCACGCGATCTACGACTTCAACCGCCGGATCATCACCATGGCCGGCAATGTCCGCCTTCGCCGCGGGAGCGACACGCTGAACGGCGGGCGGCTGGTGATCGATCTCGACAGCGGGCTGTCGACCGTCGACGGCTCGGCCGCAGGCACCAGCGCCGCACCGGGGACCCCGGCGGGCCGCGGCCGCGTGACCGGCACATTCAACGTGCCGCAGGACCGCAAGCAGACGAACTAGCGGGGCTAGAAGGCGTTCTCGTGCCGCAGCACGAGGATGGTGCGCAGCACGATGCCGATATCGTGCGGGAGCGACCAGCTCGCGATGTATTCGAGATCGGACTGCAACCGGTCGGTCAGGTCCTTCTCGTGCTCGGTCGCGCCGCGGTGGCCGCGCACCTGGGCAAGCCCGGTGAGCCCCGGCTTGAGGCAGTGGCGCTGCCAGTACTGGCGGTCGATGTCCCAGAAGTACTTGTTGTTCGCCTGCGAGCCGAGCGCGTGCGGGCGGGGGCCGACGATCGACATCTCGCCCCTCAGCACGTTGATAAGCTGCGGCAGCTCGTCGATGCTGGTGCGCCGGATGAAGGCGCCGATGCGGGTGATGCGGTCGTCATCGCGCGAGGCCGAACGGTTGCCGTCGTGGTCGAGCTTCTCCTCGCGCATCGAGCGGAACTTGAACATGTCGAAGAACTGGTTGCCGCGTCCGAGACGGCGCTGGATGAACAGCACCGGGCCGCCGTCCTCGAGCTTGATCAGCACCGCCACCGCAATCAGCACGGGCGAGAGCGCCACCAGCCCGGCAGTGGCCACGGCGATGTCGAACAGGCGCTTGATGATCCGCGCGCGCAGGCCGAGAGGGCCGGTCGAGACCACCAGCGTGGTGCGATCGAGATCGTCGTAGCGATGCACCCCGACCGCGCCGAGGCTGTGCGCCGGCTCGCTCACGATCTCGCCATAGACGCCCGCGCACTTGAGCAGGAAGGCCCAGTCGTCGCGGCGCTCGCGCGGGCAGCTCACAACCACCTGGTCCTGGTTGCGCAGCAGCTTGCCGAGACGATCGAGCATGAAGGGATCGTGGCTGGTCGGATCGAGGTTGAAGTCGGCCGCCGAGATGCGGTCCGCCCCGTTGAAGGGGAAGCTCGCGCCGCCGTCGTCGATCACCAGCCGGTTCATCACCCGCCCGTTCCAGCGGCGCGCGATGAACAGCGCCACCGCCCGGCGCAGCGACACGAGCAGCAGCCCGGTGAAGACGAGGCCGATCGTCACCGAGGCACGCGAGAAATCGCTGTTCGACTTGGTGTAGAAGCCGACGAAGTTGATCAGTGCGGCGGAAATCAACAGCGCCGTCAAAGCCTTGCGCGCCGCGAACAGCCAGTCGACCAGCGCTTCGAGGCCGTAGGTGCGATTGTAGAGCGCGATGGTGAAGTAGGCCGGCAGCATCACCTGCGCCGCCAGCATGGCGCGCGGTTCGGCCCACACGTCCTCCCACAGCAAGGAGGCAAGCGCGAAACTGAAGTTGAACAACACCGCATCCGCCGCCAGCATCAGCATGTAGGAGCGCAGACGCCGCCGCTCGAGCGAGGGCGCCGCCCTGCTCTCCACGGACTGGAGACGAACGGAATCCAGCAATTTCGGTGTGACGCGATTCATGTATCCCCCGAGGCGCGACCCTCAGCGACTACCTAGGCATTAATACGGAGAAAAGCGCAAATTGTGCGACTGCGAAACAAAAAAGTCGCATATTTTGCTATCGTCTGGCAGCAAACCGAGCGATTTCAGCCAGTTCGCTGGCGAGCAAAAGTTCCGCCGCCTGACTATTGGCAAGCAGGGCGCGGTGCAGTGCGGTGAGCCGAGGGATTAGTCGGTCGAGCCGAGTTTCGCGGGCACCGCGGGTGGCGGGCAGGGTCCAGCGTTCGAACTGCTGGGTGATCGCGCGCTCCTCGCGGAAGAAGATGCCGAGCTGCATCTTCTCGCCCTGGTTGAGGCTCGGAATACGGCCCGTGGTGCCGATCCGGGCGGCGATCTGCGCGAGCTGGGCCGCGCGCCGTTCCAGCGCCAGCGCGACGCCCACCGGGTTGAGCCCGAGCTCGCGCATCCGCCGGATCTCGCCTGCTATCCGGCCCAGCTCGCCGCCGAGCACGGCGTTGACCAGCGGGGCGAAACCGTCCTCCTCGGTGGCCGCGCCGATCGCGGCGTGATCCTCGGGCGTGGCGGGACGCGGGGCCTGCGGGTCGGCGCCGACATAGAGCGCCAGCTTGTCGACCTCGGACTGCGCCAGCCGCACATCGAGTCCCGCGGCGCGCGCGATGCGCTCGGCAAGGTCGCCCCCGAGCCTGAGGCCCGCGGCATCCGCCATGCCCCGCACCGCCTGGGCCACGTCCTTCAGCTCCGGCTGGTAGAACATGGCGACGAGCGCATCCTTGCGCTTTTCGAGCAGCTTGGCGGTACGCGACTTGTCGGTGGCGGAGGTGGCGACGACGATCACCGGTGCCGCCTCGCCCGCACCGGCCTCGGCGGTCTCGATCAGGTATTGCAGCGCGTCATGGGCATCGTCGCCGCTGGCGCGCACCCAGATGTGGCGGCTGCCCCCGAACAGCGAGGTCGAGCGCGCCTCGTCCCCGAGCCGCGCCGGATCGCCCTTGAGCTCGGCGCCGGTCATGTCGATCCGCTCGCCGGGGTCGGGCAGGGCGGCCGCGACACGGTTGGCCGCGGCGCTGGCGCCGGCCTCGTCCGGACCGCAGAAGAAGAAGATGCGCGCCTCGCGCACGGCGGGGGGGAGCCCGCGCAGGAAATCGCTGTTCTTGGCCTTCACGGCTGGCCGGCAGGGCGCGCCCGGAGGGTCAGCGCGATCTGCGTCGCCATCCGGTCGGCGACCTCGAGCGCGAGGTTCTCGAGCGCCTTCTGCTCGGCGGCGATGGTGGCATATTCGGATGAGACCACGTCGATCCCCGCGTCCGAGCCTGCGGTCGCATCGAGCAGCACCGATCCGGTGGCGAGGTCGACCAGCTGGTAGCGGGCGCGCAGGATGCGGCGTTCGCGGCTGATGGTGTCGTCGTTGAGCACACCCAAGGCTTCGAGCGAATCGTCGAGGCGCACGTCGAGCCGGTAGAGCGGCGCGGCTTCGCCCGCGACGCCGAGGCGGGCCTCGAGCGCGTTCTTGACCAGCCAGCCGCCGCGCCCCTGGATCGCCGGGATCTCGATCGCGGCAAGCCCCTGCGCGGTCGCGGCGCCGGTCCCGCCGGCATACATCGGCGAAAGGCCGCAGGCCGTGAGGGCCAGCGAGGCCGCCAGAGCAATGAGAATCCGCATCAGGTGACGATATTCACCAATCGGTCCGGCACGACAATGACCTTGCGCACCGCCGCGCCGTCGAGCGAGCGTTGCAGGTTGGGCGAGGCCAGCGCGAGCGCCTCCAGATCCTCCTTCGAGGCCCCCTTGGGCGCGGTGACGGTGTCGCGCAGCTTGCCCATGTGCTGGATCGCGATGGTGACCTCGTCATCGACGAGCAGGGCGGGATCGACCTCGGGCCAGGGCGCGTCGGCGATGAGGGTGGTGTTGCCCATCTTCGCCCAGGCCTCCTCGGCGAGGTGCGGCATCATGGGAGCTGCGAGGTGGACGAGCGCCTTGATCGCCGCCGAGCGGCTGGCCGAGGCCGCGGCCTTCTCGACTGCGCCGGTCAGTTCGTAGATGCGCGCCACGGCCTTGTTGAAGCCCAATGCCTCGATGTCGGCGGCGACGGCGGCGATGGTCTGGTGGGTCTTGCGGTCGAGGCTCTTGTCCTCGCCCTCTGCGGAAGCGTCATAGGCCGAGAACAGCCGCCACAGCCGCTGGACGAAGCGCGCGCAGCCCTCGATCCCCGCGTCGGACCACGGCAGATCGCGCTCGGGCGGGCTGTCCGAGAGCATGAACCAGCGCACCGCGTCCGCCCCGTGGCGGGCGATGATCGCGTCGGGGTCGACGACGTTCTTCTTCGACTTCGACATCTTGATGACGCGGCCGACCTCGACCGGCTGGCCGTCGGCCTTCAGGG
This sequence comes from Porphyrobacter sp. CACIAM 03H1, assembly GCF_002215495.1. Lineage (NCBI taxonomy): Bacteria > Pseudomonadati > Pseudomonadota > Alphaproteobacteria > Sphingomonadales > Erythrobacteraceae > Porphyrobacter > Porphyrobacter sp. CACIAM 03H1. Next base: position 686,347 of record NZ_CP021378.1, read on the forward strand.
TCGCCCCTTCCGACGTGCGCTCGACCTCCTCCGGGCCGAAGTAGATCGGCACGCCCCGGCTCTCGTCGATGCGGCTATAGGTCTCGTGCGTCACCATGCCCTGCGTGAAGAGCGCCGCAAACGGCTCCTTCACGTCGAGCTTGCCGATATGGGCGAGCGCGCGCGTCCAGAACCTCGCGTACAGGAGGTGCAGGATCGCGTGCTCGATGCCGCCGATATAGTGCTGCACCGGCATCCACTTGGCGACCTCCTCGGGGTCGAAGGGCTTGTCGGCGGGCTGGCTGGCGAAGCGCAGGAAATACCACGAGCTGTCGACGAAGGTGTCGAGCGTGTCGGTCTCGCGCAGGGCGGGCTTGCCGCTGATCGGGCAGGTGGTGTGTTTCCACGTCGGGTGGCGGTCGAGCGGGTTGCCGGGCTCGCTGAAGTCGATGTCCTCGGGCAGCACCACCGGCAGCTGGTCGCGGGGCACGGGGACGGGGCCGTGATCGGGGCTGTGAATGATCGGGATCGGCGTGCCCCAGTAACGCTGGCGCGAAACGCCCCAGTCGCGCAGGCGCCACACGGTCTTGCCGGTGCCCCAGCCTTCGGCCTCGGCGCGGGCGATGACGGCCTGCTTGGCGGCCTCGACGGTTATCCCGTCGAGGAAGCCGGAGTTGACGATCACCCCGTCCCCCGCCTCGGCCTCGCCCTTGAAGGGTTCGTCGGCCTTGGCCGGATCGCTGGCGACGACCCGCACGATGGGCAGGCCGTATTTCGTGGCGAATTCGAAGTCGCGCTGGTCATGCCCCGGCACGCCCATCACCGCGCCGGTGCCGTATTCCATCAGCACGAAGTTGGCGATGAACACCGGCAGATCCGCGCCCGTGAAGGGGTGCTTCGCGGTGATCGGCGTGCGGTAGCCCAGCTTTTCCGCCGTTTCGAGCGCTGCGGCCGTGGTCGCGCCCTTCTTGCACTTGTCGATGAACGAGGCGACCTGCGGGTCGCCCGCCAGGCCCTGCGCGATCGGGTGATCGGCAGCGATGGCGCAGAAACTCGCGCCGAAGATCGTGTCGGGGCGGGTCGAATAGACCGCCAGCTTGCCGCCGTCGGAAAGATCGAAGCTGAACTCCAGACCCTGCGACTTCCCGATCCAGTTCTCCTGCATCAGGCGGACCTTCTCGGGCCAGTCCTCGAGGCTGCCCAGCCCCTCCAGCAGATCATCGGCAAAGTCGGTGATCTTCAGGAACCACTGGTTGAGCTTGCGCTTCTCGACCTCCGCGCCGCTGCGCCAGCCCTTGCCGTCGATCACCTGCTCGTTGGCGAGCACGGTCATGTCGACCGGGTCCCAGTTGACGGTCGATTCCTTGCGATAGACCAGCCCCGCCTCGTAGAGGTCGAGGAACAGCGCCTGTTCGTGGCCGTAATATTCGGGATCGCAGGTGGCGAATTCGCGCGTCCAGTCGAGCGCGAAGCCGATGCGCTGCAATTGCGCCTTCATCTGCGCGATGTTCTGGCGGGTCCAGCCGCCCGGATGCACGCCCTTTTCCATCGCGGCGTTCTCGGCCGGCATCCCGAAGGCGTCCCAGCCCATCGGGTGCAGCACCTCGAACCCGCGCATCTTCTGGTAGCGCGCCAGCACGTCGCCCATCGTGTAGTTGCGCACATGGCCCATGTGGATGCGCCCCGAAGGATAGGGGAACATCTCGAGGATGTAGCTCTTGGGCTTGGGGCTGTCCGAATCGGCGGTGAAGGTGCCCGCCTCGGCCCAGGCTTGCTGCCAGCGTCCATCGGCGACGGCAGGGTCGAAACGGGTGTCCGTCATGTAAGTCGGTCCGGTGGGGCGGTGTTACGAGGCGAGCGCCTGGCGGCGCAGGTCGCGGGCCTTGGTGAGGATGATGTCCTCGAGCTTCTGCACCGTCGCCGCCTGCACCGGCGCCTCCGTCCAGGTGCCGTTCTCGTTAACCTGCCGGCTCGCCGCGACGCGCAGCGCATCGGCGCGCAGGTCCTGATCGAGGATGGTCACGGTCAGCTTCACCCGCTCGCCCGGGTTGGAGGGATTGGCGTACCAGTCGGTCACGATCACCCCGCCGGCGCTGTCGGCCTGGAGCAGCGGGGCGAAGGCCACCGTGTCGAGCGCGGCGCGCCAGAGATAGGCGTTGACCCCGATGGTGTTGAGCTGCGCCGCGGCAAGCTCGGTCCGCGGACGGTCGCCGCCGCCGCACGCCGCGAGTGCCAGCGTGGCAACGCCGAGCAGCGCGGTCCCGCAAAGGCGGGCGGCACGGATAGGGGCGGAAGGGGCGCGTGTCACAGCCGGTTCATCCTCATCATCTGTCGCAGGAAGCCTGTCATGCCCCTATAGCCGCCAGCAACCCGGCGGCAAGCTTCATCCGCGAGGTTTGCAGACGGGCACCCCCGGGCTTGAGCCTGCCGGGGCTTTACCGGGCCTGAATTGCCCGCGACTCGGGGCCTTATGTGTGCATGGTGCCACAGGTCCCCGGCGAATCCCGCATCCCTGCCGCAAGGTCGTTGCAAGCCCCGTGGGAGAACCTATCACAGACTTTCCACAGGCCCGCGACTCAGGCGCGGTTAAGCTTGTGCATGCTTTGGCAGACGGCCGATACGGCAGGACAGGACACAAAGACGGCAATGGCACGCAAAACGGACAGGATGGCGAAGGGGCAGCACACGCTGTCGCGTTCTGCCCTGCCCGCGCTGGCCCTCGCCGGGCTGGCCCTTGCAGTGCCGAGCGCGGGTCTGGCGCTGGCGGGCGAAGTCGCCCCGGCGCGCACCGCCGCGCTGACGGACATGGGCCTCGATGCGCTGACGATGTTCACCCCCGCGTCGGTCGATCCCGCGCTTGCGGCGCGCGTCGCCGGCAAGGCGCGGGCGCGCGGCGTGCCCTTCACCCCGGCGGCGGCCTCGCCCGTCACCGGCAAGCGCACCGTCACCGTCGCGGTACGGGTCGATGACGACACGGCGCGCGCGATCTCGGTACGCAAGGCGATCGAGGCGGCACCCGGCCGCGGGCTCGGCCTTGCCGGGATTGAGGCGAGCAAGTTCCAGCTCGGCGCGGCGCGCGGCTACCAGAGCTTCGCGCGCACGGTCGACCTGTCGTCGAAGGTGAGCGCGATGGCGATGCCCGATCTGGCGCAGTTCAAGCCCTCGACGCCGCAGGCCGCCGACAAGCCTTCGCGCCTCCAGCCGCGCATCGAGCTCGAGGATCGCGAGATCGCCGGCCGTTCGCCCAACACGCTGGATTCGGTCGCGCAGCAGACTGTCGGCGTCGGCGGCAGCTATCGCCTCTCGCCAAACCTCAACGTGATGGCCGGTGTGCGCTATTCGCAGGAGCGCGAGCGGCTCGATCCGCTGACCAATTCGGTCAAGGACAGCCAGGCCGTCTACGTCGGCACCCAGATCAAGTTCTGATCTGACGCACATTCCGGCAATCCGGCAGGCCTCCTGATCGTCAGGGCGCATCCGCCTGCCTTGGCGTGTCGCTTTCGGCATGGGCCCAAAGCATAGCTATTCGGACCTTCCCCTTCCGCTACGTCACCGCTAGGTTGCGGGTGTAAGCATCGCATATCGGGGAGAATTGTCATGGGCCGGGTAGCCATCGTCACCGGGGGAACGCGCGGGATCGGGGAGGCGATCTGCAAGCGGCTCCAGCGCCAGGGCCACACCGTCATCGCCAACTATGCCGGCAACGAGGAGAAGGCGAAGGCCTTCACCGAAGCGACCGGCATCCCCGCCTACAAGTGGGACGTGGGCGATCACGAGGCGACGCTGGCCGGCTGCGCGCAGGTCGAGGCGGATCACGGCCCGATCGACATCGTCGTCAACAACGCCGGCATCACCCGCGACGGCACGCTCCACAAGATGAGCTTCGAGGACTGGAACGATGTCATGCGCATCAACCTCGGCGGGTGCTTCAACATGGCCAAGGCGACCTTCCCCGGGATGCGCGAGCGCGGCTGGGGGCGGATCGTCAACATCGGTTCGATCAACGGGCAGGCGGGGCAATACGGCCAGGTCAATTACGCCGCCGCCAAGAGCGGCATCCACGGCTTCACCAAGGCGCTGGCGCAGGAAGGCGCGAAGTTCGGGGTGACGGTCAACGCGATCGCGCCGGGTTATATCGACACCGACATGGTCGCCGCCGTCCCCGCGCCGGTGCTCGAGAAGATCGTCGCCAAGATCCCCGTCGGCCGCCTCGGCATGGCCGAGGAGATCGCCCGCGGTGTGGCCTTCCTCACCAGCGAGAACGGCGGCTTCATGACCGGCTCGACCATGAGCATCAACGGCGGCCAGCATATGTACTGAGGCGGGCAGCCGCGCAGCGCCAGCCCGCCGGGCGGCCAGCGGGTCGGCGGCGCCAGCCCGCCGAACCCGTCTGACGCCAGCCTGCGGCTTTGCCGCAGGCAACGAGTGGTCCGGCTTGCGCCGGGGCAGGCAAGCACGGCGCCCATCGAGGGGATGGCGGCATCGCCCCCGTTGCGGCCTGGACCTGCCTTTCGGCTATCGACCCCGTTGCGGTCGGCCTACGGAGACCGCAATCTTAAACATCGGTAGCTCAGATTATGCCTGCGCAGCTATCCAGTCCTCGGTTTTCGCGCCCTCCTCGACGAGCCAAGCGCGGAAGCGCTTCACGTGCGGGGCGGCGCCGCTGCTGCATCTGACGCTGAGCGGAGTGCCACTTACGAGGCCCATGGATGCAGGCCAGGCGAGCGCCACGCTCCCTTTTTCCAGTGCCGGGGCTGCCAGCGCGACGCCGCAGAGCGTGAGCCCGGCATCCGCCGCCACCGCGTCGAGCGCCGCTACCGCCCGCTGAAACCGCATCCCGCGTTCCGGTGCCGAGCGGGGGATGCCATGCCGGCGCACCCAGTCCGGCCAGGAGAGCCCCGCCGGATCGTTGCGGTAGAGATCGCAATGCAGCAGCGGGAAGCCCTCGAGCCGGCTCGCAGGCTCGCAATCCGCCAGCCTCGCGATGTTGAGAGGCGAGGCGAGCGGCACGACCAGATCGCGGAACAGCGGCGCGACATCGGGGCCCTCGGCAAGCCCGAAGTCCAGCTCGACATCGACCCGTCCGAGCCGCAGCGGCGCGTCGCCCTCCCCGTTGATGCAGAAGCGGATGTTGCGATGCGCGGCCCGGAAGGAGGCGAGGCGCGGCATCAGCCACAGCTCGACCACGTCCGAAGGCGCAGCGATATGGATGTCCTGCCCGCGCTGTTCCTCCAGCGCCTCCATTGCCTGCTCGAGATCGGCGAAGGCGTGTGACAGTGCCGGCATCGCCTGATCAAGTGCGGGCGTGGGGCAGATCCCGCCACGCGTCCGCAGCAGCATCGGAACCCCCAGATAATCCTCAAGGGCCTTGACCCTTTGGCCGACCGCCGCGGGGGTGATCCCCAGTTCCTCGGCGGCCTTCACGAAGGACCCACAGCGCACCGCCATTTCCAGCGCTTGCAGCGATCGCAGATGAAAAGGCGCGGCCATGACCTCAGACTAAGCATGACCTTTAGCCAGCGCCAGAAGATTTGGTTTGTCGCGCGCCGCATTTGGCGCGACCTTGGCGGCACCGGAACAAGGGGGAGAACGGGGCCATGGGCCTGAAGCGATTTCTGATCGAGCGCGAGATTCCCGGCATCGGCGGAATGTCGATCGTCGAACTGTGCGGCGCGGCGAGGGCGTCCAATTCGGCGATCGTCCGGATCGGCGCTGGCATCCAGTGGCAGCACAGCTATGTCGCGGGCGACAAGACCTTCTGCATCTACCTCGCCGAGAGCGAGGAGGTGATCCGCGAGCACGCCGAGCTGTCCGGCTTCCCGGTCAACGCGGTCACCGAAATCGCGCAGGTCATCGATCCCACTACCGCCAACAACTGACCGCCTGCACAGGAGCGTCGCCCATGCCGATGTACATGGATATCCACAATGTCGACGGGGCGACTGCCGACGCCCTCGCCGCCGCCCACGAGGCGGACGAGAGCGTGCAGCACAAGCACGACGTGACTTGCCTCAAATATTGGTGGAACGAGGGGGCAGGCAAACTCTTCTGCCTGTTTGAGGCGCCCTCCGCCGAAGCCGCCAACGCCGTTCACCGTGAGGCACATGGGCTGCTTGCCGAGCAAATCATCGAGGTCGATCCGGTGCTCGCCGAAGGGTTCCTCGGGGGCGGTGCAGTCAACAATGCGGGTGCGGTGACGGTGCGTGGCGGCGATGTCTACGACACCGGGGTTCGCGGGGTGCTGTTCACCGACATTGTCGGCTCGACTGCGCTCAATCAGGAAATCGGCGACGATGCTGCGCTCGAACTGGTGGAGGCGCACGATGCTATCGTCCGCGGTTGCCTTGCCACATGGGGCGGGCGCGAGGTCAAGCATACAGGCGACGGCATCATGGCCTCTTTCATATCACCCGCTTCGGCGGTGCGCTGCGGGCGCGAGATCCAGCGCGCGCTTGTTGCACGGGCCGAAGAGCTGCCTGACGATCCGCTCGCAGTGCGGATCGGTGCGGCGGCCGGCGAGCCGGTCGAGCGGAATCAGGACCTGTTCGGATCGACCGTCCAGCTTGCTGCCCGCCTGTGTGCCCGCGCGGCGCCCGGCGAGGTGCTGGTCTCGGCGGTGCTCGCCGACTTGTGCATCGGCAAGGGCATGCGCTTCGACGACCTTGGCGAGGACGAACTCAAGGGCTTTCCCGATCCGGTGCGCATTCGGCGCGTGCGGCTCGACTAGCGGGAGGGTCTGAAGGCTTCCCACCCGCTTCCCGCCTTCGGCGCCGTCCAGTCCTGCCCCGAAAGCCGTCATCGGCGCTCAGTCGAAGGTGATCCCCGCGACTTTCCACGCGCCGTCCTCCCGCGCGAGCGAGAGGCTCTCGGTCTGGCTCGTGCCGTTCGCGTACGTCGAGCGGAACTTGACCAGCCGGTAGCCCGAGGGCGGGGCGGGCACCCATTCGTTGCCGACAAGGTCGCGGGTCAGCACCTTGCCGAGCGGCGGGCGGGCGCGTTCGGAGACTTCGCTCCACACCTCGAGCGTGTTGAGCCGGCGGAACTCCGCGCCCGTGGCGGCGTAGCTTTCGGCCCAGCGGCTCTCGTCGAGGAGCGCGAGGAACGCCTCGGCGGCGCGGGCGGCGCCGGCGGCCTCGTCCTCGGCGGCGAGGGTGGCCGCGGCGGTGGTCACCGCGGGGGCAGGGGCCAGCACCGAGAGCGGGGAGGCGGGCAGGAACAGGGCGGCAAGGATCAGCGACATGGCGGTTACTCCGGCAAGTGTGAGAGCAGGGCCTCGCCGTAGGCGAAAACCTGCCCGCCGCCGGGGGGCGGCTGCCGTCGTGTCTGGGGCCGCGACCCTGCCCGGCGCATCCCCCAAAGCCTTGTCCCCGAGGATTTCGGGGGTCTGTTCGCCCTCCTGTGCCAGCAGCAGCCTCGCGGCCTCGCGGCTGCTGGTGGTGCCGAGCTTGCGCCGCGCCTCGCGCAGGCGTTCGTTGACGGTGTGGACCGACAGGCCGAGCGCGCGCGCCGAGGACTTGGCGTCGTGCCCGCCCAGAAGCAGGCGCAGGGTCTGCTTCTCCTTGTCGGTGAGGGCGTCGATGCCGGTGGTCATGGCGCGGGTCTAGGGCGGGGCGCCGGAGCCGGCCACCCCGAATTTTTCGGGGGCACAGGCGGCGGGCTGCGGCAGAATCGACAAGCCAATGTCATCCGCCCCCGCTAGGCTGGCGGCCGAAGGAGACTCCGCATGGCCGACCGCATCCTCGTGTTCTACGGGTCCTACCGCAGCGACCGGCAGGGCATCCGGCTGGCCGACTGGTGCATGCGCCAGCTCAAGGCGCGCGGGGCCGATGTCGAGCTGATCGACGCGCAGGCGGTGGGCCTGCCGATGCTCGACCGGATGTACAAGGAATACCCCAAGGGCGAGGCCCCGGAGGCGCTGGAGACGCTCGCGGGCAAGATCCGCGCGGCGGACGCCTTCCTGTTCGTGGTCGGCGAGTACAACTGGAGCGTGCAGCCGGGCCTCAAGAACCTCACCGACCACTTCCTCGAGGAGTGGTTCTGGCGCCCCGCCGCGATCGCGTCCTATTCCGCCGGTCGCTTTGGCGGGGTGCGGGCGGCGCTGGCGTGGCGGGACATCCTCGGCGAGATGGGGATGGTGGTGGTCTCGAGCACCATCGCGGTCGGCCCGATGAAGGACACGATGGACGAGGCGGGCGAGCCGGTGGGCGAGGGCGGCAAGGCGCTGGAACGGCAGTTCCCTCGCTTTGCCGACGATCTCGCGTGGTGGACCGCCGCGGCGAAGGCGCAGCGGGAGCGGGCGAAGCCGCCCTACTGACGGCCGCGATCAGACCACCGCAGGCTGCATCATCCGCGCGCGCACCTGTGCGCGCAGCACCCAGATCAGCCAGGCGCAGGCCGTCACCATCGTCCCGATCCCGATCAGCCCGGCATCGAAGCTCCCGGTCGAATCTGCCAGCGCCCCCCAGGCGAAGGGCGAGACGAAGGCGCCGATCTGGGCCATGGTGTTGATCGCCGCGGCCCCCACTGCCAGCTCGCTCTGGGAAAGCGTCTCGGGCCAGGCCGAGGACAGCAGCATCGGCACGCTCGGCGCGGTGGCGGCGAAGGCGAGGAAGGCCAGCGCCACCACCGGCGGCGATCCCGACAGGGCGATCACGAAGAAGGCGGCGGCGATGATCGCCGCGCACCAGAAGGCGTAGAAGAACCGGTCGCTCCGGCGGTCCGCGACCTGGCCGAGCGCGAGCATCAGTATCACCCCGAGCACCCCGCCCGCGCTCACCATCCACCCCGCCGTCGCCTGCCCCATCCCCGCCGCCTCGGCGAGGATCATCGGCACCGAGAGGGTGAAGGTGATGTTCGCCCCGATCACCAGAAAGCCGATGGTGCCGTTCATCAGCACCCGGGGATGGCGCAGGACGGCAAGGATGCTGTGCCGGGCGGGCGCGCCGATCAGCCGCTGTTCGCGGGCGAGCTCCTCCTCGATCCAGTCGCGTTCGTCCGGGGTCAGCCAGGTCACGCTGGCGGGGCGGTCGGGCAGCCAGACGAACACCGCGATCCCCACCAGCACCGTCGGCAGCCCCTGCGCGAGGAACAGCCATTGCCAGCCCGCCAGCCCCGCCATCCCGTCGAGCGACAGCAGCCAGCCCGACACCGCGCCCATCAGCAGCGAGGCGAGCGGCACGGCGATATAGAAGCGGCTGACCGCGCGGCTGCGGTGGCAGGGGGGAAACCAGCTCGAGAAATAGTAGATGACCCCGGGGTAGAACCCCGCCTCGGCCACCCCCAGCAGGAAGCGCAGGATGTAGAACTGCGAGGGGGTCTCGACGAACATCATGCCCGCCGACAGCAGCCCCCATGTCACCATGATCCGCGCGATCCACTGGCGCGCCCCGAAGCGCACCAGCAGGAGGTTGGAGGGGATCTCGAACAGCGCATAGCCGAGGAAGAACAGCCCGCCGCCGAGGCCATAGACCGTCGCGCTGAAGCCGAGATCGGCGTTCATGTCGGTCGCCGCGAAGCTGACGTTGACCCGGTCGAGATAGGCGAAGAGGTAGGCGACGAGGATCAGCGGGATGATCCGCCACAAGGCCTTGCGCATCGCCGAAGCGCCGATGGCCGCCCGTTCCTCGTCCCCTGCCGCCATCGCTGTCCCCCGGGGCGGGAGACTAACCCATGTTAACCTGGTGCGCAATGAAGGGGAGCGGGCCACCCGCGGCGCCGGAAAGTGACGAAGGCTTAAGGGCTTGGGTGATATGCGAGCGGCAGTGAGCAATGTCCGCTATCAGCACGCGACAGCGGGCGGCAAATAAGGCAAGAGCCTCGTGAGCATTCCTGAACCGGCGAACCTGAGGCCCCATGATCTTGCCAAGGCAGAGATGGATGCATGGCGGGGGCGGTGCCTGAACATCTTCGCCCGCGCCGAGAAGGCGATCACTGAGACGCTGGCTCTGCTTCGCGAAACCGACCCTACGCTGCCATTCGAACCCCTCGCAGGTCAGCGCTTCAACACGCTGGACAAGATCGCACTGAGGTGCCCCGCTACAGGTGCGCAGCAGAAAGGCCTGCAAGATGCGCTGATAGCTTGGCGCGAGCTTGATGTCCTGCGCCCTTTCTTCTCCCATGGCATCGTCACCGAAATGATCGGGCGAACCGGGCAATGGCACATCCAACTCGATTTCATTGCGGTCAAGAAGGGGCAATGCCAGCCCCAAAGACTGAACTGGAGCAATGCGGAGGCGCTGGAATTCGAGGAGCGTCTCTATGGCACGTTCAAGCGGCTAACCAACCAACTCGGTCTGCTCCGCAAGCGCTCTGGATCCAACCAGAATTCGCTGGTCGCAACCGAACCAAAAAAGCCCGACCCCGGATCAAGTCCGGGGTGACGAAGGGAGGGCCCTCAGCCCTTCCCTTTCGCCACAGCCGCGTCCCATTCGTCCCACGCGATGCTGCGGCTCGGCCAGGCGAGGCGCTTTCCTACTTCGGCAGCGAGGGGGTAGACCGTGCGCGGCTCTTTCGCATCGTGATCCCCCGCTCTGCCATGCGCACACGGCCACGCGGCCAGAAAACGCCGCGCACAGTGTCAATTTCGCATTTTGCGATCAAAGCTATGAAATAGCAGAGGAAATCCTGTAGGATTGCGAAGTTTACAGTGTCAACTTTGTAAACTTCGCTCCCCGTACCTCACCCCCGATAGAGCCCGTCGATCCGCTCCTGATACCGCTCGCGGATCTTGTGGCGGCGGATCTTCATGCTCGGGGTCATTTCCTCGTTCTCGATGGTGAAAGCCTCGTCGGCGAAGGCGAACTGGCGGACCTTCTCGATCACCGACAGGTCCGCATTGGTCCGGTCGACCGCCGCGCGCACCGCGTTCCTGAAGGCGGGCAGGTCCTGCAGCGCCTTCATGTCGAACTTCTCGCCGTTGGCCCGCGCCCATTCGAGCGCCCATTCGGCATCGGGCACGATCAGCCCGACCACATAGGGGCGCTTGTCGCCGCTCACCATCGCCTGCGCGATCTCGGGCTGGAGCGTCAGCATCCCCTCGACCTTCTGCGGGGCGATGTTGTCGCCCTTGTCGTTGACGATCATGTCCTTCTTGCGGTCGGTGATGACGATCCGGCCCTTGGCGTCGAGGTGCCCGATGTCGCCGGTGTGGAGCCAGGGCAGGCCCGTCGGGTCGGCCGGATCGGCCTTCAGCGTGCGCGCGGTCTCGGCCTCGTTGCGCCAGTAGCCGTGCATGACGAGCTCGCCGCGCACGAGGATCTCCCCGTCCTCGGCGATCTTCACGTCGACGCCCCGGAGCGGCGGGCCGACGGTGTCCATCTTGAGCCCGACCTTGGGTCGGTTGCAGCTGATCACCGGCCCCGCTTCGGTCTGGCCGTAGCCCTGGAGCATGGTAAGGCCCATGGCGTCGAAGAAGTTGCCGACCTCGGGATTGAGCGGCGCCCCGCCCGACACCATCGCCTTGATCCGCCCGCCGAACTTCTGCCGGATCTTGGGCCGCAGGGTCTTCTCGACGAGGAAATCGAGCGGCCGGTCGCGCAGGCGCTTCTTGCCCTCCTTCGAGTGCTCGGCGATCTTCAACGCGCTATCCATCATGAAATTGGCGACTTTGCCCTGCTTTTCGACCTGCTTCATGATCCGGGTGCGCAGCACCTCGAACAGGCGCGGGACGACGACCATGATGGTCGGGCGGGTCTCCTCGATGTTGCTGGCGAGCTTCTCGAGGCCTTCGGAATAGAAGATCTCCGCCCCGACGCCGATGGGCAGGTATTGTCCGCCCGAATGTTCGTAGGCGTGGGAGAGCGGCAGGAAGGACAGGAAGCGTTCGTCCTTGATGCCGAAATCCTCGATCAGCACCTCGGCCGCGCCCGAGACGTTGCACAGGATCGCCCCGTGGTGCTGCATCACGCCGCGCGGGGCACCGCCGGTGCCGCTGGTGTAGATGAGGCAGGCGGTCTCCGAGCGTTCGATACGCCCGATCCGTTCGTCCACCGCGGCGCGGGCGGCGGCGGCATCGCCGGTCATGAGGGCGTCCCAGGCGTGATATTCGAAGCTGCCCGATTGCTGGCGCTTGAGGTTCTCGATGCCGATGACGTGCTCGACGAGGCCGGTCTGGCCGATCGCGCCGACCAGCGGGGCGAGCAGCTTCTCGTTGGAGACGAACACCGCCCGCGCGCCCGAATTGTCGAGGATGTGGGCGTGGTCGCGGCGGGTGTTGGTGGTGTAGGTCGGCACGGTGATGCACCCCGCCGCCATGATCGCGAGGTCCGCGATGCACCATTCGGGCCGGTTCTCGCTGACCAGCGCCACGCGGTCGCCGTCCTCCAGCCCCATGCGGCGCAGGCTTTCCGCGAGCAGGCAGACCTGCTCTGCGGCCGAGCGCCAGGACTGGGTCACCCATTGCCCGCCCGCCTTGTGGCCGAGGAAGGGCGCATCGCCCTTTTCATCGGCGCGCTTGAGGAACAGCTCGACGAGGTTCTGGGCGTTGTCGATGTCCTGCAACATCGGGTGATCCGCGGGGTTGGCGATCCTGCGGGCGGCGTGGGGCACGGTGGGGGAATGCACTGGCAAAGGCTCCTGATCCCTTCGAACTTATCCTTCGCAGGTTCAGGTGCGACCCGCGTGTGACGCGCAGATTAGAAGGTCAAATCCGTAGCGGCAAGCACCGGCAATGCGGCTGCCCACCGCGCCGGGAATCAGGGCGTCACCACGCTCACGAGGCGCGGCTCGGTCGCCACCTCCCAGGTGCCGTCGGCCCGTCGCCCGAGGGCGTTGGCCTTGATCGGCGCGGGGCCCACCCGGATGCCCTTGTGGCCGAGCGCCTCGAGGTCGCCCTTCATTGCCTCGAGCGCGCTGCCTTCCTCGATCAGCAGCATGTCGCCGAAGGACATGGCGAAGGGCAGGGCCAGCGCCTCCTGCGCCCGCAGTCCGAAATCGAGCACCCCGATGATGCCGCGCGCGACGGACACCGGGATCGTCGGCCCGCCCGCCGCCCCGATCACCAGCACGACCTTGCCATCGGCATCGTAGACGATGGTCGGCGCCATCGAGGAGCGCGGGCGCTTGCCGCCCTCGACCCGGTTGGCGACGGGCTTGCCGTCCGCGACCGGCGTCAGGGTGAAGTCGGTCAGCTCGTTGTTGAGATAGAAGCCGCGCCAGTGCAGCCCCGACCCGAAGGCGCCTTCGATGGTCGAGGTGTAGCTGACCGCATTGCCCGCCGCGTCGACGACGGAGAAGTGGGTGGTGCCGTTCTCCGGCTCCTCCGGCCCGTCGCCGCGTGCGAGCGGGGCGCCGGGGGGCACGCCCGCCTCGACCTTCGCGCGCCGCGCCGCCGGATCGATCAGCGCCGAGCGGGTGGCGAGGTAGCCCGGATCGACCAGCCCGGCGACAGGCACCTCGACGAAATCGGCATCGCCCGAATAGAGCTCGCGGTCGGCATAGGCGAGGCGCTGGCTCTCGATGAAGAGGTGCCAGAACCGGGGGCTGTCCGGTCCCAGCGCGGCAAGGTCGAAGCGTTCGAGCTGGCCGAGCATCTGCGCGACCGCGATCCCGCCCGAGGACGGCGGCCCCATCCCGCAGACCCGGTAGACGCGGTAACGGGCGCAGACCGGCGGACGTTCCTTCGCGGCATAGCCGGTGACGTCGGCGGCGGTCATCCGCCCGTCCTGCGGGGTGGCGGCGGCGACATGGGCGGCGAACGCTGCGGCCGGCGCGGGGCCGTAGAGCGCCTCGGGCCCCTTCGCGGCGAGGGCGCGGAAGGTCTCGGCCAGCAGCGGCACCTTGACGGTCGCCCCCACCGGGAGCGGCTCCCCGTCGGGGCCGAAGAACACGGCGCGCGCCTCGTCGGACTTGTCGGCGCGGCCCTTGTTGCCCTTGAGCGATTCGTGGAGGCGCGGGTTCATCACGAACCCCTTCTCGGCGAGCGCGATGGCGGGGGCGAACAGCTTCGCCCAGGGCAGCTTGCCGTGTGCGGCGTGGGCCTTCGCCGCGAGCGCGACATTGCCCGGCACCCCGACGCTGAGGCCCGAGAACACCCGCTGGTCGCGGCCGAGCACCTTTCCGGTCTCGTCGAGGAAGCGGGTGGGTGTAGCGGCGGCAGGGGCCGTCTCGCGGCCGTCATAGGTGACGAGCGCCCCCGTCTGCGCATCGGCGCGCACGAGGAAGCCGCCACCGCCGATGCCGGAGCTCTGCGGTTCGACCACGGTCAGCGCCAGCATCACCGCGATCGCGGCATCGACCGCCGAGCCGCCCTCGGCGAGGATCGTCTCGCCTGCCGCGGTGGCGCGGGGATCGGCGCTGCTGACGGCGCCGGTCCGGGCAGGGGCCGCGGCCGTCGCGGGCGTGGCGGTCTGGGTCGCGGCGCAGCCCGAAAGGGCAAGGGCCAGCGGGGCGATCAGAGCGGGAAGGAAGCGCATGGCCGAGGGTGCTATTCGCTTCCCACCGCTTCGGCAATGCTCGCAAAGCCGTCGCGCCGCATCAGCGCCTTGAGCCCGCGCGCGATCCGCGCGCCGAGGCCGGGGCCTTCATAGACCATCGCCGAATAGAGCTGCACGAGGCTTGCCCCGGCACGGATGCGCTCCCAGGCGTGCTCGGCGGTGGCAATGCCGCCGACGCCGACCAGCGGAATCGCGCCGCCTGTCGCCTTGCGGAAATCGCGCAACCGCTGGGTGGCAAGCGCGCGCAGCGGCGCGCCAGACAGGCCGCCGGTCTCCCCCGCATGGGCCGAACGCAGCGCGGGGCGCGAGATCGTGGTGTTCGACACGACCAGCGCGCCCAATCGCTTCTCGATGGCGATGCGGGCGATGGCGTCGATGTCTGCCGGTTCGAGATCCGGCGCGACCTTGAGGAAGATCGGCGGCGTGCCGCCCGCCGCGTCGCGCGCGGCGATCACGGCATCGAGCAGGCCGGTCAAGGCGCCCTCGTCCTGCAGCGCGCGCAGGCCCGGGGTGTTGGGGCTGGAGATATTGACGCACAGGTAGCTGGCGACGGGGGTCATGTGGCTGGCCATCACCGCATAGTCGGCGATCCGATCGGCCGAATCCTTGTTCGCGCCGATGTTCACCCCGACGATGCCGGGGCGTCCGGACCGTGCCCTCAGCCGGGCGAGCGCCGCCTCGGCCCCGCCGTTGTTGAACCCCATGCGGTTGATGACGGCATCATCCTCGACCAGCCGGAACAGGCGCGGTTTCGGATTGCCTGCCTGCGGGAGCGGCGTGATCGAGCCCACTTCGGCAAAGCCGAAGCCGAGCCCCAGCAGCGCGTCGGGCACTTCGGCATCCTTGTCGAACCCGGCGGCAACACCGACCGGATTGGGGAAGGCGAGCCCGGCCACGTCGACTGCCAGCGGCCCGGCCGAGGCGGGCGCGCGCTGCGGCAGCGCGGCCAGCGCGCGGATCGCCAGCCGGTGTCCGATTTCGGAATCGAGCGCGAAAATCGCGGGTCTGATCAAGCGGAACAGCATCGTTCCTGCGCCTATGCGAGAGCGCCCTCCGTGTCGAGCGCTGGCGCCGCGCGGGGCCCCTGCGGAGTTGTCGCTTGCATACAATCCTGCCTGCGAATCCAAGGCTATTGCCCCTCTTGCGACCCGAAGGGCTCGGAGCAGCATTGCAAAGAGTTCCTCAACTTAATGGGCGGCGTCCCCAAGGGCCGCCGCCCTTTTTTGCGTCTGCCCCGCTGCGGACACGCATCACACCCCCCTCGACAAACACGGACAAGTTGCGCATTGAGACCGAAACGGTGCGGTTTCGCGCTGTGGGTCGCACCAAACCAGAACAGGGGGCCCCGAAGACCCGGGGAGAGGTTTGTTGCAGTTCGATGCGAGGATGATGCTACCCTCGGCCGACCGCGCCGAGTTCGTCCACACCTACTACATCATCGAAACCGGGAGCGAACCGGTCACCGAATCGATTCCGGCCTATTCGGCGCAGCTGATCGTCATGGTGCGCGGGCAGCTGACCTTCACCTTTGCCGACGGGCACAGTGCGCCCGCCTCCGGCGTCTTCATCAAGGCGCCGCAACTCAGGGCCGCGCAATGCGTGCTGGAGGGGCCGCTGCTGGAGATCGGCGCCTCGCTCACCCATGCCGCGTGGCAAAGGCTGGCGAACCTCCCCGCCGACACGGTGCACGACCGGCTGATCCCCGCCGCCGTGATCCTTTCGCCGGAGCAGCTCGGGCGGCTCGAGGCCGCCGCCGAGGCGTGCCGGGCGGGGCGCATCACCCCCGAGGATGTTTGCACCGCCATGGGCGACGTGATCGCCGCAGCCCCCTTCGCCCTCAGCGAGGACCACGCCGCCGTGGTGGGCGCGATCCAGCGCTGGCTGGCGAGCGGCTTCGATCCCGCGCTCGCCGATCTCTATGCGAGCGTCGATGTCTCGGAGCGGCAGGTGCAGCGCATCTGCCGGCGCTTTTTCGGCGTGCCGCCCGCGCAGGTGCTCAAACGGTTCCGTGCGCTCCGGGCGGCGATGGTGCTCTCGCAGCCGGGCCTCAGCCAGGAGCTGCACGACGAGTTGATGGCGACCTATTTCGATCAGGCGCACCTCATCCACGACATCCGGCGCTACACCGGACGCACGCCCACCCAGCTGCGCCAGCGCAGCCTGATGACCGGCCTGCTTCAGCCGGCAGGCCACGGGGCCGCGGGTGCCGTGCTGACCCCGCCGACCGGCTAGGCCGCGCGCCGCAGCCGGTTTGGCGGTTGTAATGCGAGCGCATTGCTCCTAATTGCAATTCGGACTGATTCCGTCCGAATTGAGAACCGCTCGCAATGCGTCTGTCGAACCTTGCCGATTATGCCGTCATCACGATGTGCCAGGCCGCGCTCCATTGCGGCAACGGCCGGGTGAGTGCGGCGGAGCTTGCGACCGAGACCGGCCTGCCGGTGCCGACGGTGCAGAAGCTGGTCTCCAAGCTCACCGCCGCGGGCCTGCTGCGCTCCGTGCGCGGCGCCCACGGGGGCCTCCAGCTCGGGCGTCCGGCGGCGGCGATCACGGTGGCCGACATCGTCGAGGCGATCGAGGGCCGCATCGCGCTCACCGCCTGCATCGACCACGCGCCGTGCGATTTCGAGAGCGGGTGCAACATGAAGCCGCACTGGCCGATCATCAACAACGCGCTGCGCGGGGCGCTGGCGGGGATCACGCTGGCCCAGCTGCGCGGCCCTGTCGCATCTGCGACGACCCCCGAGGACCATCTGGCATGAGCGAAGACATCGACATTCAGGACAGGGAAGCGCGCGAGGCCGCCGCCAAGGTCGCCGATTACGAGCATGGCTGGTCGGCCGAGATCGACACCGAGTTCGCGCCCAAGGGCCTGAACGAGGACACCGTCCGTTTCATCAGCGCCAAGAAGAACGAGCCCGAATGGATGCTCGAATGGCGCCTCAAGGCCTTCCGCCTGTGGCAGACCATGGAGGAGCCCGACTGGGCGAAGATCGGCTACCCGCCGATCGACTACCAGGACGCCTATTACTACGCCGCGCCCAAGAAGAAGGCGACCATCGCCTCGCTCGACGAGCTCGATCCGGAGATCAAGGCGGTCTACGACAAGCTCGGCATCCCCGTGGCGGAGCAGGAAGTGCTCGCGGGCGTCGAGGGCGCGCGCAAGGTCGCGGTGGACGCGGTGTTCGACAGCGTCAGCGTCGCCACCACCTTCCGCGAGGAGCTGAAGCGCGCGGGCGTGATCTTCCTCTCGATCTCCGAGGCGATCCGCGAATATCCCGAGCTGGTGAAGCAGTGGCTCGGCCGCGTCGTGCCGGTGCGCGACAATTACTTCGCGGCGCTCAATTGCGCGGTCTTCTCCGACGGCACCTTCGTCTACGTCCCCGAAGGCGTGCGCTGCCCGATGGAGCTTTCGACCTATTTCCGAATCAACGCCGAGAACACCGGCCAGTTCGAACGCACCCTGATCATCGCCGACAAGGGCGCCTATGTCAGCTACCTCGAAGGCTGCACCGCCCCGATGCGCGACGAGAACCAGCTGCACGCCGCGGTGGTGGAACTGGTCGCTCTCGACGATGCCGAGATCAAGTATTCGACCGTGCAGAACTGGTACCCCGGCAACGCCGAGGGCAAGGGCGGGATCTACAACTTCGTCACCAAGCGCGCGCTGTGCCAGGGCGACCGGAGCAAGGTCTCGTGGACGCAGGTCGAGACCGGCTCGGCGGTGACGTGGAAGTATCCCTCCTGCGTGCTCAACGGCGAGGATTCGGTCGGCGAGTTCTACTCGGTCGCGGTCACCAACAATTACCAGCAGGCCGATACCGGCACCAAGATGATCCACAACGGCAAGAACAGCCGCTCGACGATCATCTCCAAGGGCATTTCGGCGGGCAAGTCGAACAACACCTATCGCGGCCTCGTCCGCGTCGGCCCGACCGCGAGCGGCGTGCGCAACTTCACTCAGTGCGACAGCCTCCTGCTCGGCGACCAGTGCGGCGCGCACACCGTGCCCTATATCGAGGTGAAGAACCCCACCGCCCAGATCGAACACGAGGCGACCACCAGCAAGATCAGCGACGAGCAGTTGTTCTACGCGATGCAGCGCGGCCTCGGCGAAGAGGAGGCCGTGGCGCTGATCGTCAACGGCTTTGCCAAGGACGTGCTGAAAGAGCTTCCGATGGAGTTTGCGGTCGAGGCGCAGAAGCTGCTGGCGATTTCGCTCGAGGGGAGCGTGGGGTGATGAAGCTGATAGCGGTGCACCCAGAAATGCTTGACGAGGTGGGAGCCTGGTTGGGTGAGCAGGATTATCCTTATGATGACTGGGAGTACTGCTCTGTGGGTTGGTGCAGAAGAGTTCGTCCAGAAGACGTTAACCTGCTTCTCTTGACGTTCCAATGTGACAAGATTCCAGTCCCGGTCCGAGTAATTCAATGACCACCCGCAAAACCCTCGCCCTCAACCCCGAGGCTGCCGCAACCGCCGAAGCCCCCGCGCTCAAGAAGAAGGGCCGCGGGTGGGAGATTTCGGAGAAGCGGCTCGATGCGCTGCACGAACAGGCGCGCGAGCTGCGGCGGCACTCGTCCGAGGCGCACAAGGCGCTCGCGGCGAAGTTCGCCGCCGCCGACATGGGCCGTTACACCTTCAAGCGCCACGCCGTGGTCGGCTCGGCGATCGTCGATTTCAACTGCCACAACCTCGGGCTCGCGCTGGCGATCGACGAGGAGGGGCAGAACGACACCCTCGCCAAGCGCCGCGACAAGAGCCTCGAGGCGGTCGGCATCAAGGTGATGCGGATCGCGGCGAAGGACATCCTCGAGGATATCGACGCGGTGCTCCAGCGCCTCACCCTCGCCATGCGCGAGCGGATCGCGGCCAAGAAGGAAGCCGCCCGCGCGCACAAGGCGGCCAACCCCAAGCAGACCTATTCGCGCCCCAAGCCGTGCGGACCCGCCCGTGACGACACCACCAAGCCCCGGAGCCGCAAGCCGTGATCGCCGCCAGCCTCCTTGCCACCCTCGTCGCGCTGCAAACCACCGGCGAAAGCGCCGTGGCGATCAAGAACGACAATCCGGAAACCTGGACGGTCGAATATCCCTTCCTGATCCGGCCCTATGTCGCCGATTACCGCCGCTGTCTCGCGCTCACCAACCGGCGGATCGCGGGCAAGGCCGATTTCGAGCAGCAGCACGCCGGCGACGTGACGCGCTGCGTCGAGGCACGGGCCAAGGCCGTCGCGGATTCCAACGAAGTGCTGGCCGGGGCCAAGACCACCCTCAGCCCCGCCGAGGTCGCGCAACTGTTCGACAATATCGGCGCGATCCACATCGCCCGGGGCCGCGATCTCGACCAGCAGTTCATGATGCGGCTCGCCGGGGCCGAGGCGGCGGGCGAGGCCTATGAAGCGAACAAGCCCAAGGGGCTGGTGATCGAACTGCGCGATGCAAGCGTCGTCAAGGCGCGCACCGATGCCACCGCCCCTGCGGCGCAGGAACAGGACAAGGACGGCAAGTAATGCTGATCATCGACAATCTTCACGCCAGCGTCGGCGAAAAGCCGATCCTGAAGGGCCTCACCCTCACCGTCCCCGCGGGCGAGATCCATGCCATCATGGGCCCCAACGGTGCGGGCAAATCGACCCTCTCCAACGTGCTCGGCGGCAAGCCCGGTTACGAGGTGACCGCGGGCAGCGTGACCTTCCGGGGCGAGGACCTGCTGGCGCTGGAACCGCACGAGCGCGCGGCCAAGGGGCTGTTCCTCGGCTTCCAGTATCCGGTCGAGATCCCGGGCGTCTCCAACGTCCAGTTCCTGCGCGAGGCCCTCAACGCCCAGCGCAAGGCGCGCGGGGAGGAGCCGCTGAGCGGCGGCGAGTTCCTGAAGCTCGCCAAGGAGAAGGCGGGCCTGCTGAAGATGGACATGGAAATGCTCAAGCGGCAGGTGAACGTCGGCTTCTCGGGCGGCGAGAAGAAGCGCGCCGAGATGGTGCAGATGGGCATTCTCGATCCCGCCTTCGCGGTGCTCGACGAGACCGATTCCGGCCTCGACATCGACGCGCTCAGGATCGTGGGTGCGGGCATCAATGCGATCATGCGCAGCCCCGACAAGGGCGTGCTGCTCATCACCCACTACCAGCGCCTGCTCGACGTGGTGAAGCCGGACAAGGTGAGCATCCTTGCGGGCGGCCGCATCGTCGAGACCGGCGGGCCGGAACTCGCTCTCAGGCTCGAGGCCGAGGGCTATGACGCGGTGATGGCGTGACGACAGCCACTCTCCCCACGCGCCGCGATGAGGCGTGGCGCTATGCCGATATGGACGCGGTGGCGCGGCTTGGCGTGGCGGCGCTGGACCAGTGGCAGGCGATCGACGTCCCCGCTGGCGAGAGCCTGACGCGCTGCCTCGTGGTCGGTTCGGGCGAACCCGAACTGCACCGCTTCCGCGTCCAGCTGGGCGAGGGCGCGCGGGCGGCGTTCTTCGTGACCAATGCGGGGAGCGACTACACCCGGGTCGAACTGGAAGTGCACCTCGCAAGGGGTGCGCATTTCGAATTCGGCGGCGTCACCATCGGCGGGGCGGGCGTGACCCGCGAATTCGTGACGCAGGTCGTCCACGCCGAGCCCGAGGCAACCTCAAACCAGACCATCCGCGCGGTCCACTGGGCCGGGGCGACGGGCAATTTCCTCGGCGAGATCAAGGTCGCGCGCCATGCGCAGAAGACCGACGCCGCGCAGGACTTCAAGGGCCTGCTGCTCGAAGCGGGCGCAAGCGCCAATGCCGTGCCGCAGCTCGAAATCTTCGCCGACGACGTCAAATGCGCCCACGGCGCGACGGTCGGCGCGCTGGATGAGGCCGCGCGCTTCTACATGATGGCGCGCGGGGTCGACCCCGCGACGGCGCAGCGCCTCATGGTGCAGGCCTTCATCGGCGATGCCTTCGTGGCGCTGGAGGACGAGGAGAGCCGCGAGACGCTGCTCGATGCCGCGCTGGCGGCGCTGGAGGGAGCCAAGCTGTGAGCGACGCGGCCACCCTTGCCCCCCTTGCGAACCTGCGGGCCGACTTCCCCGGCATGGTCACCCATGACGGCAAGCCTTGGCACTACCTCGACACCGCCGCCACCGCGCAGAAACCGCGCGCCGTGATCGACGCCATGGCCCGCGCGCTGGGCGAGGATTACGCGACCGTCCACCGCGGGGTCTACACCCGCTCGGCCGAGATGACGCTCGCCTACGAGGCGGCGCGCCGGACCGTGGCGCGCTTCATCGGCGGGCACGAGGACGAGCTGGTCTTCACCCGCGGCGCGACGGAAGCGATCAATCTCGTCGCCCAGACCTGGGGCCGGGCGAACCTCAAGCCGGGCGACCGCATCCTCCTCTCGCAGGCCGAGCACCATTCGAACATCGTGCCCTGGCAGATGGTGGCCGGGGAGGTGGGCGCGCACATCGACGTCTGCCCGCTGACCGCCGACCACCGGATCGATCTGGACGCTGCCAAGGCGATGCTGACGGAGCGGCACAAGCTGGTCGCGCTGGGTCATGTCTCGAACGTCACCGGCGCGCTGCTCGATGCCCCGCGCGCAGCGGCGCTGGCGCACCGCGTGGGCGCTTTGCTGCTGCTCGACGGCTGTCAGTCGGCACCGCATATGCAGGTCGATGTCAGGTCGTTGGCATGTGATTTCTACGTGTTTTCCGCCCACAAGCTCTACGGCCCGACCGGGATCGGGGCGCTATGGGCGAAGCGGGAGCTGCTCGCCGACATGCCCCCGTATCAGGGCGGCGGGGCGATGATCGACCGCGTAACCTTCGAACGCACCACCTACGCCAGCGGCCCCCAGCGGTTCGAGGCGGGCACTCCCGCCATCGCCGAGGCCATCGCCTTCGCGGCTGCCGCCGACTATGTCAGCGCCATCGGCCCGGACCGGATTCATGCGCATGAACAAGCACTTGTCGCCCGCCTGCGGCGCGAACTCGGCGCGATGAACGACGTCACGCTGTTCGGCCCTGCCGACAGCGCCGGGATCGTCAGCTTCGCGATCGACGACATTCACCCCCACGATCTCGGCACGATCCTCGACGAGAGCAATGTCGCGATCAGGGCCGGGCACCACTGCGCCCAGCCCTTGATGGACTACCTCGGCGTCCCCGCCACGGCGCGCGCCAGCTTCGGGGTCTACTCGACCGAGGCCGACATCGACGCGCTGCTCGCCGGGATCGCCCGCACCCGCCGCATTTTTGGAAAAGGATGAGAGCGATGGACAGCTCGACCGAAAAGCCCCCCCGCGCCCGGGTTCAGGACGCGATCGACACGGACGACGCGGCCCCGCGCCAGCGCGACTATCTCGACGGCTTCCTCGCCGCCAAGCCTGCCGCAGACACGGTGGGCGGCGAGGGCAGCGACCTGCAGGCCGCCGTGATCGAGGCGCTGCGCGAGATCTATGACCCGGAAATCCCGGTCAACATCTACGATCTCGGCCTGATCTACGGGGTCGAGGTCGACGACAACGCCGATGCCACCGTCACCATGACGCTGACGACGCCCCATTGCCCCGTCGCGGAGTCCATGCCCGGCGAGGTCGAGCTGCGCGTCTCCAGCGTACCGGGAATCCGCGATGCCGAGGTGAACCTCGTCTGGGACCCGCCGTGGGGCCCGCACAAGATGAGCGACGAGGCGCGGCTCGAACTGGGGATGCTGTGACGCTGGCACCCGCCTTGACCATCACGCTCGCGGATTACCGCGACACCCGCGATGCGGCCGACGTCGTGGCGCTGCTCGATGCCTATGCGCGCGATCCGATGGGCGGGGGCGAGCCTTTGCGCGATGACGTCAAGGCGCGCCTGACCGGCGATCTGGCCGCCAACCCGCAGGCCTTCTCGTTGATCGCGCGTCTGGAAGAGCGGGCGGTCGGCCTTGCCAACTGCTTCACGGGCTATTCGACCTTCGCCGCTGCGCCGCTGGTCAACATCCACGATCTCGCCGTCCTGCCGGACGCACGTGGCAAGGGCATCGGCAGGGCGTTGCTCGCCGCCGTCGAGGCCGAGGCCTTGAAGCGCGGCGCGTGCAAGATCACATTGGAAGTGCTGAGCGGCAATCCCGCGCGCCATCTCTACGCCGCCTGCGGGTTCGGCGACTACCAGCTCGATCCCGCTACCGGGCACGCGCTGTTCTGGCAGAAGAGGCTGACATGACCGACACCACCACCACCACGCGCGCCGCACCCAAGGCCGCCGTCACCCTGACGCCCTCTGCCGAGGCGCGCATCGCCGAGCTGATGGCCAAGGCCCCCGAAGGCGCGATCGGCGTCAAGCTCTCGACCCCGCGCCGCGGCTGCTCCGGCCTCGCCTATTCGGTCGACTACGTCACCACCGAGGCGAAGTTCGACGAGAAGATCGTCACCCCGGGCGGGGTATTCTACATCGACGGTGCTTCGGTGCTCTACCTCGTGGGCTCGATCATGGACTGGCGCGAGGACGATTTCACCGCCGGCTTCGTGTTCGAGAACCCCAATGCCAAGGGTGCCTGCGGCTGCGGCGAGAGCTTCATGGTGTGAGCGGTGGTCGTCACCGTCACCCTGTCGACCAGGCTCGCCTGCACGGCTGACGAAGCGTGGGAGCGGGTCCACACCTCGGCGCTGCTGATGCATGTCGCCGCGCCGCTGATCCGCTTCACGCCCAAGGGCCGCGCGGCCTTCCCCGCGATCTGGCAGCCGGGCGAATACCGCGCCTGGATGTGGCTGTTCGGCCTGATCCCCATCGGCTGGCAGGCGATAGTGATCAGCGAGCCGCCGCCCGAAGGCGCGACGCGCTTCGTCCGCGACAACGGCTACGGACCGCTGATCAGGCGCTGGGACCACTGGATCGCGATCACGCCGCTCGATGACGGCACGACGCATTATGTCGACCGCGTGGACATCGATGCGGGGCTGCTCACCCCGCTGATCGAGCGGTTCGCGCGGGTGTTCTACGCCCACCGCCAGCGCCGCTGGCGCGAGCTGGCGCGCACCGGCTTCGCCGCTCTGAAGGGCTGAACTGTCAGTCGCCCTGCGCGAGGCGCGCGATCAGGCGGCTTTCGAGTTCGTCGACCTCGCCGTCGGCATCGACCATGCTCTCGAGCCATTCGCTCTCGAAGTCGGTGACCTTTTCGCCCTCGGCGGCGATGGCCGCATAGTCGGGGCTGGACGGTTGCTTCTTGCCGAACACCAGGCCGAAGTGGTTCCCGACATGGGGCACCTCGCGGATCACCCGGCCGATGAAGCGCCCGACGTTGGCCTTGTGCCCGGAGGCGATGAAGGCTTCTAGCTCGCGCTTGCGTTCGTGGCTGAGCTGGGCGTTCTGGTGGGTGAAGCCCTTGAGGAAGTTCGCCACGCCGTCGATGAACAGGTCGTCCCACTCGGCCGCGTTCTCCTCGGCGAGGGTGGCGTCCTTGAGGCGGAACAGCATCTCGGCCTCGAAGCGCGAGACCGCCGCCGGTGCGCAGCCTCCGCTGGCGAAGATCACCCGGCGGATGATCCGGCACTCGGCGGCGGTGATGCGGGTCGCGGCAAGCTCGCCGCCGCAGCGGGTCGGACCGGTGCCGGTCAGCACCTCGCGCTCGATCTGGTCGAGCACGTAGTTCTTGAGCCGGTCGGGCACGTTCTCCGCGCGTTCGATGATCCGTACCATCGTCTCGAGCTCGACCATGCTGTCGACCACGCCGTCATGGTCGATCTGGCTGATCAGCCACTCGGCCTCCTCGAGCGAGCATTGCAGGCGCGGCGGGGTGCCGTTCAGCACGAACTCGCCGATCGCCTCGACGAAGAAGTCGCACCATTCGGGGCTGCGCTCGACGAGCGCGTTGTTCACCGCGAACAGCGCCTCAGCCTCGGCGCGGGTGATGATCCCGTCGCCCCAGCCCTCGCGGCGCAGCGCGAGCAGGCCCTCGGCGGTGATCTGGCCGTCGGCCGCCGCCCGCCGGGCGATGTCGATGAATTGCGTGGTCATGCCGGTCTTCCCCTGGGGTTCCGCCCCAAGTGATGGCACGATCAGGCTTAAGACCGCGTTACCGCGCCTCTTTCCCCCGCTCGACCTCGCGGATGCAGGCGCCCGGATCGGCCGGCGCACCGCCCTGGCGGATGCGCGCCGCGACATGGGTCGCGGTCGGTTCGGCCCCGGCGGCGAGGGGGTAGAGGTAGATGTCGAGCACGCAGGACGGCCCGCCGAACTGGAGCTTG
Organism: Porphyrobacter sp. CACIAM 03H1; assembly: GCF_002215495.1. Lineage (NCBI taxonomy): Bacteria > Pseudomonadati > Pseudomonadota > Alphaproteobacteria > Sphingomonadales > Erythrobacteraceae > Porphyrobacter > Porphyrobacter sp. CACIAM 03H1. Next base: position 711,955 of record NZ_CP021378.1, read on the forward strand.
CGGGCGTCGCCCTCGGCAAGGTCGATGCGCGGGCTGCCGAAGCGCCGGGTGAGCGCCGCGGCGGGCGAGCCGATCACGCCCTCGAGGCCGGCGGGCGCCATCACCTGCGGCACCATCACGATGCTGCCGCGGGGCGCACCCGGCGCAGGCGCTGGGCGGCGGGGCGATCCGCCGCCACCGCCCGCGCAGCCTGCGAGCACGCTCGCCGCGAGGCCGGCCAGAAGTATCCCCCGCCCGATCATCGCCGCGCGCTCCCCTCCAGCCGCCGCAGCACGAGATGCGTCCCGGCCGCCGCGCCCACCACCGGCGCGAGGAGATTGGCGAGCGGCACCAGCATCAGCCCCGCCACCGCCGCGCCGAGCAGGAACCGCTCGCCCGCGCCGACCGGGTTGCCGCGCTCGTCGCCCGCGCAGTGCCGCAGCCACGCCATGTCGGTGCACTCGCGCCCGAGCAGCAGGGCGTTGACCGCCAGAAACACCACCGCCGGACCGATCGCGGTGACGGTCAGCACCGCCGCCACCGGCAGGGCCAGCAGGTTGTAGCCGACCACCCGCAGCAGCCCGCGCACCGCGACCGACACCTCGCGGGCGAGCGGCAGCGGCCGCGCCTGCCCCGCCAGCGCCGGATAGTGCCGCGCCTCGACCGCTGCCACGACCTCGTCGGCGAAGAACTGGAGCACCGCCAGCGCGACCACGCGGAACAGGAACCAGAAGGCGGCCAGCCCGATCACCAGCGCGGCGAGCGCCTGCGCGGCGGGGGCGAAGCCCTCGGGCAGGAGCGCGGCGACCCGCTCCTCGCGCAGCACCACCGCGAGGCCCTCGTAGAGCCCCCAGCCGGCCAGCGCGAACACCGCCAGCGTCACGGCCACGCTCTTGACCAGCACCGCCAGAACGGCGCGGTCGCCAAGCTGGCCGAGGGCCTTCAACAGCGCGGCAGGGACGGCGGACATCACGCCGGGTCGATGCGGTGGCCGCCGCGCGAAGTCAACGCGCTCGTGCTGCGCCGCACACAGATCGCTTGGCGCAGGGGCCGAACCCCGCTAGGCGGCGCCCGCAAGCTCAGACAAGGAACCTGCCCGTGCCCGAACCGACCCCGCCCCGCTACGACGTGATCGCCATCGGCAACGCCGTGGTCGACGTGATCGCCTCCTGCGAGGAGGAGCTGATCGAGGAGCTCCAGCTGAACCGCGGCGGCATGACCCTGATCGACGAGGCGCGCGCCGAGGAACTCTACGAGGCCATGCCCCCGGCCCGCGAGGTCTCGGGCGGCTCGGCGGCGAACACCCTGGCGGGGCTCGCCACGCTCGGCCTCCAGTGCGCCTTCATCGGGCAGGTCGCCGAGGACCAGCTCGGCAAGGTCTTCCGCCACGACATGCGCGCGACCGGCATCGATTTCGACACCCCCGCGCGGGAAGGCGAGCCGGCCACGGGCCGCGTGCTGATCTTCGTCACCCCCGATGGCGAGCGGACGATGAACACCTTCCTCGGCGCAGGCCAGTTCCTCCCTGCCGCCGCGCTCGACGAGGACCTGATCGCGAGCGGCGCGATCCTCTATCTCGAAGGCTATCTGTGGGACCCCGAGGAGCCCCGCCGCGCCATGCGCCGCGCGATCGAGGTCGCGCGCGACGCCGGCCGCAAGATCGCCTTCACGGCCTCCGAAAGCTTCGTGATCGACCGCCACGGCGACGATTTCCGCAGCATGATCGACGAAGGCGTCATCGACATCCTGTTCGTCAACGAGACCGAGCTGGCGACCCTGACCGGCGAGGACGATTTTGAAGCAGGCCTCGCGGCGGTGGCGGGCAAGGTGCCGGTGCTGGTCGCCACCCGCAGCGAGAAGGGCGCCGTCGCCATCGCCCACGGCGAACGGGCAGAGGTGGCCGCCGTGCCGGTGATCAAGGTCGTCGACACCACCGGCGCGGGCGACCAGTTCGCCGCCGGCTTCCTGTCGGGCTACGTCAAGGGCGAGCCCCTGACCCGCTGCCTCAAGCGCGGGGCGATCTGCGCCTCGGAAGTGATCTCGCACTACGGCCCGCGGCCCGAGGCGGACATGCAGGCGCTGATGGCCGAGCGGCTCTGAGGCCCTTGCGAAGTTTACAAAGTTGACACTGTAAACTTCGCGATCCTACAGGAATTGCCCCGTAATTTCATCGCGTTGCCTCGCAAAAGCGAAGTTGACACTGTGCGCGGCGTTTTTCCCTGTTCCCGGGCGGGCAAGGCGGGCTGACGATGCGAAAGAGCAGGGCGCACCCTAAGCCCTCGCCGCGTCTGTAGGAAAGCTCACTCGTCGGGGACGTAGCCCGCGTCGCGCAGCGTCACCATGTAGGCGGCGATCTGGCGGGTCTGGGCGGGGGTCAGGGTGAAGTCCATGTCCTCGGGATAATTGTGCGCCTCGCCCAGCCAGTTGGCGAGCGACGTTTCCGACAGCCCCCGCCGGTTGGCGATCGCCGCGAAGCTGGGCGAGGCGGGGTTGGGCGAGAGGAACGGCGGCTCGACCGCATGGCACCCCCCGCACGCCGCCTCGACGAAGGCCGGTGCACGGGTGTCGCGCGAGGGCGATGTGGACTTGCCCACCATCGGCGGCGGGTTGTCGGTGCCGGGGGTCTGGCAGGCGGCAAGCGCGAGCAGCAGGGCCGGGGCGAGAAGGATGAGGCGATGTTTCATGCCGGTCTTGTCCTCCCTATCGGCCCTGCATTCCTTGACCGGGATCAAATTTCCCGCAAGCCTTCGCCTGTGGAACGACGGCTTTTCCCGAGAAATGGCGGCAGGCTGGTGCCCTGAAGGCACGGCGCGATCATCCTCCGATCCGGACACGCCGCTGCGGGGGGCATCGTTGCCGCCGGGGAACCAGCGAGCGATTGATGCTGTATGTCTCCTGAAGGGAGGATGTCAGCGTGAGCGGACACGAGACGGACTGCGAGCGGCGGCGCGAAGCAGGGCTCGCCAATGCGAACCTGCGGCTCCAGGCGGTGCTCGACAACGCGTCCTTCGCCATCTTCCTGATGGATGACCGGCAGCGATGCATCTACATGAACGCGGCCGCCGAGGAGCTCACCGGCTACACGCTCGACGAGGTCCTAGCGCTCGACCGGCCGCTTCACGACATCATCCACCACACCCACCCCGACGGGCGGCCCTTCCCGCTGCACGAATGCGCGATCGACCGGGCCTTCCCCGAACATGCCCAGACGCGCGGGGAGGAAATGTTCGTGCACCGCGACGGTCACTTCTATCCCGTCGCATTCTGCGCCAGCCCGATCCGCGACGAGGCGTCCCAGACCATCGGAACGATCATCGAGGTGCGCGACATCTCGCAATACAGGCGCGCGCAGGCCAATCAGCGGGTGCTGATCAACGAGCTCGACCACCGGGTGAAGAACACCCTTGCAACGGTGCAGGCGATCGCGGGCCAGACCTTCGAGGGCAGCGATGCGGCGGCGCTGGCCAGCTTCAAGAACCGGTTGACCGCCCTGTCCAAGGCGCATGAAGTGCTGACCCGCAACGCGTGGGAGCCGACCGCGCTCGACCGCATCGCCGGCAGCGTGGCCGGGACCTTCGGGCCCGACCGCTTCACGCTGGCCGGCCCCGAGCTCATCGTCTCGCCGAAGGTGACGGTCGCGCTGATGATGGCGCTGCACGAGCTTGCCACGAATGCGGTGAAGTATGGATCGCTGAGCATCCCCGGCGGCCGGGTGCGGATCAGCTGGCGCCACGAGCCCCCGGACGACAGCGTGCTGGAAGTGGTGTGGGAGGAAAGCGACGGCCCGCCCGTGACCCCGCCGACCCGCACCGGCCTCGGCATGCGGCTGATCGAGGAACAGCTCGCCTACGAATTCGGCGGAAGCACGCAGATTCGCTTCGAACCCGGCGGTCTCCTCTGCACGATCGATCTGCCTCTGGCCTAGCGCCGGAACGGATCGGGGCGGTTCAGGGCGCAACAATCATGCGCCGGCCCGTGCAAAAGATTCACGGGTGGATTCGAATGATTCAATCACCATATTTTTCTTCACAGATTCAATTTGGGGCTTGCAGGTCCCGCGACTCAAGCTTGCTCCACGCGTCGCGGGTCTGACCCGGCTCTGAAACGGAGCCGTCATGGTAACTAGGTGCTTAATCGCCCGTTGACGCGGATTCCCCGGTGATTCATCATCTAGTGGTTCGGCGCAAATCGGACCCCCAAGCCGTGGTGAATCCCTGCCGCTCCCCAGCGGAGCGAAGGAGGGAGGACTCGCTTCGGCACACAGGGCCTGCAGCGCGCCACGAACGGGATCGACCGACCTGCCCTGCCGACCGCGACAGCGCAGTCCTGTTGGCAAGTCTGTGGACCCGGCGGTATGGAACAGAATCGGAACATGGCCTCTTGTGCCATAGTCCCGATTCGGGGGAGAAGTGGGGCTGACAATGGATTTCAAGGCGAGCGACAACGTGCCCGATGACGCGGTGAACACCGAAGTGACCAATGAAAGCGAAACCGGCGCGGGTGCGGGGGATGAAAAGGCTGTGACGATGAAGACGATGGATACCGGCTCCGACGCCCTGATCGCCGCCAAGGCGGGCGAGGCGCTGGTGGACGCGATGGCCACGGCCATGAAGGATGCGGGCAAGACCGACAGCAAGAAGGTCAACGACCGCCGCTTCGCGATCGTCACCGATGCGAGCCGCGACGCGCGCCTCACCGATTTCGGCAAGGAAACCCTGACCGACCGCTACCTGCTGCCCGGAGAGACCTATCAGGATCTCTTTGCCCGCGTGGCCGATGCCTATGCGGACGATCAGGACCACGCCCAGCGGCTCTACGACTACATTTCGAACCTGTGGTTCATGCCCGCCACGCCCGTTCTCTCGAACGGCGGCACCAATCGCGGTCTGCCGATCTCGTGCTACCTGAACTCGGTCGAGGACAGCCTCGAAGGGATCGTCGGCACCTGGAACGAGAACGTGTGGCTCGCTTCGAAGGGCGGCGGGATCGGCACCTATTGGGGCAATGTCCGCGGCATCGGGGAGCCGGTGGGCCTGAACGGCAAGACCAGCGGCATCATTCCCTTCGTGCGGGTGATGGATTCGCTGACGCTGGCGATCTCGCAGGGCTCGCTGCGGCGCGGCTCGGCCGCCTGCTATCTCGACATCTCGCACCCCGAGATCGAGGAGTTCCTCGAAATCCGCAAGCCTTCGGGCGACTTCAACCGCAAGGCGCTGAACCTCCACCACGGCGTGCTCGTCACCGACGAGTTCATGCAGGCGGTGCGTGAAGGCGCCGAATTCACCCTGCGCAGCCCCCGCGACGGGTCGGAGCGCGGCAAGGTCGATGCGCGCTCGCTGTTCCAGAAGCTGGTCGAGACCCGGCTGGCCACCGGCGAGCCCTACATCGTCTTCTCCGACACCGTGAACCGCATGATGCCCAAGCATCACCGCGATCTCGGGCTCAAGGTCTCGACCTCGAACCTGTGCTCGGAAATCACCCTGCCGACCGGGATCGACCACCTTGGCAATGACCGCACGGCGGTGTGCTGCCTCAGCTCGCTCAACCTCGAGACCTGGGAAGAGTGGAAGGGCGACAAGCAGTTCATCGAGGACGTGATGCGCTTCCTCGACAACGTGCTGCAGGACTACATCGACCGCGCGCCCGACGAGATGGCCCGCGCCAAGTATTCCGCCAGCCGCGAGCGCAGCGTCGGCCTCGGGGTGATGGGCTTCCACTCCTATCTCCAGCAGAAGGGCGTCGCCTTCGAGAGCGCGATGGCGAAGGCGCTGAACCTCCAGATGTTCAAGCACATCCACGCCAAGGCCTCGGAAGCCTCGATGCTGCTCGCTCAGGAACGCGGGCCCTGCCCCGATGCCGCCGACATGGGCGCGATGGAGCGGTTCAGCTGCAAGATGGCGATCGCGCCGACCGCGTCGATCTCGATCATCTGCGGCGGGACCTCGGCCTGCATCGAGCCGATCCCGGCCAATATCTACACTCACAAGACCCTTTCGGGCAGCTTCATCGTGCGCAATCCGTACCTCGAAAAGCTGCTCGAGAAGAAGGCGAAGAACTCGACCAACGTCTGGAACTCGATCCTCGAGCGCGGCGGCTCGGTCCAGCACCTCGACTTCCTGACACCCGAGGAGAAGGCGGTCTACAAGACCAGCTTCGAGATCGACCAGCGCTGGCTGCTCGAATTCGCCGCCGACCGCACGCCCTATATCGACCAGGCCCAGTCGCTGAACCTGTTCATCCCGGCCGACGTCGACAAGTGGGACCTTATGATGCTGCACTACCAGGCGTGGGAACGCGGCATCAAGTCGCTCTACTACCTGCGCTCGAAGTCGGTGCAGCGCGCCGGGTTCGCGGGCGGGGTCGAGGCCGACAACACCTCCGAGGCGCCCCGGATCGAGCTTGCCGCCAATGGCGAGCAGACCGATTACGAGGAATGCCTGAGCTGCCAGTAATCGCAGCCGCAGCGCGCGGGCGGGGGCCCGGCCGGCCACCCGCCTGCCCTGCGACCACGGGGGAGGAAGCGATATGAACGTGCCATTCGTCGTCGCACTGATCGGCCTTGCGGTCAGCGCGTGGTTCGCGGTCCAGTCGGTGCGCGAGTTGAAGCGCAACCAGCCCGGCCACCTGCGCAACGCCGCGATGATCCACATCGCGATGGTCTCGATGCTCGTGCCCTTCTGCCTGATCGTCATGGCCTATTACTGGCCCGCCTGAATCCGCGCGGGGGTCACCCCCGTATATGCTATACTGATCGCCTGACCGGAGACTAAGCCCATGTCGCTTCTCGAAGCCCGCCCGACCTACAAGCCCTTCCAGTATCCCTGGGCCTACGACTTCTGGAAGCGCCAGCAGCAGATCCACTGGATGCCCGAGGAAGTGCCGCTGGGCGAGGATTGCCGCGACTGGGCGCAGAAGATCACCGATCACGAGCGCAACCTGCTCACCCAGATCTTCCGCTTCTTCACCCAGGCCGATGTCGAGGTGCAGAACTGCTACCACGAGAACTACGGCCGCGTCTTCAAGCCGACCGAGGTCAAGATGATGCTCGCCGCCTTCTCCAACATGGAGACGGTGCACATCGCCGCCTATTCGCACCTGCTCGACACCATCGGGATGCCCGAGGCGGAATACAGCGCCTTCCTCGAATACGAGGAGATGAAGGACAAGCACGACTTCCTCGGCCAGTTCGGCGTCGACACGGATGAAGACATCGCTCGCACGCTCGCGGCCTTCGGCGGCTTCACCGAGGGGCTCCAGCTCTTCGCCTCCTTCGCCATGCTGATGAACTTCCCGCGCCACAACAAGATGAAGGGCATGGGCCAGATCGTCAGCTGGTCGGTCCGCGACGAGAGCCTGCATTGCGAGGGCATCATCAAGCTGTTCCACACCTTCTGCGAGGAACGCCAGTGCCTCACCAAGGCGGTGAAGGAGGACCTGATCGACATCTGCCAGAAGACCGTCCGCCTCGAGGACGCCTTCATCGACCTCGCCTTCGAGATGGGCCCGGTCGACGGCATGAGCGCCAAGGAGATCAAGCGCTACATCCGCTACATCGCCGACTGGCGCCTGAAGCAGCTGGGCCTCCAGGAGATCTACATGATCGAGGAACACCCCCTGCCGTGGCTCGCGCCGCTGCTGAACGGGGTGGAGCACGCCAACTTCTTCGAAACCCGCGCGACCGAATATTCGAAGGGCGCAACCCGCGGCAACTGGAACGACGTGTGGTCGAGTTTCGACAAGCGCCAGAAGGCGAAGGCGGCGAATGAGGGCACTGCGGAAGAGGCCGAGGCCGGGCTGTTTGGGGCTGAGGCTGCGGAGTAGGTTGCTATGAGCTTGCCCTAACGAACTTCTGCAAACAATTGCACCCCTTACGAAGTATAATGAGGCCCCCGCAGTATCTGCGGGGGCTTTTTCGCTCAACGAAAGGAAGGGCTCCGCCTGCTAGGTGGGGCCCTTTTTCGTTATCTCAGCGCATGCCCAACCCGCTGCGACTAAGGCGGCAAAGCCGCCAAGTCTCGCTCCCTTCCCGCAGGCGGGAAGGGGGATCGGCGCGGCCCGATCCCTTGGCTTTTTCCCACCCCCGGCCCCTCCCGCAGGCGGGAGGGGAGTTGTTGGCGCTTCTTTTTCCCCTCCCGCTTGCGGGAGGGGTTAGGGGTGGGCCCTTCCTTTCAGCCCCCGCAGCCGCTCGACTTCCTGGCGGATCGCGCTCACGACGCCCTCGACATTGCTGTGCACATCCTCGTTGGTGAAGCGCAGCACCGTGTAGCCGTGCGCCGCCATCCATGCGTCGCGGCGCGCGTCGCGTTCGGGGGTGACATCGTGGCTGAAGCCGTCGAGTTCCACCACCAGCAGCAATTCTCGGCACAGGAAGTCGGCGAACCATGGCCCGACCGGCATCTGGCGGCTGAACTTCGCGCCGGTCTGGCTGCGGGAGAGGAACACCCACAAGGCCCGCTCCGCCGGGGTCGCCTCGCGCCGCAGCGACCGGGCGCGGGCGGTGTCGCGGGGCTTCCAGTCTGGCATTTCAGGAGGTTATTGGAGAATGAGGCTCTCGACAAGACAGGCCCACCCCCGGCCCCTCCCGCAAGCGGGAGGGGAGTATCAGCGCCTCTTGTCCCCCTCCCGCTTGCGGGAGGGGTCAGGGGTGGGCCTGCGCGCTACCGCACTCACCAGTACGCCTACTTTCCTACACAGCCCGTGCGCTCCTATGACCTGCTTGGGGCTCTCCCGCCCCCGGCTCTTTCGGAATCGTCGCACAGGCGGCAGTCGCCGCATGATCGGGTGAACAAAGCCCCCTTTCCCTGTCCGTCCGGTGCGGCGGAACCGCGCTATCGAACGGAAAAAGCCGGAAATAATGGCGCGTCGCCAAGCGGACAGGGTGTCCGCTTTGTCCGCCTCTAGGCCCCGCACCAGCGCCGGCGCGGCCCGCCCCAGCGGGTGGCGAGGCCCTCGCGGACCAGCACCGCGCCGATGCTCTGGCCGCCGCGGGTGACGATCCGCAGCTCGCGGCCATAGCGGTCGCGGGTGCGGCCGCCGGGGGGCGTCTCGAGCGCGAAGCCGCCGGCGTTGAGGAGCTGGCGCAGCCGCTCGGTCGCGCGCTCGCCAAGGGCACGCTCCTGCGGGCAACCGGGCCGGGCGATCTCGGGGGTGTCGATGTCGGCGATGCGGATCTTGGTGCCGCGGTACCAGATCGTGTCCCCGTCGACGACGCAGGTGACGCGCACCGGCCCGGAGCACACCGGGAAGAGCGCGCGGTGCGGCTCGCCCCGGCCCTCGCTGTCCTGCGCCTCGCCGGCCTCCGGCCAGAGCGCCAGCGCGCCAAGGGCGGCAAGAGGTGCGGCGGCAAGCGCCAGCCAGCGGCGGCGGAAGGGGGCCGGTCGTGTCATGCTGTTATCCCGCGGCGGAGAATAGCGGCCCGGCGGTTTCGTTCCAGTGAATTTGACCCCGGTCAAACGCCTAGGGGGGCGAAGCGGCTAGGCGTGGGGCACCACAAGGGGAGACACGACATGTCCGCACACACGCCCAACGAACTGGCCGACACCTTTCCCGAGGATGCCGCCGCACTCCACCGCCTGAAGCTCACCGATGCCCATTTCGCGCGCCTCGCCGAGCGGCATCACGAAGTGAACCGCACGATCCACCGCATCGAATGCGAGGCCGAGGCGGCGAGCGACGAGCGGCTGGAGGAACTGAAGCGCGAACGGCTGCGCCTGCTCGACGATATCGCCGCGATGCTGGAGCAGGCACCGGCCGAATAGCGATCCGGGAGGGATCACCGGTCCCATGCGGGCGGGGGCATGAGGCGATGCTCCCCCCGCAACCCGCCAGGGGACGCTAGTCCAGCGCCTCGCCGCGCGCCGAGCTTCGCCGGTCGGTGCCCGAGCGGCGCTCGCCCTTGCGGCGGTCCTCGCCCTCGATGGGGAGCTGGGCCTTGCGCCGGTCGCCCTGCCTGCGGCCCCCGCCTTCGGGATCGGCAGCCGAAGCGCCGGCCGGTGGTGTCGCACTGTCCTTGTCGGCCATGTTCACCTCTCTCGAGGCGCGATGATAGCACCAAGCGGCTGAAATGCCTAATCAGGGGTTACCGAAGGCACCAAGCCGCTTGGCCCCGCGCGCGCGAGCCGCTAGGGCGCGGCCCGAAAGCGCGAGGTGCGCGCGGGGGGAATGAACGCCGGTGACCGAAAAACTCAACCACACGCCGCCCCGCTCGGGCGCGGACACGCCCGAACTCTTCAAGGCCGAAGTGCTGATCGAGGCGCTGCCCTATTTCCAGCGCTATGCCGGGCGGACCTTCGTGGTGAAATACGGCGGCCACGCGATGGGCGACCCTGAGGCGGCGCGCGATTTCGCGGAGGACATCGTGCTTCTGAAGGCCGTCGGCATCAACCCGGTGGTGGTCCACGGCGGCGGCCCGCAGATCGGCCAGATGCTGAAGCGGCTGGGGGTGGAGAGCACCTTCGTCGATGGCCTGCGCGTGACCGATGCGGCGACGGCGCAGGTCGCCGAGATGGTCCTCTCGGGCGCGATCAACAAGGAGCTGGTCGGCTGGATCGCCGGCGCGGGCGGCAAGGCCATCGGCATCTCGGGCAAGGACGGCGGGCTGGTGACCGCGCGCAAGGTCTCGCGCACCACCCGCGATCCCGACAGCAACATCGAACAGGCGGTCGACCTCGGCTTCGTGGGCGAGCCGGCGAGCGTCGACACCACCGTGATCGACACGATGGTGGCCGCCGGCATGATCCCGGTGATCGCCCCGATCGCGCCCGGCGAGGACGGGGCGACCTACAACATCAACGCCGACACCATGGCCGGCGCGATCGCTGCGGCGCTGGGCGCGGCGCGGCTGTTCCTGCTGACAGACGTGCCGGGCGTGCTCGGCGCCGGGGGCGAGCTGCTCACCGACCTCACCCCCGCCGACATCGCGCGGCTGCGCGAGGACGGGGTGATCCGCGGCGGCATGGTGCCCAAGCTCGAAACCTGCGTCGCGGCGGTGCAATCCGGCTGCGAGGCGGCGGTGGTGCTCGATGGCCGGGTGGGCCACGCGATGCTGCTCGAATTCTTCACCGCCCGCGGCGCCGGCACGCTGGTGCGGGCCTGAGCCCGAACAGGCCTATGGCGCGAGGCGTATTAAGCGGCTAATACGCCCTCACGGGACTTGACCGCGCGCGGCGGCTCGCCAGATGCGAGCCGAGCGCCCTTCGCAACGGAACACGGATCGCCATGACTGACGCACTTCTCCAGATCTTCATTATGGTGGTGAACACCGCCAACATGCTGCTGATCATCTGGTTCATCATCGGCCTGCTTTTCGCCTTCAACGTCGTCAGCCCGAGCAACCAGTTCGCCTATGCCGTGCACGATGCGTTGTCCCGCCTGTTCGAGCCGGCGCTGCGCCCGATCCGCAAGGTCATGCCCGATACCGGCGCGATCGACTTCTCGCCGATGGTGTTCCTGATGCTGCTCAACGCCGTCGGCTACATCCTCCAGGGCGCGCTCGCCTGATGCCGGAGGCGGTGCGGATCGACGGCAAGGGCTTCGCGGACGGGCTTCGTGCGCGCATCGCCGCGGCGGCGGAGGCCTTCGCCCTGCACGCGGGCCGGCGCCCGGGGCTTGCGGTGGTGCTGGTGGGCGAGGACGCGGCGAGCCAGGTCTATGTCGGCGCCAAGGGCCGCGCCTGCATCGAGGCCGGGATCGCAAGCTTCGAGCACCGCCTGCCCGCCACCACCGGCGCGGCCGAGCTGCTGGTGCTGATCGAGCGATTGAACCGCGATCCGGAGGTCGACGGCATCCTCGTCCAGCTGCCGCTTCCCGAGGGGCTCGACGAACAGGCGGTGATCGCCGCGATCGATCCCGACAAGGACGTGGACGGGTTCCACGTCATCAATGCCGGGCGGCTCAGCGTCGGGCAGGAGGGCTTCGTCCCCTGCACGCCGCTGGGTTGCCTTATGCTGCTGCGCGATCACCTCGGCGACCTCAGCGGGCTGGAGGCCGTGGTGATCGGCCGGTCGAACATCGTCGGCAAGCCGATGGCCCAGCTGCTGACCGACGCCAACGCCACCGTCACCATCGCGCACAGCCGCACGCGGGACCTCCCCGAGGTGGTGCGCCGCGCCGATATCGTGGTCGCCGCGGTCGGCCGGCCGGAGATGGTGCGCGGGGACTGGATCAAGCCGGGCGCGACCGTGATCGATGTCGGCATCAACCGTCTGCCGCCCACCGAGGACAGGCCGAAGGGTCGCCTCGTCGGCGATGTCGCCTATGCCGAAGCGCTTGGCGTGGCGGGTGCGATCACGCCCGTGCCGGGCGGGGTCGGGCCGATGACCATCGCGGTGCTGCTCAGGAATACACTGGTCGCGGCGCACAGGCACGCGGGGATGGACGCTCCTTCCGGGATCTAACCCGTTCGTCCTGAGCTTGTCGAAGGACCGTCTTTTCTTCAGAGTTCGAGAAACAGGAAGTACGGCCCTTCGACAAGCTCAGGGCGAACGGAGATACGGATGCGGGTCGTAGCTTTGAGCCTTCTTCTCACACTCTCGCTTGCCGCCTGCGCAGGGGGTGGAGGGCCGCCCAAGCCGAACAAGCGCCAGATGGCGATGATCGACCGCGCGCTCGCAGTCGCGCCGGGCGCGGCCCAGCCGAGCAACATCGTCGCCGCCGAACTCGCCTTCTCGCGCGCGGCGAGGGAGCGCGGGCAGTGGACCGCCTTCCGCCTGTTCGCCGCCCCCGGCGCGCTGCTCCACGGGGGGAACGGCCCCTTCCTCATCGAACCCTGGCTCGCCACCCAGACCGATCCTCCCGAGGCCGTCCAGTGGCAGCCGCGCATCGTGGTGATGAGCTGCGACGGGGCGCTCGCGGTCAGCCAGGGCCGCTATCGCGATCCCGATGGCAAGGTCGGCAATTTCGTCACGGTCTGGGAACGCCAGCCTTCCGGCGACTACCGCTATGTCTTCGACGCCGGCGGCGACGACGTGCCCCAGCCCCCGCCGCGCAAGCAAACCGAGGCGCGGCCGGGCGATATCGTCGTGACCGAGATCGACGCGGTGCAGGGCCTTGTCGCCACCTGCCCGCGCGGGGGCGCCGGAACCCCGCCGCCGCCCGCGGTCCCCGTGGGCGAGGAAGGCAAGGCCGACGCCCGCCTCTCGCGCGACGGCACGCTGCGCTGGCGCTGGGAGCACCGCGCCGACGGCACCCGCTATGCCGCCGCCGACTATTTCCACCAGGGCCGCTGGGTCACCGCCATCGAACAAAGCCTTGTGCCGACCGCCGATTGATGTGAGGGGGCGCGCGAGCTTGCCCAGATGGTCCTGACCGAACTCTTCCTTTCCGCCTTCGTCACCCTGTTCGTGGTGATCGACCCGCCGGGGTGCGCGCCGATCTATGCCGGGCTGACCAAGGGCGCATCGCCCGCCCAGGCGCGCAGCATGGCGCTGCGGGCGACGTGGATTGCGGCGATCATCCTCCTCGTCTTCGCGCTGTTCGGCCAGCAACTGCTCGGCGCGCTTCATATCGAATTGAACTCCTTCCGCATCGCGGGCGGGCTGATGCTGTTCTTCATCGCCTTCGACATGGTGTTCGAGAAGCGCACCCAGCGCCGCGAGGAACGCGCCGAGAAGATCGCCGCCACCCCCGAGATCGAGGATGTCTCGGTCTTCCCCATGGCGATGCCGATGCTCGCCGGCCCGGGCGCGATCGCGGCGGTGATGCTGCTGATGAACGAGGCCGAGGGCTGGCCCGAGATGATCGAGGTGCTTGCCGCGCTCGCCGCGGTGCTCGCCATCACCGCCGCCGCGCTGGTCGCCGCCGGACCGCTGATCCGGCTGCTCGGCGACAAGGTCGAGGCGGTCATCACCCGCCTGCTCGGCGTTCTGCTTGCCGCGCTTGCGGCACAATATGTCATCGACGGGCTGAAGGGCAGCTTCGGCATCTAGATCACGCCCGCACCGCGCACTAAGAGCGCGTGAGCATTCTGACAGGAAATTCCATGTTCAAGCATTTCGGTGGTTCGCTGCTGTTCACTCTCGCCGGCCTCGTGCTGGGCGGCTGGTATGGCTGGGAGCTGACCGGCACGATCGACGGGATGCTCGGCATCGTGTGGATCTGCGCGGTGCTGGCGGTGCTCGAAGTCTCGCTGTCCTTCGACAATGCCGCGGTCAACGCCTCGATCCTCAAGGACATGGACCCGGTCTGGCAGCGGCGCTTCCTGACCTGGGGGATCGCCATCGCGGTGTTCGGGATGCGGATCGTCTTCCCGCTGGTTATCGTGATGGTCGCTGCCGCGCTCGGCCCGGTGGAGGCGATGCAGCTCGCGCTCAACGAACCGGCCGAATACCAGCGCATCGTCAGCGAAGCGCACGTCGGATTGATGGGCTTCGGGGGCGCGTTCCTCGGGATGGTCGGCCTCAAGTACTTCTTCGATGCCGAGAAGGAAGTGAACTGGATCGAGGCGATCGAGCGCCCGCTCGCCAAGGTCGCCAATATCGAGGCGATCGCCATCGGCGTGGTGCTGGCCGGGACCTGGGCAGTGGCAAGCGTGCTGCCCGGGGAGGAGGCGCTGACCTTCCTCATCGCGGCCATCGCCGGCCTGCTGACCTATCTCGCGGTCGAGATCGTCAACCACCTGCTCGAACCGCCGACGCCCACCACGGGCGACGTCGCCAAGGCGGGCTTCGGGGCGTTCCTCTATCTCGAAGTGCTCGATGCGAGCTTCAGCTTCGACGGGGTGATCGGTGCCTTCGCGCTCACCAACAACCTCATCATCATCGCCATCGGCCTCGGCATCGGCGCGATGTTCGTGCGTTCGATGACGATCTTCCTCGTCAACAAGGGGACGATGAGCGAATACCGCTATCTCGAGCACGGCGCCTTCTATGCGATCATCGCGCTGGCGGTGATCATGTACCTCAACACCTTCGTCCACATCCCCGAGGTCATCACCGGGGTGATCGGCGCGGTGCTGATCGGCCTCGCCTTCTGGTCCTCGGTCAGGTGGAACCGCGCCAACGGCACCGCCCAGCCCGAGGACGCGCTGGCCTGAGAGCCTAGGCCCAGTCGCCCAGCAGGGGCGAGAACTCGTCGACCCGGATCAGCTGCCACACCCCGCCGGTGAGGTAGGGATCGTCCGCCAGAATGGCGCGCGCGGCGGCCTCGTCCTCGGCCTTCACGATCAGCAGCGATCCGATGATCAGGCCATCGGCGCGCTTGAGCGGCCCGACGATCACGAAATGATCGGCATTGGCGTGGATGAACTCGAGATGCGCGGGCCGGTGGATCGCGCGCAGCCGGCCGCCGTCTTCGCCGTCGCGGCAGTGGAAGCAGAACATCCGCATGATCGTGTGGGGCCCCTGTTGATCGCAGCGCGAAGCTAAACGGGCCCGGCGCGGCGGGCAAGCGGGCCGTTGCAAAACCGGCGCTTGAAGCGCAGCCTTCGCAGGTCCAGAGGGCCGGGCATTGCCCCGCGAATCGTTTCAGGTGAAACCAGATGGCCGACTACTCGCCCGCCCCCGCAATCGACCGCACCGACCTGCGCCGTGCCTATCGCCAGGAGGAGGAGGCCTGCATCGCCGAGCGGCTCGAACAGGCCGCCCCCGCGGCGCGGGTGCACGCGGGCGCGGCGCGGCTGGCGATCGACCTGATCGAGGGCGCGCGGGCCAAGAAAGCCTCCGGGATCGACGCCTTCCTCCAGCAATACGGCCTCGATACCGAGGAAGGCATTGCCCTGATGTGCCTAGCCGAGGCGCTGCTGCGCGTGCCCGATGCGGCCACCGCCGATGCCCTCATCAAGGACAAGATCGGCCAGATCGACTGGGGCGAGCATCTCGGCGAAAGCTCCTCGACCTTCGTCAACGCCGCGACCTTCTCGCTGATGCTGACGGGCGAAGTGCTCGATCCGCCCGATGCGCGGCAGAAGGGGCTGGGCAGCGCCTTCAAGCGGGCGATGAACCGGCTGGGCGAGCCGGTGATCCGCACCGCCACCGCGCAGGCGATGAAGATCCTCGGCGGCCAGTTCGTCTTCGGCCGCACCATCGACGAGGCGCTGAAGCGCGCCGCGCCCGAACGCGCGCGGGGGATCACGCACTCCTTCGACATGCTCG
Organism: Porphyrobacter sp. CACIAM 03H1; assembly: GCF_002215495.1. Lineage (NCBI taxonomy): Bacteria > Pseudomonadati > Pseudomonadota > Alphaproteobacteria > Sphingomonadales > Erythrobacteraceae > Porphyrobacter > Porphyrobacter sp. CACIAM 03H1. Next base: position 728,022 of record NZ_CP021378.1, read on the forward strand.
GCGAGGCGGCGATGACCTTCGAGGACGCCGAGAAATACCGGCAGGCCTACGAGAGCGCCCTGACGCGGCTGGCGCGCGAGGCGGGGGCGGGTGTCGCAGGCTCGCCGGGGATCTCGGTCAAGCTCTCGGCGCTGCACCCCAAGTACAATTTCTTCCATGCGGACGAGGCGAAGGCGGCGATGGTGCCGGTGATCCGCGATCTCGCGGTGCGCGCGCGCGATGCCGACATCCATTTTACGATCGACGCGGAAGAAGCCGAAAGGCTCGAACTCAGCCTCGACATCATCGAGGAACTGGTCGCCGATGACGACCTTTTCCGCCGCCCGGACGGCAGCCGGTGGGAGGGCTTCGGCCTTGCCATCCAGGCCTACCAGAAGCGCGGCCTGTGGGTATGCGACTGGGCGGGCAAGCTCGCGCGGCGGCACGGGCGCAGGCTGTTCGTGCGGCTGGTCAAGGGCGCCTACTGGGACAGCGAGGTGAAGCTCTCGCAGGTCGGCGGCTATGCCGACTATCCGGTGTTCACCCGCAAGGTCGCGACCGACGTCAGCTACCTCGCCTGCGCGGCGCGGCTGTTCGAGCATTCGGACGTGATCCGCCCGGCCTTCGCCACGCACAACGCCTACACCATCGGCGCGATCAAGCATCTCAGCGAGGGCAAGCCGTTCGAATTCCAGCGCCTGCACGGCATGGGCGAGGAAGTCTATGACGCGCTCCATGCGCTCGAGGGCAACCAGCGTACCCCGGTGCGCATCTACGCGCCGGTCGGCGGGCACAAGGAGCTGCTCGCCTATCTGGTGCGGCGTCTGCTCGAGAACGGGGCCAACACCAGCTTCGTGAACCGGATGGGCGATGCCGACATTCCGGCGGAGGAGCTGGTCGGCGATCCGGTGGCGGAACTCGCGGCGATGCGCCCGCGCCGCAACCCTGCGATCCCGCTGCCTGCCGACATCTTCGGCGCGCGCCGCAACAGCGCCGGGATCGACCTCTCCGACCCGCTGGTGCGCGCTCCCCTGCTGGAGCGCCTGAAGCTGCTCGAGGGCGTCCACTGGCGTGCCGAGCCGACCTTCCCCGCCGCAAGCGCGGGCGAGATCGCGCCGATCACCAGCCCGCACGACATGGCGCAGGTGGTCGGCACCCGCCGCGACGCCACTCCGCAAGAGGTCGATGCCGCCTTCGCCCGCGCCGCCGCGATCCAGCCCGGCTGGGACGCACTCGGCGGCAAGGCCCGCGCGCTGCTGCTGGAGGAGGCCGCCGACCTGTTCGAGGCGCACACCGCCGAATTCCTCAGCCTGTGCCAGCGCGAGGCGGGCAAGACCCTGCTCGATTCCGTGCTGGAGCTGCGCGAGGCGGTCGACTTCCTGCGCTACTACGCCGCCGAGGCGCGTCGCCAGTTCGCCGCGCCGGTGATCCTCCCGGGGCCGACCGGCGAGGAGAACAGCCTCTCGCTCCACGGACGCGGGGTGTTCGCCACGATCAGCCCGTGGAACTTCCCGCTCGCGATCTTCATCGGCATGGCGAGCGCGGCGCTGGCGGCGGGCAACAGCGTGATTGCCAAGCCTGCCGAGCAGACCCCGCTGATTGCCGCGCTCGCGGTGAAGCTCTGCCACGAGGCGGGGATCCCGCCCGAGGCCTTCCAGCTGCTCCCGGGCGCCGGCCCGGTGGGGCAGATGATCACCGCCGACCCGCGCCTCGCGGGGGTTGCCTTCACCGGATCGACCGAGACGGCAAGGGCGATCAACCGCGCCCTCGCCAACCGCGATGGCCCCATTGCCACCCTGATCGCCGAGACCGGCGGGCAGAACGCGATGATCGTCGACAGCTCGGCGCTCCCCGAACAGGTGGTGCGCGACGTGCTGGCGAGCAGCTTCCAGAGCGCCGGTCAGCGGTGCTCGGCGCTCCGGGTGCTCTACCTCCAGGAGGACATCGCCGAACCCATGCTGGCGATGATCCGCGGCGGCTTCGCGGCGCTCACCGTGGGCGACCCGGCAGACCTCGCCACCGATGTCGGCCCGGTGATCGACGAGGACGCGCGCGCCGCGCTCGAACGACACGTCGCCCGCAGCGAGGCGAGCGGGCGCAAGGTCGAGCGCCTGCCCCTGCCGCCAGGCACGGGCAAGGGCTGCTTCGTCGCGCCGACGATCATCGAACTGGGCGGCATCGGCGAATTGAAACGCGAGCAATTCGGCCCGGTGCTCCACGTCGTGCGCTTCCGCGCGGGGGAACTCGGCCGCGTGATCGAGGACATCAACGCCACCGGCTTCGGCCTCACCCTCGGCCTCCACAGCCGCATCGCCGAGACCCGGCGCTTCGTGCAGGCGCGTGCCAAGGTGGGCAATTTCTACGTCAACCGTAACCAGATCGGTGCGGTGGTGGAGAGCCAGCCCTTCGGCGGCGAGGGCCTTTCCGGCACAGGGCCCAAGGCCGGCGGCCCGCACTACCTCGCCCGCTTCGCGACCGAGCGCGTGACCTGCATCGACACCACGGCGGCCGGCGGCAACGCGAGCCTGCTGGCGGCGGGTTAGAGCGCCCGCGTCAATCGGATGTCGATCTCGCGGCTCACGTAACGCCACTCCTCGCTCGCGCGCAGGCGGGCGAGGAGTTCGTCGAACATCCCTTCGTGCTCCGGGGCGAATTCGAACCAGGTGAGGAAGTCGAAGGGCTCGCCCAGGTCGCGGCCGTGGTGCAACCGGCGGGCGACTTGCGGCAGGTATTCCATCCCGATCGAGGTGTGGCGCGACTGCTCCTCGTAGATCCGGCGGCGTTCGTCCTGCGCCAGCGCCCACCATGCCTCGGACTTGCTGATGGGAATCAACGCCGCCCGCCGCGCCTCGCCGCGCCCGAGCGGACTGCCGCGCGCCGACAGCGCGGCAAATTCCTCGCGCAGGGTGTAGCGCAGGTGGCTGGCGACGCCCGAAAGCGTCCACACGGTTCCCGCCGCAGGCGCGCGCTCCCCCGGCCGGACCGACAGGCCCCGGGCAGCGGGGAGGCTCTCCCCTGCCAGCGTCGTCATGCCGGTCACCGCCCAGTCGCCCCCGGCACCGCCGTCGAAGGCATAAAGAACCCGCGCGCCATACGTCATGCCGCAAGCTTGCGCCGAAGCGCGCGCTTGGCTCTATCGAAATGGACTCGCCGGGCCTATCCTGCGGCCGATGCACGAAGCCGCTCCGACGCGCCGCACCTTCACGGTCGCCAGCTACAACATCCACAAGGGTGTCGGCACCGACCGCAGGCGCGATCCGGGGCGCATCCTCAATGTGCTGAACGAGGTGGGCGCGGACGTGGTGTGCCTGCAGGAAGCCGACCTCAGGTTCGGCACCCGCGCCTCGGTGCTGCCGCGCTTTATGATCGAGAGCCACACCGACTACGTCCCCGTGCCGCTCGACGTGCAGCACGATTCGATGGGCTGGCACGGCAACGCGATCCTCGTGCGGCAGGGCATCGCGGTGGAGCACCACGACATCATCCACATCCCCTGCCTCGAACCGCGCGGGGTGGTGACGGCGACGCTCGGCCTCGGCGATGCCGGACTGACGGTGTTCGGGATGCATCTCGACCTGTCGGGCCTGTGGCGGGTGCGCCAGGCCCGCGCGATCGCGACGCTCGCCGATGCGGCCCGCAGCGCGCGGCCCACGGTGCTGATGGGCGATCTCAACGAATGGCGCGCGGCCGCCGGGTGCTTTCGCGAATTCGGGCGGCATTTCGCCCTGCTCGATCCCGGACCGAGCTTCCCCAGTCGCCGTCCGCTCGGCAGGCTCGACCGGATCCTGCATTGCGAGCGCCTGCGGGTGGAGGACTGCGGGGTGCACCGCAGCGCGCTTGCCGCCGCCGCCTCGGACCACCTGCCCGTCTGGGCGCGCTTCGCCCCGGCCTGAGCGGGGTCCGCAAAAAAGGCCCCCGCCGGTGAGGGCGGGGGCTTGAAGTCAGGGGCCGGAGGGCCCCTCGGGTCGCAAGGCCTTGATAGCATGTCCCTGCGGACAGGCTCGTGACAAATGCTGTTAGGCGGCGCTGCGTGCGCATTTTCGGGAAGGGGGATATGTCGGGCCGCCACCCTTGCCCCTGCGCGCGCCATCGGGAATCCCTTTCCCCATGGCGATTCTCTCCGACAAATGGATCCGCGCTCAGGCGCTCGAACACGGCATGATCGAGCCCTTCGTCGAGGCACAGCGGCGGGACGGGGTGATCTCCTATGGCCTCTCGTCCTACGGCTACGACGCGCGGGTCGCGCCCGAGTTCAAGATCTTCACCAATGTCGATTCCTCGGTGGTCGATCCCAAGCAGTTCGATCCCAAGAGCTTCGTCGACCGCGAGACCGATGTCTGCATCATCCCGCCCAACAGCTTCGCGCTCGCCCGCACGGTGGAATATTTCCGCGTGCCGGAGGACGTGCTGGTGATCTGCCTCGGCAAGAGCACCTATGCGCGTTGCGGGATCATCGTGAACGTCACCCCGCTGGAGCCGGGCTGGGAAGGGCACGTGACGCTCGAATTCTCGAACACCACGCCGCTGCCCGCCAAGATCTACGCCAACGAGGGCGCGTGCCAGTTCCTGTTCCTGCGAGGCAACGAGCGCTGCGAGACCAGCTACAAGGACCGCGCCGGAAAATACATGGGCCAGCGCGGGGTGACGCTGCCGAGGCTTTAGGGCAACCTTTCCTACAGACAGCCAGACCGGTTAGCCTCGGGGGTCTTCGCGTCCGAAAGGCCCTTGCTGCTGTGATGAAGGCCCCGCTTCCCTGTCCGTCCGCCTCGACCAACGACGCGCAACGCACTGGTATAGTTAGCCAATACCACGTTGCATCAAGTGGACACGGTGTCCGCTTTGTCCGCTTTTCCACGTCTGGACTTGCCGATTTGGTCTGGCCCCGTGCGGCGGTGCGTGGCAACACGCCAGCCAAAGGAGAGCATGCATGAGCACCCGCGAATTCGACATCATCGTCTATGGCGCCACCGGCTACACCGGGCGGCTGGTGGCGGAGTATCTCGCCAGCCATTACGGCAGCCGTGACGATGGCCCCAAGTGGGCGATGGCCGGGCGCAGCCTCGCCAAGCTGGAGGAAGTCCGCGACCTGATCGGCGCGCCCGCTTCGACCCCGCTCGTCGTCGCCAATGCCGATGACGATGCCGACCTCGAAGCCATGTGCCGGCGCACCCGCGTGGTCCTCACCACCGTCGGCCCCTACCAGCTCTATGGCGACAAGCTCGTCGCCGCCTGCGTCACGACCGGCACCGACTATGCCGACCTCTGTGGCGAGCCCGCATGGATGGCGGCCAAGATCGCCGAGCATCAGGCTGCCGCCGAAGCCTCCGGCGCGCGCATCTGCTTTTCGAGCGGGTTCGATTCGATCCCCTTCGATCTCGGCGTGATGATGACCCAGAAGGCCTGCGTGGAACGCTTCGGCAAGCCCGCCCCGCGCATCCGAGGCCGTGTCGGCGCGATGCAGGGTACCTTCTCGGGCGGCACCGCGGCGAGCCTCGGGGCGACGATGAAGGCTGCCGCCAAGGACATGTCGGTGATCGCCACGCTGCGGAACCCCTTTGCCCTCACCCCGGGCTTCGAGGGGCCGGACCAGCCCTCGGGCATGATCCCGAGCTACGAGGACGATCTCGGCAAGTGGTCCGCGCCCTTCGTGATGGCGCCGATCAACACCAAGAACGTGCACCGCACCAACTTCCTGCTCGGCCACCCCTACGGCAAGGATTTCCAGTACGACGAGATGATGCTGACCAGCCCCGGCGAGGCGGGCAAGGCGGCGGCCAATGCGGCGCTCGAATTCATGAAGAACCCCTTCGGCGCCAAGCCCCCCAAGCCGGGCGAAGGGCCGACCAAGGAGGAGCGCGAGAACGGCTTCTACGACGTGGTGTTCGTGGCCGACATGCCCGATGGTCAGCGGCTCCAGTATGGCGTGAAGGGCCGCTACGATCCCGGCTACGGCTCGACCAGCCGGATGCTCAGCGAAACCGGGATTGCGCTGCTTTCCTGCACCAAGCCGGGCGGCATCGGCACGCCGGGGGCCTTCCTCGGCGAGGATCTGGTCAAGCGGCTCGAGGAGCACGCCGAGCTGACCTTCGCGGTCGAAACGTAAGGTTGCGTAGGCTCCGGCGGGTGGGGGAACCTGCCGGGGGCCTGCGGTGTTGAGGCAGGTGGAGGGGCGTCGCTGCGACGAAAGGCCTGCCCCCGTGACCCTGCTTCAGATGCAAGTGCTGATCGCGCTGCTTTCCGCCGCCTCGCTGCTTTCGGCCGCCTGGCTTGTGCTTCACGCCCGCGACGTGGCGCTGCTGCTGCGCCCGGTCTTCCCGTTGGTGCCGGGCGAGGGCCGGCGGCTGGCGAGCTTCCGCGCGGTGAGCGCCGCGATCACGGTCTTCGGCTTCAGCCTTGTCGGCGAGGTGTGGATCGTGCTGCGGGCTGCAGGTTTCTAGCGCCCATGCAAAAGGGGCAGCCGGACACCAGATCTCTCTGGCCGACTGCCCCGATTGCGACCCTCGCGGGGAGGGTAAGGCTCAGAAGCTGAGGCGCACGCTCGCCCGGAAGTTCCGCCCGATCAGCGGGACGAAGTCTTTCGTGAAGCTCGCATGGCGGCGGCCGTTGACATCGAAGATGTTGTCGGCAGCGACCAGCACGGTCACGTTGCGGTTCTGCGTGAAGGGCCGCCAGGCAACGAGCGCGTTGACCAGCGTGAAGCTGTCGGTCGGCGTCTCGAAGGCGGTCACGCGGTCCTGTTCGCCGAACCACTGCACCTCGCCGCGCACGTCGAAGGCATCGGTCTGGGCCTCCAGCGCGCCCAGCAGCGCCAGCGGCGGGATGCGCGGCACGGCGGTGCCGTCGGCGAGCTCGGCCTCGGTGTATGAGGCGCGCAGGTCGGTCATCAGGCGGAAGCTCCCGGTGTCGATCACCGGGTAGTTGAGTTCGGCCTCGAAGCCCCAGAAGTCGGCATCCTGCTGGAGATACTGGAACACCGGCAGGTCGTCCTCCTCAGCGCCGGTATCCTCGAGGAAGATGTAGTTGTCGAACCACTGGCGGTAGGCGGTGAGGTTGAAGGTCCCCGCACCGATGCTGCCGCGGGCATAGGCCTCGAGGCCCCACGCGCGTTCGGTCCGAAGGTCCGCGTCGCCAACCTCGAAGGCCTGGGTGGCGATGTGCGGTCCGTCAGAGAACAGCTCCTCGGCGCTCGGCGCCCGTTCGGCGCGCGAGCCGTTGATGCCGATGCGGACACCCTCGATGCCCTGGTACACGAGGCCGAGCGCGCCCGAGAAGGTCTCGTAGTCGCGCGCGATGCCGACGGTCTGGGCCTCGACGTCGGTGAATTCGGCGCGGGCCGCGGCCTCGATCTGGACCGAGCCGGTGCCCCACTCCTGCAGGGTGAAGACCGCGAGCTGATCGGTGAGGTTCGGCGGGACATAGGCTTCCGCCCCGACGGCGCTGAAATCGCGGTGCAGGAACTGGACGCCGGTCGCGCCGCGCAGCACGCCGGCGGCGTTCTGCACCAGCTCTGCACGCGCTTCGATGCTGGTGCTGTCGAACACGGTGCCGACCTCGCCCGGGCCCTCGAACTCGGTGTGGGTGTAGTCGGAATAGCCGACCCGCACCTTCAGCCGCTCGAGCGCCCCGTCGCCGAGGTAGATGTCGCCCTTGAAGTCTGCGCGGAACTGCTGGAGGTCGATGCGGACGTTTTCTTCCTCCTTCTCCTCCTCGCCGCCGTGGTCTTCGCCTTCCTCGCCGCCGTGCTCATGCTTGAGGCCGGGGCGTTTGATGACGCCGTAATTGGTATCGTACCAGCCGATCGCAGCGCCGAAGGTGCTCTCGCCGAGAATCAGGCCGAGACCGGCGTTGAGCGTCCAGCTCCGCATGTCGCTGTTGGGCACGAAGCCGCGCTGGTCGGCGGCCTCACGGAACTCGGCGGCCTCCTCGGGTTCGCCGTCGGCGATCTTCTCGGCGGCCTCTTCGAGCAGCTCCTCACGCAGCTGGGGCGAGAGCTGGAAGCCGCCGATGTCCATGTTGCCGGTATCGCGCCACGAGCCGTCGAGGTGGAACACGAGATTCGACCCGATCCCGGCATCGAGGCTCGCCGCGCCGGTGCGCAGGTTGGTCGCGCTGTCGATCCCGGCGAAGGCATCGAGGTGGAACGCCTCGTCCGGCATCCGGGTCGGGATGCGCTTGTCGATCACGTTGACCGCCCCGCCGATCGCCTGGCTGCCGTAGAGCAGCACGGCGGGGCCGCGCAGCACCTCGATCCGCTCGATCGTGATCGGCTCGATGGTGGTGGCATGGTCGACCGAGGTGTTCGAGACGTCTGCCGTGCCGACGCCGTCGACGAGCACGCGCACGCGCTCGCCCTGCTGGCCGCGCAGCACCGGGCGCGCGGAGCCGGGGGCGAAGCTGGTCGAGGAGACGCCGGGCAGCTTGGCGAGAAGGTCGCCGATCTGGCCGTTCACCGCGTCGCGCTGGACGTCGGCGATCTCGACCACGCTGGTGCCGGCGAGCACGTCGAGTTCCTTGAGGCCGGCGGCACTCACGATGATCTCGCCCGTGGTGGCCGTCTGGCGGTTGTGGAGATCGTCCTCGGGCGGCGTGCTGCCGGTCTGCGCGGGCTGTGCCGCGGCCTGGGCCTCGGCATCCGTCGCGGCGGTATCGGCGAGCGCGGGGGTCGCGGACACGGCGAGGCCGAGCACGGTGGCAAGGGCAAGGCGGGAGGTTGCAAGGCGGATCTTGCGGTCGGTCATGGTGTTTCCGTTGCTTTCTAGGGGTTACGTTGATGTAATAACGTATCACGCGCCTAGCGCGGCGCGCGCCGGATGCAAAGAGAAAATGGGCAGACTGTCGACTGGCGCCGACGGGCTGCGACCGGAATGCAACAACCCGCCCTGCCGGGGACGCGAAAAGGCCCGGCCGCTGCGGGGCGACCGGGCCTTTGGATGGTCTGCCGGCGGTCAGAAGGTGATGCGCACCCCGCCCGTGTAGCGGCGGCCGAACTGTTCGAACTCGATCGTCAGGTTGTCGGTGAACGGGGTCGGCGTGCCGGTCGCGGTCAGCAGGTTGCCCGGCTCCGAATAGCGACGGCCCGGCTGGTCGAGCAGGTTCGAGGCGTCGAAATAGATCTCGAAGTTGCGGTTGAAGGCATAGCGCATCGAGAAGTCCATCTCGTCGTCCGCCGCCCAGTAGGTGTCGCCCGCGTCGGTCAGGTCGTTGGCGATGCCGTCGAGCCAGGTGCTGCGGCGCTGGTACTGGAGGCGGGCCGAGAAGCCGTATTTCTCGTAATAGCCGCCGATGTTGTAGACCACGTCCGAGGTGCCCGGCAGGCGCACGGTGCGCGCGGGGATGGCGGTGGCGCCGGTCCCGAATGCGGGCTTGGTCGCCTCGCTGTCGTTCAGCGTCAGGTTGGCGGTGATGCCGAAGCCGCCCATCCAGCCGGGCAGGCCGAGATCCTCGGTGAAGGGTTCGAGCTGGAGCTGCGCGGCCATTTCCACGCCGATGATGCGGCCCTCGCCTGCATTGGCGATGCCGGAGAAGATGTAGCCCGAACGGTCGACACCGCCGAAGTTCAGCGCATCGGAGTTGAAGGTGCGCCGGTCGGTGTAGAGCACGTCGCGCACGTCGCGGTAGAACACGCCGATCGACATGAAGCCCTGCGGCATGATGTACCATTCGAGATAGCTGTCGAGGCCCCACGAACGCTCCGGCCGGATCGCCGGGTTGCCGCCCGAGATGGTCTCGTTGGCATCGTTGATCTGCACGTTGGGGCGCAGCAGGTCATAGTCGGCCCGTGCCGCGCCGGTGGTGTAGCCGATCCGGAATTTGCCGTTCTCCGAGACGTTGTAGTTCACATGGAGGCTGGGGAAGAACAGCGTGTCGGCGCTCTCGGCGGTTATGCCGGTGGCGATGCCGCGGTTCTCGACCCGCTCGACGCGCACGCCGCCGACGATGCTGCCCCAGTCATAGCGCAGGGTGCCCATCAGGAAGCCCGCGTAGATCGTCTCGCGCACCTCGTAGTCCTCGTCGACGAGGCGGGTGAAGGGGAAGTTCGCGCGCGCGGCGTCTGCCACCTGCTCCACCCGATCGATGTCGAAGTAGCGGAAGGTGTAGCCCATCGGGATCTTGCCCTGGAACGGCAGGTCGATCGAGAAGGCGTTGTAATCGGTCGGGGCGCCGATCGTGGTGAACTGCGCCGCGGTGGTGAGCTGGATCTGCTCGTTGACCGATTGCTTGGTGCGCTGGTCGTACTGGAAACCGGCCTTGAAGGTCGCGTTGCCGCCGAGGAATTCGGTGTCGTAGGCAAGGATCGCGCGCCCGGTGTAGGCGTCGGTGTCGTCGACAAGATCGGCGACGCGGAATTCGGACAGCGGCTTGGTGAAGGTGTCGATCGCGGTCACCGCGGCGCCGCGCTGGAAGCGGGTCGGCCCGGAAAGCTGGAGCGTGTTGAACAGCTGCGGCGTGTTGCGCAGCGGGTTGGTGAAATCATAGGCGATGGTCGGGCGCAGGGTGCGGGTCGAGGGGCTGTTGAAGCGTCCCTCGCCCACCACAGAACGATCATCGCGCGAGCGGGTGTAGTTGCCGAGCCATTCGAAGCGCAGGCCGCTGTCGCCGAAGGTGTGCTTGCCTTCGATGGTGTTGGTGAAGATCGACTGCGCGAAGTCCCGCAGGGTGGCGCGCTGGTTGATGTCGATGCCGTAGACCGTGCCGATCAGCGGGGTGTTGCCGATGCAGATGTCGGCATAGCCGGTGGTGGTCGGCGACGGGTTCACGGCGACATCGCAGGGCGCACTGTTGGCGACCAGATCGCCCTGACGGTCGTCCATGTCGAAGATGTAGTTGTCGCGCGCCTCGAAGTCGGTGAAGATCGTGTAGACCGAACGCAGCGAGATCTCGTTGTCGTCGTCCGGGCGCCAGTCGAGGCGGCCCGAGACCGACCAGTTCTTGCGGGTCAGGCGGTAGAGCTTGTTCTCGGTCTCGCGTGCCCAGAAGCGGCTGCCCGCGCCCTGGCGCTGGTCCTGTGTCACGCGCTCCCAGTCGATCTCGAAATTGTCGGTGATCATGTTGCGTTGGTAGTAGCTGCCCGAGACGAGCAGGCCGATCTCGCCGAGACCGCCGACATTCCAGCGGTCGGAGAGGACGAGGTTGGCCTCGTATTCCTCGCGGTCGCCGAGTTCGGCGATCCCGCCGCCCGCCTTCCCGAAAGCGCGCATGCCCGGATAGTCGAAGGCCGATCGGGTGATGATGTTGACGTTACCGGCGACGGTCTCGCCCGGCATGTCCGGGGTGATCGCCTTGGAGACGATGATCTGCGAGGCGATCGCCGAGGGGATCGAATCGAAGCGCGCATCGCGGCCTTCGGGGCTGACGACGTTGATCCCGTCGAAGCTCAGCGTGGTCCAGTAGTTGGGCGCGCCGCGGATCGAGATGTAGCGCGCCTGGCCCTGGTCGCGTTCGACCGCAAGGCCGGGCAGGCGGCCGGTGGCCTGGGCGATGTTCTGATCGGGCAGACGGCCCACCGAGTCGGCCGAGAGGACCGAGACGAGGTTGTCCGAGAGGCGCTGGATGCGCAGCGCCGCGGCTTCGGATTCGGCGATCGGCCGGGTGCCGTCGACGATGATCTCGCCTTCCTCGTCGACCAGCGCGGAATTGTCCTGCGGTGCCTGCTGTTCCTGCGCGAAGGCCGCGTGCGGGATCGCGGCGACGGCGGCAAGCATGATCGCCTTGCGCGAGAGGCGAAGGCTGGGCGATTCGGTCTTGAGCATGGGAAGCCCCCTGTTGGCTTGTCGGATCGGGGGCGCCGCTATGGATATCGCGTGACACTTTGCTGACAGATCGGTGCCAATACTTGTGTCACCGATCTGCAACAATTGAAGGGATTGCCCGCCTGTTCAATAAACACGCGGAATTTCGCCATTTCGTCTGTTGTATGACAGAATGGCGGCAAATATTACACTTAATCTGGATTAAGATTTCATCGCGAATGTTGCCATTCTGCATCGGCAGGAGGATGATCCGCGGATCGCGCGCAGGCGGCCGCACACCGATGCGACGGTGTCCGGTCATGACAGCTGTGTCGGATGATCGATGGAGCGGGCGAAGGGATTCGAACCCTCGACCCCAACCTTGGCAAGGTTGTGCTCTACCCCTGAGCTACGCCCGCTCACTGGCGCTGACAGGAACCGCCTGAGCGATCGTTCCTGCCGGAGAGGCGGCGCGATTAGCAGCGCCATTCCATGCCTGCAAGCGCAAAATTCTCGCCATCGGGGGTTGATCACGCGAGGGCGACGGGCCAGCACAGGCGGGCGCTTCACATCCGCGCGAGGCGCCCCACATTGGGGCACGGGTGCGCAGCGGCGCGCGACACAGCAGGAGCAGACAACTTGGCCAGCATGGGACTGAGCATCGAGGAACAGAAGGCGGTCGAGCGCTTCCGCAAGACGGTGGTCGATCCGTCGCAGACGAAACTCGTGATCCTCGATTTCTGGGCCGAGTGGTGCGGGCCGTGCAAGGCGCTGACTCCGGTGCTCGAGAAGGTCGCGGCCGATTACGCCGACAAGGGCGTGGTGCTCGCCAAGATCAATGTCGACGAGGAACAGTTTATCGCCGCGCAGTTCCAGGTGCGCTCGATCCCGACGGTCTATGCGATGTTCCAGGGCCAGCCGGTCGCCGATCTCACCAACGCGCGCAGCGAATCGCAGCTGAAGGGCGTGCTCGACCAGCTGCTCGCCCAGCTACCGGTGCAGGGCGGCACGGCCGACGGCGCCGCGCCGCAGGGCCCTTCGGCGGAAGAGCTCACCCAGTTCGTGAAGATGGGCGAGGAGGCGCTCTCCACAGGCGATGCCCAGCGCGCCGCGTCGATCTTCGCCCAGATCACCGAATTCGCGCCCGATAACGCGCCGGCCCATGCCGGCCTCGTTCGCGCGCTGGTGCAAATGGGCGAGATCGATCAGGCGCGGCAGGTGATGGAGGTGATCGACAGCGATCCGCGTCTTGCCGCCGATGCCGCGATTGCGCCCGCCCGCAGCGCGCTGGAACTGGCGGGCACGCGCGTTGATGACGGCGAGCTTGCCGCCCTGCGCACCGCCGCACAGGCGGATCCGTCGGACATGGATGCGCAGTTCGCCTTCGCCGAAGCCGCCTTCGCCGCCGGCAGCCGCGACGAGGCCGCCGATACCCTCCTCGCCATGATCGCCGCCGACCGCGAATGGAACGAGGGCGCGGCGCGCGCCAGGCTGCTCAAGATCTTCGAGGCCACGGGGCTCGAAGACGAATGGGTGGTCGGCGTCCGCCGGCGCCTGTCTCGCGTATTGTTCGGATGACGAAACGACTTGCCATCTTCCCCCTGACGGGCGCGGTGCTGTTCCCGGGCATGCAGCTGCCGCTCCACATCTTCGAGCCGCGCTACCGCGCGATGGTCGGCGATGCGCTGATCCGCGACCGGCTGATCGCGATGATTCAGCCCCAACGACCCATGGAGGGCGCGCCGCTCTACCGCGTGGGCTGCGTAGGGCGGATCGGCGAGATCCAGGCGATGGACGACGGGCGCTACAACCTCATCCTCGAAGGCACCGCCCGGTTCCGGCTGGTGCGCGAGCTGGAGGTCGCCACCGCCTATCGCCAGGTCGAAGCCGACATCTATGACGAGGCCGAGGACGAGACCCTCACCCACGCCCAGCGCGGCGGGTTCGAGCGCGAGGCGCGGGCCTTCGCCGACGCCCAGGGCTATTCGGTCGACTGGGATTCGGTCGAGCGGCTCGACGACCGTTCGCTCATCAACGGCGTCTCCCAGATCGCGCCCTTCGATCCGGCCAGCAAGCAGGCGCTGCTCGAGGCGGAAACGCTCACGGATCGCTGCGAATTGCTGGTCCAGTTGATGCAGTTCTACGGCCGCCACGACGGCGGCGAGGAAATCGTCACCCTGCAATAGCGGGGGCGTGCCGGCCTCAGCCGTAAAGCCGAAGGTCGACCGGCGCGCTTTCGGCACTGGCAGGCGCGGTGCGGGTGAAGACTGCCGTGCGCTGGGTCAGCCGGGTCACTTCCTGCCGCAGCAATTCGCTCGCCGCGCTTGATTCCTGCGCCATCGCGGCGTTCTGCTGGGTGTCGCGCTCAAGCGCCGAAACGGCCGCGTCGACCTCGTCGAGATGCCGCGCCTGCGCGCTGGAGGCGGCGGCGAGGTCCTCCACCCGCTGGCTGACGCGGTCGATGATCGCGATCATCTCGCGCAGGGCATTGCCCGAGGACGCCACCTGCTGCGACCCGTTGGCGATGCTCTCGCCGCTCCTGGCCATCAGTTGCTGGATCGCGGTGACCGCCTCGGAGGACCGCTGCGCCAGTGCCCGTACCTCGTTGGCGACGACGATGAAGCCCTTGCCCGCCTCGCCCGCGCGGGTTGCCTCGACCCCGGCATTGAGCGCGAGGATGTTGGTCTGGAAGGCGATGTTCTGGATCAGGTCGGTGATGTTCGCGACCTCGGCGAAGGAGGTCTGGATCTGCGCCATCGCTTCGATGGCGGTCTCGACGATCTGGCGGTTGCTGGTCGCGTTCTGGCGGGCCAAGGCGACCTCGGCATTGGTCTGCTGCGCCAGTTCGGAACTCGACTGGATGCCCTTGTTGGTGCGCTGGAGCGCGGCAGCGGTTTCCTCCAGCGTCGCGGCCTGGCGGGCGGTGCGTTCGGACAGGTCTGCGGCGGCCTCGTTCACCTCGCTGGCGCTGCGGTGGATCTCGTGCGCGGAGTGCACCACCGAGTGGATCAAGTCGCGCAGTGCTGCCTGGGCCTGGTTGAAGTCCATGCGGATGCCCTTGTAGGCCTCGGCGAAGAGGGTCTCGATCGGCTCGTCGAGATTGCCGCCCGCCATCGCGCTCAGCTTCTCGCGCAGGACGCCGACGATCCGCTTGCGTTCGGCATCGGCCTCCTGCGCCTCGATCGCGCTCTTGCGGAACACCTCGATCGCGCGGGTCATGGTGCCGATCTCGTCACGGCTGTGGTGCTCGCGCCGCCCGGCCTCGAGATCACCGTCGGCCATGCGCTGCATCGTTTCGGCGGTGCTCGCGATCGGCACGATCACCTTGCGGCGAAGCATGACGAGCGCGCCGCCGATGCTGGCCAGCACGATCGCCACCACGAGGACAAGCCCGGCGAAGATCGCCGTCAGCGTGCCCTCGGCGCTTTCCTCGAGCTCCTTTTGCCGCTCGGCCGCACCCTTGACGAGCGCGTCGATCCGGTCGCGGTGCCGCAGGTATACCGCATCGAGCGCCGTCAGCGCGCGCGTCTTGGCCTCCACGTCGCCGGCCCGAGCCGCCGGGATCAGGCGTTCGTCGACGATCTGCCAGAAGGCGGCGCCATCCTCGGCGATCGTGGCGGCGATGCCGGCCTTGAGTTCGGGATCGAGATCGGAGGCCGCCCAATGCTCGCCGCGCTCGCGCCACTGGCGTTCGAGCACCTCCAGCTTCGCGGCGAAACCCTCGACCTGATCGGGCGAGCGGGCGACCAGATTGGCGACCAGGTAGGCTTCGACCAGATAGGCGGGCGGCGGCAGGATGTCGGCGTTGAACTCGTGCAGCTGCTGGTTGACGCGGTGCATCTCGCCCCCGAAGCGGACGGTGTTGATGCCGAAGGCGCTGAAAACGATTGCGAAGGCGAGGATGCCGAGCAGCGCGAGGCCACCCCTCTGGCTCGTGTGCTGGATGCTCATCGACGGGCGGCCCGGTTGTTCCTTGCAGGGAGTTTCGACGCGAGACTCGTCGCCCTGTTAACCGGAAAGGATTGAGGAGGCCGCGCTCCGCTATCCGTGAAGGGCCCTAGCCGAACAGCCGCCCGGCCACCGCGTCGAGCTTCGCCATCAGTGCCGGGTCGTGCTCGTCGGGCGCGGTGATCACGGCATCGTCGAGCGCGGTGTCGATCGGGGAGGGCTCGCGCACCTCGGGCAGGGCGGCGATGAAGTTCTTCACCATCGCCCGGGCGAGCGCGCCGTTGGCCTGCATCTGGTGGACGACCTCGGCCACATCCACGGCCTCGCCGTCCCGCCAGCAATCATAGTCGGTGATCATGCCGACGAGGGCATAGGGCAGCTCCGCCTCGCGGGCGAGCTTGGCTTCGGGCATGGCCGTCATCCCGATCACGTCCGCGCCCCATTGGCGGTACATCCGGCTTTCGGCGCGGGTCGAGAATTGCGGGCCTTCCATCGCGAGATAGGTCGCTCCCACCGCGACCTTGCCCTTGGCGGCGGCGATGGCCTTCGCAGCCATGTCGGACAGGCGCGGGCAGACCGGATCGGCCATCGACACATGGGTGACGAAACCGCTGGTGAAGAAGGTGCTGGGCCGCGCCACGGTGCGGTCGATGAACTGTTCGACGACCGCGAAGCGCCCCGGCTCCAGTTCCTCGCGAAGGCTCCCCACCGCGCTGATCGCGAGAATGTCGGTGCAGCCGGCGCGCTTGAGTGCATCGATATTGGCGCGGGCGTTCAGTTCGGTGGGGCTGATCGGGTGCCCGCGCCCGTGGCGGGGGAGGAAGCGCACCTTCACCCCGCCGAGCGTCCCGCACAGGATCTCGTCCGAAGGATCGCCCCACGGCGTCTCGATCGCGATCCACTGCGCGTCCTCGATGCCGTCGATGGCATAGAGGCCCGATCCGCCGATGATCCCGATGCACCATTCGCTGGCCATGCGTGGCTCTACCCTCTTTTGCTCGCTCGGGGCCTTAGGTCAGGTCGAAGCGGCTGGGCAAGGCCTTGCGGATGATCCTGTCCGCAGCCTGGTAGGGGCCGGAGATCTCGGGGAGCGCGAACATCGCGGCGAAGTGGCGTTCGAGCGCGGGCCACGACCCGAGCGGCATCTCCGCCACCAGTGCGATCTGGAGCATGACGTGGGCGACGGTGATGTCGGCAATCGACAGCGCACCGCCGGCGAAGAACGCCGCGCCCGAAAGCCGCGTTTCGAGCACGTCGAACAGCGGCGGCATCTGCTTGGACCAGGTCTCGCGCGCCTTGTCGAGCCCGGGCTCCTCGCCCTTGGAGACCGCGAAGAAGATCGGCCGGAAGATGCCGAGGCCCCCCGCCATCGCCAGCGAGGTGTCGGCGAATTCCTCGATGAACAGGGCCTCGCCATAGGCCATGGGCTCTGCCGGATAGAGCGCCGGTTCGGGGTGCTTCTTCTCGATATAGGCGCAGATCGCCGAGGAATCGGGGATCGTCCCGCCGCTGCCCTGCTCCGCCACGCTGCGGTCGCGCAGCACCGGGATGCGCTTCATCGGCGAGATGTCGACAAACCATTCGGGCGGAGAGAAGACATTCACCGCCTCGACCTCGTGGGGGACTCCCTTCAGCAGGCACAGGCTCGCCACCTTGCGTACGAAGGGCGAAACGGGGCTGCCGTAGATCACCAGATCGGGGCGGGGGTCGGTCATGCGCGTGGGCTCCTCTCGTCGGTCTCCGGCCGCTTCCATAAGCGAGGCTGCGAATAGCGCAATCGTCAGGTGATCGCGCGCGGGCGGCTCGCTAGTCTGGACGGCAAAGCAGCGATTGCGTTTTCGGATGCAACGCGCCAACCTTGGGCGAGAGAGACGAGTCCCCCATTCGTTAGAGAGGAACGAACATGGTCACCCAGTACAAGAACCTGATCGGCGGCGAGATGATCGCGACCGACCGCTGGCTCGATGTCGTCAACCCCGCCACCGAACAGGTGATCGGGCAGGTCCCGGCCTGCGGCAAGGCCGAGCTCGACAAGGCGGTGGCCGCCGCGCGCGCCGCGTTCAAGACCTGGAAGAACACCCCCATCGAGGAACGCCGTGCCGCGATCATGGCGATCTCGGGCGCGATCAAGGCCAATGCCGAGGAGCTCTACCGCCTGCTGACCAGCGAGCAGGGCAAGCCCCATGATCAGGCCCGCGGCGAGATCTACGGCGCGGCCGGGATGGCGGCGGCGCAATCGACGCTTAGCCTCGACGAGGAGATCGTGCAGGACGACGACACCCGTCTCCACCGCGTGCGCCGCGTGCCGGTAGGCGTGGTCGGCGGGATCGTGCCGTGGAACTTCCCGGTGATGATGGCGATCCAGAAGATCGTCCCCGCGATGCTCTCGGGCTGCACCATCGTCCTGAAGCCTTCGCCCTTTACCCCGCTCACCACCCTGAAGATCGCCGAGCTGATCGCCGGTGTGGTGCCCGCGGGCGTCGTCAACATCATCACCGGCGAGGACGACCTCGGCCCGATGATCACCAGCCACCCCGATATCGACAAGATCACCTTCACAGGCTCGACCGCGACGGGGAAGAAGATCATGGAGGGCGCCTCGGCCGACCTCAAGCGCATCACGCTGGAACTGGGCGGCAACGATGCCTCGATCGTGCTCCCCGATGCCGATCCCAAGAAGGTCGCCGAACAGCTGTTCTGGTCGAGCTTCTCCAACGCCGGGCAGATCTGCGTGGCGGCCAAGCGCGTCTACATCCACGAGGACATCTATGACGAGCTCAGCGCAGCCATCGTCGAGTATGCCAAGACGGTGAAGGTCGGCGACGGCAGCGAGCAGGGCACCGGCGTCGGCCCGATCCAGAACAAGAAGCAGTACGACCGCGTTCTGGAGCTGATCGAGGACGCCAAGTCGAACGGCTACAAGTTCCTGCTGGGCGGCAACGTGGACCCGTCGGGCACGGGCTACTTCGTCCCGCTGACCATCCTCGACAACCCGCCCGAAGATGCGCGGATCGTCGCCGAGGAGCAGTTCGGCCCGGTCATGCCGCTGATGAAGTTCTCGAGCGAGGAAGAGGTAATCCAGCGCGCCAACAACTCGGAATACGGCCTCGCCGGCGCGGTGTGGACCGGCAATCCGGACAAGGGCGTCGAGATCGCCGAGCAGCTCGAAACCGGCACGGTGTGGATCAACGAATATCTCCACCTGTCCCCGTTTGCGCCCTTCGGCGGGCACAAGCAGTCGGGCTTCGGCGCCGAATACGGCAAGGAAGGTTTGAAGGAGTTCACCTACGCACAGGTGATCACCGTCAAGAAGGACAACGTCCCCGCCTGATCCGGTGGCGGTAACGGTTGAAGAACTGAGCGCCGGGCTGGCGCGGGTGTGTGCCCGCGCCGGTCTCGGCGCTTTGTCTTTGGCGCCGCAGCGCCTGACGGGCGGAGCGGTGATGGAGAGCTGGCGGTTTTCTGCGGGCGGTTCCGATTACGTCCTGCGCCGCGCGCCGAGCCTCGCCTTCATGGAGGGGCGGCCTTACGGGCACCACGTCGAGGCGGCGCTGATCGAGGCCGCGCGCGCCAAGGGTGTGACCGCGCCCGAGGTGGTGGCGGTGCTGGAGGAGGCGGACGGTCTCGGGAGTGGGTTCGTCATGCGCGCGCTGCCGGGGACGGCCGATCCCAAGGTGATCCTCGGCTGCGACGATCCCGATGGGCTGCTGCGCGAGGCGGCGCGAGATTTGGCCCGCATCCATCGGCTGCGGCAGGACGATGTGCCCGAGGGCGTGCCGGTGATGGACTATCGCGCTGCCATCGCCGACCTCAAGGCGCAGTTCATGACTGCGGGCGGTGATCGCCCGATCATCGCGCTCGGCCTGAAGTGGCTGGAGGACTATTGCCCCGCGCCGGTCGAGCCCGTCCTCAACCATGGCGACTACCGGATGGGCAATCTGCTGGTTGAGGGCTCGAACCTCACCGGCGTGCTCGACTGGGAGATCGCCCATTTCGGCGACAGCCACGAAGACCTCGCCTTCGGCTGCATGGCCGTGTGGCGCTTCGCCCGCTACGACCGGCCCGCGCTGGGGCTGGGTTCGATTGAAGATTACCTCGCCGCCTACGAGGCCGAGGCGGGCGTCACGGTCGATCCCGCCCGCTTCCGCTTCTGGACGATCTATCGGACGGTGTGGTGGGCGCTCGGGTGCCTCAAGATGGCTGCCCAATGGCGCTCGGGCGCGGACCGGATGCTCGAACGCGTGGTGATCTCGCGCCGGACCAGCGAGCAGGAATTGGATCTGCTGCTGCTGCTGGAGGAGGATGCGCCGGAGGTGGAGTTGGCGCGCGAAGTCTGGGATGGTCCAATAGAATGGCGCCACCGCGGAGAAGCATCCACATCGGAAATTGCGACGGCCATCAGCGAATGGCTCGCCACCTTGAAAGACAAGCTTACTGGCCACGACCGCTTCCAGCTCGCGGTCGCACGCAACGCACTCGGAATGATTGCGCGCGAACATCAGGACATGATCAGGGTCGATATCTGCGACGAGGGACTTTGCCGGGACATATTGGACGGCGAGAAATCTCTGAGCACCGAGGGACTGCTTAGTGATCTGCGTGCCGACGCCCTACGAAAACTGCGCAGCGACGTCCCCAAGTATGCAGCGCATGCTTATGCGCGCAAAAAATGGACCGGAGAGAACTAATGGACTTCGCCATCCCCGCCGACCTGCAAGCCTATCTCGACGAACTCGACGCCTTCATCGCCGCCGAGATCAAGCCGCTCGAGCAGCAGGACGACAATATCCGCTTCTTCGACCACCGCCGCGAGCATGCGCGCACCGACTGGGAGCGCGGCGGGCTGCCCCGGCACGAGTGGGAGGAGCTGCTCAAGGAAGCCACCCGACGCGCAGACAAGGCGGGCCATTGGCGCTTCTCCGCCCCCAAGCGGTACGGCGGCAAGGACGGGGCGAACCTCTGGATGGCGGTGATCCGCGAGCATTTCGCGCGCCAAGGCCTCGGGCTGCACAATGACTTGCAGAACGAGCATTCGATCGTTGGCAACTTCCCCTTCGTCGCCATGTTCGACCAGTGGGGGACGGAGGAACAGAAGCAGGAATTCATCCTCGGCGGGTTCGAGCGCACGCGGCGCGTCGCCTTCGGCCTCACCGAGCCGCACCATGGCTCGGACGCCACCCACATGGAGACGCACGCGGTGCGCGAGACCCGTGACGGGGTCGATGGCTGGCTGATCAACGGCGAGAAGATGTGGATCACCGGCATGCACGTCGCCACCCATTGCGCGATGTTCGCTCGCACGGCGGGCAAGGCGGGGGATGCGAGCGGGATCACCTGCTTCCTTGTGCCCAACCCCACCCCCGGCCTCGAAATCGAGGAGTGGATGTGGACCTTCAACATGCCCACCGATCACCCGCGCCTCAGCGTCACCAATGTCTGGGTGCCCGATAGCGCGATCCTCGGCGTCGAAGGCCGCGGCCTCGCGCTGGCGCAGAGCTTCGTCCACCAGAACCGCATCCGGCAGGCGGCCAGCTCCTGTGGGGCGGCGCTCTACTGCATCGATGAAAGCGTCAAATACGCGCGGGAGAGAAAACCCTTCGGCGAGGAGCTGGCGCGCAATCAGGCGATCCAGTTCCCCTTAGTGGAGCTGGCGACGCAGGCGGAGATGCTGCGCCTGCTGATCTTCAAGACCGCTTGGGAGATGGACAACATGCCCCACGAGCAGATCGAGAAGACCATCTCGGACAAGGTCTCGATGTGCAATTACTGGGCGAACCGGCTGGTGTGCGAGGCGGCGGACCGCGCCATGCAGGTCCACGGCGGCATCGGCTATTCGCGGCACAAGCCCTTCGAGCACATCTACCGCCACCACCGCCGCTACCGCATCACCGAGGGCTCGGAGGAGATCCAGATGCGGAAAGTGGGGGCGTATCTGTTCGGTTATCTCGGGCCGAAGCGGGGGATGTACGGCTAAGGCTTGCGCCGCCACCACCCCGCCAGCAGGCTCCCGATCAGAACGTGCCACACCGCCGAGATCGCCGCCGGAACGGGCGCGAGCGCGGCCTGTTGCAGGCTTGCGAATTGCGCGGCGAAGGCCGGGGTTTTGGCAAGGCCTGAACCGAGGCCGGAATTCTGCATCCCCACCTCGATGCTGATCGTGCGCGCCTCCACCTCGCCCAGCTTCAGCACGCGCGCCAGCACATAGCCCAGCGCAAAGCCCAGGGAGTGGAGCAGGAAGGTCGCCAGCAGCAGCACCCCGGCGTGCTCCATGATCTGCGCCTTGGAGCCGCCGACGATCCCGCCGACGATCAGCACCACCAGCACGATGGCGATGAGCGGCAGCACGCCGTTCACCGCCTCGGCCGCGCGCGGGAACAGGCGGTTGAGCAGCGTTCCCGCCACCACCGGCACCAGCACCACGCTGACCATCTGGACGAGGAGGTTGAGCCGGTCGATCTCGACGTAAGCGCCCGCCAGCCAGCCGGTCAGCAGCGGGGTGAGGATCACCGCGGCCAGCGTCGAGGCCATGGTCATCGCCACCGACAGGGCCACGTGGCCGCGCGCGATATAGGTGACGATGTTCGACGCCGTGCCGCCCGGACAGCAGGCCACCAGAATGAGGCCCACGGCGAGCCCCGGTTCCAGCCCGAGCACCTTCGCCACGGCAAAGCCCGAGAGCGGCATCACAGTGTATTGCAGCGCCACCCCCGCCACGAAGGCGCGGGGCATTCTGGTGAGGTTGCGGTAATCCTCGAAGGTCAGCGTCAGGCCCATGGCGAGCATGATCGTACCCAGCGCGAGGCTCAGCAGCGGCTGCCCGGCGAGGCGGATGCTCCCGTCGGTCATCCAGGTGAAGGCGGGCGGGAAAAACCACGCCAGCGCCACCCCCGCCAGCGTCAGGATGGCGAAATTGTTCGTGATCGTGCGCAGCATGGCCCGGTGGTTCCCCCTCGGCGATGCCCTAGCATCATCGGAGGCCCCCGCCAGCCCCGCTATCCGCATCGGGGCGTCAGGCGGCCTCGAGCAGCGTGCGCAGGTCCTTCAGCGCCTTGGCCCTGAGCTGGTGGACGCGCGGCACGCTGACCTCCAGCACGGCGGCGATTTCGGTGAGGTTGAGCTCCTCGACGAAGAACAGCTGGAGCACCAGCTTCAGCCGGTCCGGGAGCTTCACCATCGCCGCGATCAGCCGCTCGCGATCTTCCACCGCGCACAGGGCCTCGAAGGGATCGGGATCGTCGCTGGCGAAGGCGAGGTTGCTTTCGTCATAGGCGTCCTCGATCGGGGTGAGCTTGACGCCCGAGGCCTCGATGGCGAGCAGTTCGGCGTCGGAGACCTCCATCCGTTCTGCCAGTTCCCCACGGCTCGGCTCGCGGCCCAATGACCCGCGAAGCGAAGCGAGCGCCCGCTCGTAGGCCGATCTCTTTGCCCGCGCGGTGCGGCTGTCGTGGGCGGTGCGGCGCACCTCGTCCAGCATCGCGCCGCGCACCCGGATCTTGGCATAGGCGGCAAAGCCGTCCTCGGTCGGCCCCGCGTGGCGCTGGGCGCATTCGGTGAGCGCGAGGATGCCGGCCTGCACCAGATCCTCGATTTCCAGTCCCTCGCGCCCGCGCCCGTTGATGTGCCATGCGGTGCGGCGCACCAGCGGCAGGAAGCGGCGCACCCGGTCCTCGACCTCGGCACGGGAGGGGGCATAGGGCTGGACAAGAGCCCCGAAGGCGGTGTGGTCGTGCTTCATGCGGCAAGCCCCTCGGGCGCGGAGAGGACGGGCGCCTCGCTGCTTGCGCCAATGGTGCCGACCACGGCGATCGGCTGGCTGGCGGGCAGCTCGGCGATGGAGAGAACGAGGCAGCGGGGCGCGCGCAGCTTGAGCAGCGCGGCGAGCGCGCGGCGCGCCGGGGGCTGGACGATGAGCGCCAGCGCGCCGCCCTCGGCATCGGCGATGGCGTTGATCTCGCGCAGGATCATCGCCCCGCAATCGGGCTCGATCAGGGGTTGGCCGGTGGAGGGGTCAAGCATCCCGCCGAGGATCGCCGCCTCCAGTCCCGCATCGAGCGTCACGACCTTGAGCGGCTCGTCCGGCCCGGCGATCCGCGCCACCAGCCGCCCCGCGAGGTCGGCGCGCACGGCATCGATCACGGCGTCGAAATCGCTGGTCTTCTGCAAGGCCAGGGCGAGCGCGGTGAACAGCGGCTGGGGGTGGGAAAGGCCGATCCCGTCCGCCATCAGCGCGCGCAGCGTGCGGGTTAGCGCCGCGAGGGGGAGCGGGTCGGGATATACCGCCTCGACCAGCGCCGGGGCGCGGGTCTTGAGGCCGTCCACCCATTCGCGCACCTCGTCCGGGCCCAGGAGCTGATGCGCCTCGGCGAGCAGCGCCTGGTTGGCGTGGGTGGCGATGACGGTGGCGGGATCGACCACGAGGAAGCCCTCGGCCACGGCATGGTCGCGCGCGGCGGGGGCGATCCACAGGGCAGGGCAATCGAAGGAGGGATCGCGCGTCGGCTCGCCCGTCAGGCCATGCCCGGGGCGCACGTCGCCCGCGTCGATGGCGAGCAGCTTGCCAGGGCGCACGGACCCCCGCGCGATGCTCACCCCGCCCATCAGCACCGCATAGTCCTGCGCCGCCAGATCAAGCGAATCGCGGATCCGGAACTGCGGCAGCACGAAGCCGAGATCGCGCGAGAGCTGCTTCCTGATGCCGGTGATGCGGGTGACCAGAGGCGCTCCCTGACCTGCATCGACCAGCCCGACGAGGCCGTAGCCGAGCTCGATGGTCACCAGCGTGCTGTCGGCCACGTCGGCGAGCGCGATGTGATCGGGGGCGACGTCCTCGGCGGTTTCGACCACCGGCTGCGGCGCGGCGGCGCGGCGCTTCAGGTGCCACCAGATCGCCGCCGCGATGGCGGCGCCCGGCAGGAAGAAAACCTGCGGCATGGCCGGCACCAGCCCCACTGCGCCGAGGATCAGTGCCACCGGAAGCCATCCGCGCGGGTCGGCGAACTGGCCGCCGATCTGTCCGGCAAGGTCGCGCTGGTCGCTCACTCGGGTGACGATGGCTGCCGCCGCGATCGACAGCAGCAGCGCGGGCACCTGCGCCACCAGCGCGTCGCCCACCGCCAGCGTGACATAGGCCTCGCCTGCCTCGGACGCCGAAAGGCCATGGGTGATCATTCCGATGGCGAAGCCCGCGACGATGTTGACCCCGAGGATCAGCAGCGCCGCCATGGCATCGCCC
Source organism: Porphyrobacter sp. CACIAM 03H1 (assembly GCF_002215495.1). NCBI lineage: Bacteria > Pseudomonadati > Pseudomonadota > Alphaproteobacteria > Sphingomonadales > Erythrobacteraceae > Porphyrobacter > Porphyrobacter sp. CACIAM 03H1. The sequence continues at coordinate 752,910 of NZ_CP021378.1, forward strand.
TTCACGAACTTGCTGGCACCGTCCATCGAGCCGTAGAAATCGGCCTCGACGGTGACCTCGCGGCGGCGTTCACGCGCCTCGTCGGCGGTGACGAGGCCGGCCGCGATGTCGGCGTCGATCGCCATCTGCTTGCCCGGCAAGGCATCGAGCACGAAGCGCGCCGAGACTTCCGAGACGCGGCCCGCGCCCTTGGTGATGACGATCATGTTGATGATCATCAGGATCGCGAAGACGAACAGGCCGACGACGAAATTGCCGCCGACAAGAAAGGCAGCGAAGCTCTCGATCACGTGGCCGGCGGCCGCACCGCCTTCGTGGCCGTGGACCAGCACGACGCGGGTCGATGCGACGTTGAGCGCGAGCCGCAGCAGGGTCGCGAACAGCAGCACGCTGGGGAAGCTCGAGAAATCGAGCGGACGGCGGGCGTTCAGCGCGACCATCAGCACGGCGATGGAAATCGCTATGTTGAGCACGAAGAAGATGTCGAGCAGCAGCGCAGGGACCGGCAGCACCATCAGCGCGAGCAGCGCGAAGATGCCGACGGGCAGCGCCAGCGCGGCGGGCACCTGCCCGAAGCGGGCGGTCAGCGGGGCGGTAACGGCAGGGGTCACAGGCCGAGCGCCTTCAGCCGCTCATAGGCGCGGCGCACCTGCGGCGGCGCGGCGGCGGGATCGGTGCCGAAAGTGCTGCCGAGGATCTGCGACATCGGCGGCCTGCGGTCGGAACGTAGATTGGGGGACGGCAGCGAGGTCTGGGTCAGCGCCGGAGGCATGCCGGGGCCGAACACCGCCTCGTCGGCGATCAGGTAGGGGGCGGGGGTGAAGCTCGCGCCGCCGACAGGTGACCTTCCATAGTCCGCGCGTGCGAAGTTCACCGCGCGCCCGTCACTGGCGCGGCCGAGCGCCCGGTCGAGCTTGCCCTCGATCACGTCCATCACCTGCGCAAGGCTGCGCGGGCTGCCATCGGGGGCATAGAAGATGCCGCGATTGGCCGCGGCGGGGCGGGCGAAGAGCGCGGGCGCGCTCTGGTGCGGGTCGGCCTGCAACTCGGACAGGAACCGCCCCGCCCCGCCGGCACCGAGGAAATGCGCGAGATAGAGTTCGCCATGCCCCGGCTGCCGGCCGAGGATCGGCATCAGGTGCGCGCGGTTGTCCTCGGCTAGGCCCGCCGCCATCAGCGATGCAATACCGGGATCCTTGCGCAGCGCGAGGATCTCTGCGCGCCGTGCCGGATCGGCGACCCAGGCGCTGCCCGAGGCAGTGACGTCGATCTGGTCGGCAACGTGGCCCAGCCCGAAGCGGTGGCCGTGGCGCTTCATGGTGTCGAGCCATGTGCTTTCGATGAACTGGTAGAGCCCGGTCGCGCTCGAGGTGGCAGCGCGGGCGTCGGGGTCCATCGCGGACTCGACCTCGGCCTGGGCGAGAAGGTAATCGAAATCGACGCTGGTCGCGCGGGCGGCATTGGCGATCGCGGCCTCGACGGAGCCGCCCGGAGCGGCGATCTGTCGGGCGGCGGGGGCAACGCGCCCCTCCGCCCCGGCGCGCACGGCGGCATGGGCGCGCGCGGCGCTTTCGAACCCCGCACGGATCGAACCGGCGGGCAGGTTCAGCGATGTCGAGGAATGGCTCACGCGCCCTCCACCTCCTGCGGGCGCACGCGGGACTGCGGCGCCTTCCGGGGTGGAGTTTGCAAAGCGCGTGCCAGACGGGCCGGGTCAGGCCTCCGCAAGAACCCCTAGGCGCGCGCCGGGGCGTACGTGACCCGGGGCAGCCGCCGCGGCCCGCCCAGCGCCTCGATCCGCGCCGCGACATTGGCGGCGAGCAGATTGCGCACGCGGCGGTTGACCTCGTTCAGCTGGCGCGCAGTCTCGGCGAGGGTGCGGGTCTCGCCGTCGAGCGGTTGGGGGCCGATCGCCGCGATCTCGTCGCACAGCGCTTCCTTGTCCTGCGCCGCGCCGACGAGGCCGTCGGCATCGAGTGCGGCAAGCGCCTGCCGCTCGCGCTCGAGAACGGCAATCATCTGCCGCAGGGCGCCGGCCAGCGGGGTGGCAGGGACGGGCTGTGCGGCGGGACGGCGCGCAGGGACGAAGACCTCGGCCACGCTCTCAGCTCCGCTCGGGCAGCGACAGGCTGACCTGCGCGGCGATCATGGCGTCGGCAATGCGGGTCGGCACCAGCGGGTAGGAGCCGTCGCGCAGCGCCTCGCGGATCTGGGCGACACGCTCGGCATCGACCGGCGGGCTCGCCGCTTCGGCGGCGGCGCTCACCTCGAGGCTGATGCCCGGCGCCGTGCCGGGGGTGGCGGCGGCGGGAGCGGGACGGGTGCGCGCCTCGATCTGCGCGCGGTCGCCGGGGGTCACGGCGCGGGCGGCGCTGACGCTCGGCAATTTGCTCAGTTCGACAGAGGGCATTGGTCTATCCTTCGATCAGGTCTCTGTGGGCGAGAACGGCGGCGGAAAGGGCAGTTTAAGGGGCGGCGGTGCGTGCCTTTCATCCGGCGGGGATGACGGCGAGGCCGGGACGCTCGATCCGGGCGCGCAGGCCTTCGGCCTTGCGGCCGGTGCGCACGAAGATCCAGTCGCCGACGCCGCCCGCCTCCATCGCCTCGCCGGACTGCTGGACGCTGAAGCCGCGCCCGCGCACCATGATGGTGAGCGCGTCGCCGCGCTTGACGGCAGGTGCGGCGCGTCCCGCGGCGGCGGGGCCGCCCTGCGCGGGCGCGACGGCGACGAAAATGCGCCAGTTCGAAGGGCCCGGACATTCGACCTGCACCGCCGTCTTGGCCGGGGTGTGCCAGCTCACCGCGAGCGCCCCCCCGCAGGCGGCGAGCCGCAGGCGCGGATCGGCAGGCACCCGCGCGCCGCCGGGGGTGCCGGTCGCGGCGCCGGTGAAGGCGGCCACCGCGCGGTCGATCTCCGCCGGATCGGTGACGCGCGCCTGCGCCGCCGCGGGAGGATCGCACAGCGGCAGCAGCATCGGCAGGACCAGCGGCAGGAACCGCCAGCCTTCGGGCCGGGATGTGATCGTGTCCATGTGTCGGGCCTTTCGTTTCGCGGGTGCCGGGATCGGGCCCGGCGTGGAAATGGTGCCCGACCGACAGCAAGGGCCATGCCAAGCGCATCGCTACGCAGTTTCCCCGGTTCATGCCGCGCGGGCACTTAAGCATAAGCCGCTAAGGTCCGCGGCACCGACAATCACCACATTCAAGCCCGCGACCTGCCATGCCTTTTGCTTCCGGTTTCTCCCGTGCCGCCCGCGCCCGCACCAAGTCCGCCGATGCTTCCGCTGCCCCTGAAGGCCGCGCGGAGGAGGCGCGGCGCCAGTTGCTCGAACGGATCGGCGAGTTCGTCATCCGCAACGATCTGGCGGTGACCGCCCAGAACCTTGCGACGGTGTGCGGCGCGCTGTCGGGATCGCATCCGGAACTGGCGCGCGCGCTGGTGCAGCGCGAGGCCTCGGGCGAACCGATCGACCAGCGCTGGCTCGACACCCTGGCGCGGCTCGATCCCGACGGGCACAGCCGCATCGCCGCGCTCGAAACCCTGTCCGACAAGCTCGAATATGCCCTGATGCGTTTCGCCCAGACCGCGCGCGCCGCGCAAAGCGAGACCAGCGATCATCGCGGCGCGATCGGGGTGCAGATCGAGACGCTGGCCGGGTCCGAGGGGCTTGCGCATGTGCTCGACCTGTCGCGGGCGATGCTCGCGCGGATCGAGCAGGCCGAGGCGGCGATGGCCCGCAGCGAGGCGGAGGCCGCGTCCCTGCGCCAGAGCCTCGCCCGGGCGCGGATCGAAGCCGATGTTGACCACCTCACCCGCCTGCCCAACCGTCGCGCCTTCGAACGACGGCTGGTCTCGGCGGCAATGGAGGCCGAGGGCAAGGGCGAACCGCTGGCGATCGCCTTCTGCGATGTCGATCATTTCAAGCAGGTCAACGACCGCCACGGCCATGCCGCGGGCGACCGGGTGCTGTGCGCGCTGGCGGCGACCTTCACCGAGATGGCGGGCGATTCCTGCTTCGTCGCTCGTCACGGGGGCGAGGAATTCGTGCTATTGTTCTACGGCCTCGGGAAGCAGGCCGCCAAGGGCCGGCTCGATGCGATCCGCCGGGCCCAGGGGGCCAAGCTGCTGATGAACCGCGACACCGGCCAGCCGTTCGGGCGGATCACCTTCTCCGCAGGCGTGGCCGAGGTGACCGAGGATCCCGACATCCGAAGCGCCCTCGCCCGCGCGGACGCGGCGCTCTATTGCGCCAAGCAGCAGGGCCGCAACCGGGTGGAGCTGGGCTGACCGCTCACGAGGCACCGCCCGCCAGCCGACCGGTCTCCGCCAGCTGCGCGTCATAGGCAAGGCTGGCGGTGAGGTCCGCGGTGGTGCCGGCGGTGATGACGATCCGCACCCGCGTGCCGTGCGCCCGCGCCTCGGCGGCGAGCGCCTGCGCCCGCGCCCAGGCCTGCGCCTCGCCGCCGGCGGCGTGGGTGGCGACAACCGTCAGCGTCGCGCGGGGATCGGGGGCTTGCACGGCGAGCCACTCGCCCAAAGCGGGGCCGCCGGGCACCGGACGGAACAGCGCCTGCGCACCCGCGATCTCCGGCAGGGGCACGCCTTCGGCCTCCTTGTCGCGCGCGGCCCGGTCGGCGAGCCGTTCGCCGCTCTCGGCCTCGGCGGCGGGCAGGGCCGAGAGCGTCAGCAGGAACAGGATCAGCGCGAGATCGGCGAGGATCAGCTGCCAGCCGTGTCCCGTGCGCGGGTGGGCGGCAAGGCTGCTCATGCCACACCCCTGAGGTGCGCGCGGCGCGCGCGGTCCGCAGCCTCGGCGCCGCCGATCTGGAGGGTGAACCATTCGGCCAGGGTGTCGCGCTCCCGCTCGTCGGCGAGGCCGCGCCGTTCGATCGCGCTTGCCAGCGGATAGCACAGCAGGTGCGCGATGAGGGCGCCGTAGAGCGAGGTCAGAACCGCGGTCGAGACCGCGTCCATGATCACCGCACTCGTTCCCACACCCGCTGACGGGGTGAGCTGCGAGAGGCCGTAGAGCGTGCCCACCAGACCGAACACCGGGGCGAGCTCGGCCGCCCAGACGAACACCTGCGCCGCATTGACCCGCCGCGCCTCGTCGAGCGCGCGTTCGGCGCGGCGGACGCCGCCGAGTGCCTCGAGCGCACCGTGCCGCAGATAGGTCTCGAGCATCAGCCCGAGCGCGCGGTCGGGCGGCAGGGCAGGGTCGGCGCGGTGATGGCCGTCACGCCGGATCGCCTCGATCGCCTGGGCGAGCGCCCTGCGGTTGGGCTCGGTCGCAAAGCCGGCGCGCAGCAAGCCGCCCGCCGCCTTCAGCGCCGCGCCGAAATCGCGCCACCCGCAGCGCGCGACCGTGGCGAGCACGGTTCCCGCGATCACGATGGCCAGCGATCCGGGATCGAGGAGCGACGACAAATTGGGCGGCATGGCGGATCTCTCTTGCTGCTGACACCCACAGAACGGCAGGGAATTGAGGCGATTAAGCCCGCCTGTCGCAGCGGCACGACCTTGCCCGGCGCGCCCGGACAAGCGGCAAAAGCCTGCCGCCCGCAGCGCCGATTGCACCGCCTGCTTCCTCGCGCGCCGGTTTGGCACGCTTCCTGCTGACCATCGCCGCAACCCCGCGGGCCCGCCCCGCAGAGCAAGGAGCCACGACGCGTGAACGAGCGACTTTTCGGCATCCACGGCGCCGCACTCACCCTGCGTTCCGAGCGCATGGGGGTGATCGCGTCGAACATCGCCAATGCCGCGACCCCCGGCTACAAGGCGCGCGACATCGACTTCAACGCCGCGCTCGATGCCCGGCTTGCCCGGGCGCGGGGGGCAATGCCTGCCGACCCGCAGGCCGGCATGGTGTGGCGCGCGCCGACCATGCCTTCGCTCGACGGCAACACGGTCGAACTCGCCCGCGAACAGGTCGCCTTCGCCGAGAACGCGGTCGCCTATTCGGCAACGCTCAGCTTCGTGCAGGGGAAGGTCAACACCATCACCCGCGCGCTGAAGGGCGAGTGAGTGCCATGCCCGATCGCACCCCCATGACGCTGTTCTCCATGACCACCCGCGCGATGAGCGCGCAGATGGTGCGGATGAACGCGGCGACATCGAACCTCGCCAATGCCGGGTCCGTCTCCTCGACCGAGGAGGGCGCCTATCGCCCGATCCGCGCCGTTTTTGCCACCGAACTCGACCGTGCCTCGGGCCTTGCCGGGGTCACCACGGGCGGCCTCGTGCGCGCCGAGACCGCGCCCACCAAGCGCCACGATCCCGGCCACCCGCTGGCCGACAAGGACGGCTTCGTCTTCGAGGCCCCGGTCGATGAGACCGCCGAGATGGTCGAGATCATGGAGAGCGCGCGCCAGTACCAGAACCTGGTGCAGGCGCTCCAGACCGCCAAGCAACTGATGCTCGAAACCCTGAGGAGCCAGTGATGACCACCACCGCCACCACGTCCCTGACGCCCGCCGCACAGGCGACGCTCGACCGGCTCAACACGCCCTCGCGCCTCAAGGGCGGCGGGATGCAGACGCTCGGCCAGGCCGATTTCCTCAAGCTGCTGACCACCCAGCTGACCATGCAGGACCCGCTGGAGCCGACCGACAACAAGGAGATGCTGGCGCAGATGGCGCAGTTCTCCGCGCTCGCTGCCCAGACCGAGAGCGGCGCGACACTGGAGGACATCTCCGCCAAGCTCGACCGCCTGATCGAGGCGCAGGAGGCCACGGCCCGCGCCGTCACCGCCCCCCAACCCTGAATTTCCCTCCGCTGAAAGGATCACCCTGCCATGTCGTTCTTCACCTCCCTCTCCGGTCTGCGCAACGCCGAGACCGACCTGCGCGTCATCGCCAACAACATCGCCAATGCCGAAACCGTGGGCTTCAAGAAAAGCTCGGTGCAGTTCGCCGATCTGGTCGCCACCGGCTCCGCCACCGATCCGCGCCGCAGCCCCGGCATCGGCGCGACGATCGCCGGGATCACGCAGGATTTCGTGCTCGGCCCGCTCGAACAGACCGGCCGCAGCCTCGACCTCGCCATCGACGGCGACGGGTTTTTCGCGCTCTCCAACCCCTTCTCGGGCGATGTGTCCTACACCCGTAACGGCAATTTCCGCCTGACCGCGGCGGGCGAGCTGGAGGATGCCTGGGGCAACCGCCTGCAGGCCTATCCCGTCGATGCCGCGGGCAATGCGACCTCGAACGTGCCGGCCGATATCGACGTGCCGATCACCAACGCGGCCGGCTCGACCCTCGCCAATGTCACCATCAACGTGCGCGGGATCGTGACCGCCGCCTATGCCGACGGCAGCACCGCGCCGGTCGGGCAGGTGGCGCTGGCGACCTTCCCCGCGCCGGGCGGCCTGCGCACCATCGGCCAGACCAAATTCCAGGCGACCGGCGAATCCGGCGCGGCGGTGTTCGGCAACCCGGGCATCGGCTCCTATGGCGAGATGATCAGCGGCGCGCTCGAACGCTCGAACGTCGACCTTGCCGAGGAGATGGTCTCGCTGCTCACCGCGCAGCGCAACTTCCAGGCGAACGCCCGCGCGATCGACACCGCGACGCAGATCTCCACCACCGTCATCAACCTGCGGCAGCAGTAAGGGGCGCTGAGGCGTGGACCGGCTGATCTACACCGCCATGACCGCGATGAACGCGGCGATGGACCGGCAGCGGGTGGTGGCGAACAACCTCGCCAACGCCAGCACGCCGGGCTTTCGCCAGGAGGTCTTCGCTGTCACCCCGGCGACGCTGAAGGACGGCTCGCTCGAGGCCCGCGCCATGGCGCGCGGCAACGTGCGCGGGGCGGACATGAAGGCCGCCCGGGTGGTGCCGACCGGCAATCCGCTCGATGTCGCGCTGGAAGGCAAGGCACTGATCGCCTTCCAGTCCCCCGACCGGCAGGGCGAGATCTACTCGCGGCGCGGCGACCTTCGGGTGGCGGCATCGGGCGTGCTCGAGAACGGCGAGGGGCTGGCGGTGCTGGGCGAGGGCGGCACGCCGATCACCGTGCCCCCGGGCTTTGCCGTCAGCCTCGCCGCCGACGGCACGGTGCTCGCCAGCGATCCCGCCACGCCCAATGCTGCCGCCGAGGCGATCGACCGCATCCGGCTGGTGAACCCCGAAGGCAGCCCGCTCGCCAAGGGGATCGACAGCTTCCTCAAGGTGCCGAACGGGGGCGTGTTGCCCCCCGATCCCACCGCCCGCCTGAAGCCCGGCGCGCTCGAGATGTCGAACGTCGAGACCGCCGACACCCTCGTCCAGATGATCGAGGCGCAGCGCGCCTTCGAACAGCGCGCGCGGATTATCATGACCGCAGGCGAGCTCGACGAGGCCGGCAGCGGCCTCATGGCGCTGCGCTGACACACTCCAAGGAGACCTGACCCATGCCCACTTCGGCCCTTCACGTCGCCCGCACGGGCCTCGAGGCGCAGGACGCGCGGATGCGCGTCATCGCCAACAACCTCGCCAATATCGGCACCACCGGCTTCAAGCGCGACCGCGCCGACTTCGCCACGCTCGCCTACCAGGAACAGCGCGTCGCGGGGCAGGCCTCGACCGGGCAGACGGCCTTTGCGGTGGGCCTCAACCTCGGCACCGGCGTGCAGGTGCAGGGCACCACGCGCATCTCGACGCAGGGGACGCTCAACAACACCGGCAACGTGCTCGACCTCGCGCTCGACGGGGACGGGTTCTTCCAGGTGGAACTGCCGCCCGGCGGCCAGATCGGCTTCACCCGCGCGGGCAATTTCACGCTTTCGAATGACGGCACGCTGATCACCAGCCAGGGCTATGCCCTCCAGCCGCCCTTGCAGGTGCCCGCCGGCGCGCAGTCGATCACCATTGCGCCCGACGGTACGGTGAGCGCGCTCACTCCCGGCAATGCCGAGCCGACGCTGCTCGGCCAGTTGACCGTGGCGAGCTTCGTCAATCCGGCGGGCCTGCGCGCGATCGGCGACAACTTCCTCGTCGAGACCGCCGCCTCCGGCCCGCCCGAACTGGGCTTCGCCGGCGAGAACGGGCGCGGGCAGATCCGCCAGGGGATGCTGGAAAGCTCGAACGTCAACGTGGTCGAGGAGCTGGTCGAGATGATCGAGGCCCAGCGCGCCTACGAGATCAATTCCAAGATGGTGAGCGCGGTCGACGAGATGCTGCGCAACGCCAACCAGACGCTGTGAGACAGATCATGAACGGTCGTATCGCCATCCTCGCCGCGCCGCTGTGGCTCGCCGCTTGCGGCGGGCTGGGCGGCAAGGGCCCCGCGCCCGGTTTTGCCGCGCCGCCGCCGCCGGGAGCAGCGCAGGTCGCCGCCGGGGCCAGCGATCCGGTGCCGGTCGGCGCGCCGCCGCCGATCACGCCCGCGACCACTGCGGGTGCGATCTTCCAGACGGGGAGCGGCTATGCCGGCCTCGTCACCGGCACCCGCGCGCGCCAGCTGGGCGACATGGTGACGATCATCCTCACCGAGGCGACCACCACGACCAAGAGCACGCAAGGGCGAACGGCGCGGGAGGGAAGCTTCGGCATCACCCCGCCGACTCGCGGCCCGCTCGATTTCCTGAACCCCGATGCCCTTAAAGCTGCGGCCGAAGGGTCGTTCACGGGCGGGGGCAATGCCTCGCAGCAGAGCCGCCTCAACGGTGCGGTCGCGGTCACGATCGCCGCGATCTACCCCAACGGCACCGCCGAAGTGGTCGGAGAAAAGCAGATGATGTTCAGCCAGGGAGACGAGTGGGTGCAGTTCGCCGGCCGCATCCGGCTGGTCGACATCGACAGCGACAACCGCCTCGCCTCCTCGCAGGTCGCCAACGCCCGGATCATCTATTCGGGCAAGGGCGCGGTCCAGCAGGCGAGCCGCCCCGGCTGGCTCAGCCGCTTCTTCAACATGATCTCGCCGTTCTGAGGGGGCCGCACGATGAACCGGATGCGCATTATCCTGCCGATCCTCTACCTGCTGATCGCGCTTGTCGCCGGGCAGGTGCCGGCCCCCGCCGCCGCCGAGCGCATCCGCGATCTCGGCCAGTTCGAGGGCCTGCGCGCCAACCAGCTGACCGGCTATGGCGTGGTCGTCGGCCTGCAAGGGACGGGGGACAACAATCTCGAATATGTGACCGAGGCGATGCGCGGGGTATCGGGCCGGCTCGGCCTGCCGCTGCCGCCCGGGGTCTCGCCGATCCTGAGGAATGCCGCTGCCGTCATCGTCACCGCCGAACTGCCGGCCTTCGCCAAGCCGGGGCAGCGGATCGACATCACCGTCTCCACGCTCGGCCAGGCGCTGTCCCTGCGCGGCGGGGCGCTGGTGCTGACCCCGCTCTACGGCGCGGACGGGCAGATCTACGCGATGGCTCAGGGCAATGTCGCGGTCGGCGGTCTGGGCGTGACGGGGCGCGACGGCTCCCAAGTCAGCGTCAATGTCGCCACGGTGGGCCGGATCGCCGACGGGGCCACGGTCGAGCGCGGCGTCGCCACCGGCTTCGACGCATCGCCCACCCTGCGCTTCAACCTCCACAAGGCCGACTTCCTCACCGCCGCCCGGGTGCGCGACGCGATCAACGCGCGCTGGCCCGGCATCGCGTCCATCGCCGACGGGGTGAGCATCGAGCTTGCCCTGCCGCAGGGCAACGATGTGCGTTCCGGGCTGATGGCCGAGATTGAGATGCTCGCCGTCTCGCCCGCTCCCGTCGCGGCCAAGGTGATCGTCAACTCACGCACCGGCACGGTCGTCATCAACGATGCCGTGCGCCTCTCCCCCGCAGCGGTCAGCCACGGCAAGCTGGTGATCCGGATCGAGGAGAACCCGGTGATAGTCCAGCCAGCGCCCTTCTCGGACGGCGTGACTGCGCAGGAGGAGGCGACCGACATCACCGTGGACGAGCGGCAGGACCGCGTCGCCTACATGCCCGGCGCCGCCTCGCTGACCGAGATCGTCGACGCGCTCAACCTGCTCGGCGTCGGCGCGTCGGACCTCGTGGTGATCCTCGAGAGCCTCAAGCAGGCCGGCAGCCTCCAGGCCGAAATGGTGGTGCTGTGATCCGTCCCGTCACCCCTACTGCCGCGCCGTCCGCGCCGCTCTCCCCCGAGCGTGCCGAGTTGCGCAAGGCCGCCGAGGGCTTCGAGGCGATCATGGTGCGCCGCATGCTCGCCACCGCGCGCGCGGCGAGCTTCGCCGAGGACACCCCGCTGACCGGCGGGGGCATGAAGCAGTTCACCGCGATGCGCGACGAACACCTCGCCGAGATCGCCGCCAAGTCGGGCAGCTTCGGGTTTGCCCGCAGTATCGAGGCGAGCCTCGCGCAACATCTTCCGGCTAAACCCGAGGAACAGGGGAATAGCTGATGCCGACCGCGATCTTCACCATCGGCCGTTCTGGCCTCACCGCGACCCGCCGCAGCCTCGAGCTGACGGCGCAGAACATCGCCAATGCCGAGAACCCCGACTATTCGCGCCGCACACTGACCCAGGGCGAGCTGGTGATGACGGGTTCGATCGGGGTCAACGCGCAGGATTCGCTCGGCGGGGTGCGTCCGGGTGCGATCGAGCGCGCCGAAAGCGCACTGGTGCAGCGGCAGGCGCGCGATTCCTCCTCGGCGCTGGCCGCGGCGGAGGCCGAGTTCCTCGCGCTGCGCGAGGCGGAAAGCGCGCTCGAGACCTCGGGGGTGTTCACCGCGCTTGTCGATTACGAGGCAGCGCTGACCCGGCTCCAGAACAACCCCACTGAACCCGCGCTGCGCCTCTCGGCGCTGGAGAGCGCGCGCAAGGTGGCAGGCAATTTCCGCATCGCCGACGGCACCCTCGCCAATGCCCGCAGCCTCGTCCAGGCCGAGGTGAGCGCCGAGGTGCTGACTGTGAACGAACTGGCGAACGAGCTCGCCAAGATCAACGCCGACCTCGTCGGCGCGCGCGAGGGCACCGCGGGCCGCGCGGCGCTGCTCGATGCGCGCGACAAGGCGCTGCGGTCGCTGGCGGAGGAATTCGGCCTCCAGCCTGTCTTCAACCCCGATGGCACCGCCGACGTGACGCTGACCGGCACCCCGCCTTTGGGACTGGTGACCGGCGCCGTGGCGCAGGCCGTCGCCGTCACCTACGCCGCCGACGGCACCGCCACCTTCACGGTCGGCGGAACGACCTTTGCCCCTACGGGCGGGGGGATGGCGGGTCGCGCCGCCGCGCTTTCCGAGATGGCCGGGCTTCAGGCCGGGCTCGACGCGCTGGCGGTCTCGGCGATCACCCTCAGCAACACCGCGCAGGCCGCGGGTGTCGGCGCGGACGGCACGACCGGCCAGCCGCTGTTCGCCGGAACCGGTGCGGGGAGCATCGCCGTGGTGCTCTCGGGCGCCGATGGCCTCGCCACCGCCCCCGCCGGTGCGCCCGCAGGCAGCCGCGACACGACCAACCTCGCTGCGCTGATCGCCGCGCTTGCCGCGCCGACGGGGCCGACCAACGGCGTCGACAGCCTGTTGCTCGGCCTCTCCAGCCGGGTTTCCGCGCTCGAGACCCGCGCCGAGGGTCTCTCCGTCGTCGCTGCCAGCGCCGAGGCCGAGCTGCTGCGCGAGACCGGCGTCGATCTCGACACGGAGGCCGCCAATCTGGTGCGCCTGCAACAGGCCTTCGAGGCCAACAGCCGGGTGATCCAGGTCGCCGCCGAGCTGTTCGATACGATCCTGGGCCTGAGGTAAGGAGCCTTTTGCGCGATGAGTTCCATCACCAATTCCGCCGGGTCCTTCTTCAACCGCTCGCTCGCCCAGATGGCGAACTTGCGCAACGGCATCGAGCGCACCCGCACCCAGATCGCGACCGGGCGCACCATCGAGCGCGGTTCGCAGGATCCCGCCGTCGCCGCCCAGCTGCGCAGCGTCGCGCGGCGCGAGGCGCTGGCGCGGGTCGAGGGCGACAATGCCGCGCGGCTCGGTCAGGATCTCGGCGCGGCAGGCGACGAGCTCGAGGCGGTGACCGTCCTGCTCCAGCGCGCCCGCGAACTGGCATTGCAGGCGGCCAACACGCCGCTCGGGGCTGACGGGCGGCGCGCGGTCGCCTTCGAGCTCGAACAGCTCGGGCAGGAACTGTTCAGCCGCGCCAATGCCACCTCGCTGACCGGCGAGCCGCTGTTCGCCGGGCAATCGTCGGGCGCCGCCTTCACCCGCGATGCGCTCGGCAATGTCACCTATGCCGGCACGCCCGAAAGCGGGGCCGTGCCAATCGCGCCGGGCACCGCGATCGAGCGCGGCCTGCCGGGCAGCGAGGTGTTCGAGTTCGACCTCGGGGGCACGCCCTCGAGCGCCTTCGCGGTGCTCGGCGGGCTTGTCTCGGCGCTCCAGGGCGGGGCGCCCGATCCGGTTGCGGCCGCCAACGCGGCGATCGACGGGATCGACGCGGCGCTCGATGCCACCAATCGCGCCACCACCATTATCGGCACCCGCATGGCGTGGGTCGAGCAGGTGCAGCAGCAGCAGGCCGATCGCAGCATCGCGCTGGCCGAACGCCGCAGCCGCGTCGGCGACACAGACATCGCCGATGCCGTCGCCCGGCTCCAGCAATCGCTGACCGCGCTCGAGGCGAGCCAGGCCGCCTTCGCCAGGGTCAGCGCGCTGACCCTGTTCGACGCGCTGCGCTAAGCCGGGGAGCAAGGGTCCGTGTTCGTCGCCATCGGTATCGTCGTGCTGCTCGCCATGGTGTTCGGCGGGTTCATCCTCGCCGGAGGGGCCATGGGGCCCGTTCTGGCCGCACTCCCGCTCGAATTCATGATGATCGGCGGGGCCGCCACCGGCGCGACCCTGATCGGCAACTCCATGCACGAGATCAAGCTGCTCGGCGCAGGGCTGGGCAAGATCTTCAAGGGGCCGAAATACACCCACGAGGACCACATCGACGCAATCGCGCTGACATCGAAGCTGATGAAGCTGCTGCGATCCGAAGGCGCGGTGGCGCTGGAAAGCCATGTCACCGAGCCGGGTTCCTCGACCATCTTCTCCGAATATCCGCGCCTCCAGGCCGATCCGGTGGTGACCGCGATGATCTGCGATCCGCTGACGCTGATGGTGGTCTCCTCGGGCACGCTCGATACCCACGCTGTCGAGGACGTGATCGACAGTGCGATCAAGACCCAGCTCCACGAGATGGACGAGCCGCAGCACATGATCCAGTCGCTCGCCGACGCGCTGCCCGCGCTGGGGATCGTGGCGGCGGTGCTCGGGATCATCAAGACGATGGGCGCCATCAGCGAGCCGCCCGAGATCCTCGGCAAGATGATCGGCTCGGCGCTGGTGGGGACGTTCCTCGGGGTGCTGCTCGCCTATGGCTTCGCCGGGCCGCTCGGCGCGCGGCTCAAGCAGATCAACACCCACGACAGCCAGATCTTCTATTCGATCAAGCAGGTCATCATCGCGAGCCTGCACGGCTATCCGCAGCCGCTGGTGCTCGAGGCCGCGCGCTCGGGCCTGCCGCCGGCGCACCGCCCCAAGCTGACCGACCTGCTCGACATGATGCGGGGGCGCTGAGGTGGCCGAAGCCGACGTCAAGCTTGCTCCGATCATCGTCAAGAAGGTCACCATCGTCGAAGGCGGCCATCACGGCGGGGCGTGGAAGGTCGCCTATGCCGACTTCGTGACCGCGATGATGGCGTTCTTCCTGCTGCTCTGGCTGCTCGGTGCGACCGAGGAGAAGCAGCGCAAGGGCATCGCCGATTACTTCACGCCCACGCTGGTCAAGCTGCGACAGGAAAGCGCCGGCTCGGACGGCCTGCTGGGCGGCTCTTCGCTAACCGATCCGGATAATTATCCCAATCAGCAGGGCCAGACCGGCACGCGGTCGATAACCATCCCCCGCGGCGTGACCGGCGGGCCGAGCGAGGCCGGCGGGCGCGGCGAGATGGAAGCGAAGAAGCTCAAGGAGCTTCAGGACAAGATCGACCGCAAGCTCGTCCAGCGCCGCCAGTTGAAGCATCTCGCGCGGCAGGTCAGGGTGATGCGCGCGCCCGAGGGGATCCGCATCGACCTGATGGACAATGCCGATTTCTCGATGTTCGAACTGGGCACGACGATCCTGACCAAGGAGGCGCGCGGGCTGCTCGAGGTGATGGCAGAGACCCTGGCCGAGGAATCCGCCCCGCTGATCATCCGCGGCCACACCGATTCGCTGCCGTGGCGCGGCGGGGTGACGACCAACAACTGGCCGCTCTCCACCGGCCGCGCCGAGGCGACGCGCCAGGCGCTGGTGCTGGGCGGGGTGCCGCAGAACCGCTTCGCCCGGATCGAGGGCGTCGCCGAGACCGAGCCGCTGGTGGCCGACAACCCCGCCGACCCGCGCAACCGCCGCATCTCGCTGCTGCTGCTCGAGGGGCGGGGGGCGGCAGCAGGGCGAAGCCCGCCGCCGAGCCCCGGCACCCAGGCCCGGCCGCCGCGCTGACGGCGGCCCGGCTGCGGGGCGTTGCGATCAGCTGCCCTGCGTGACGGTGGCGCTGTGACCGGCACCCGATTGGGTGATGGTGGACAGGTTGGCGTTGGAGTTCTGGATCACGGTGGCGGTGTGGCCGCTGCCGCTTTGCAGGACGGTGGACAGGTTGTCCTCGCCCAGCTGATCGACGCTGGCGGTCTGACCGGTCCCGGTCTGATCGACCATCGAGGTGTTGTCCGCGCCGTTCTGGAGCACGTCGGCATTGAGCAGCACCGTCCCGCCCGCGCCGGTCTGGAGCACGGTGCTGGTGTTGCTGCCCGTACCGCCTTGCGTCACGTTGGCGGCGAGGCTGTCGCCCTGCTGATCGATAAGCGCGCGGTTGCTGCCCGAAAGCTGGGTGATGGTCGCATCGTTGTCGCGGCCGGCGTCACCGCCCTGGGTGATCTGCGCGCCGAACAGGAAACCGCCCGACCCGACGTTGTCGTCGCCGACCTGGGAGATCGTGGCCCGCTGGAATTCGCCGCGCTGGATGGTGTTGGCGGTGTTGCCGCTGCCCGACTGGGTGATGCTGGCGACCTGATCGGCTCCGAATCCGGTGTCGGTAACCCCGGCGAACCCGGGCAGCCGATTGCGGCCCTGATCGATGGTGGCTTCGTTGTCGCTGCCGGGCTGGGTGATCGTCGCGCTCTGGCGCTCGCCGCCCTGAGCGATGTCGGCGGTGTTGTCGTTGCCGTCCTGCACGATGAAGGCGTCATGGTCGCGGCCCTGCCCGTCGCCCTGTGCGACATCGGCGCTGTTGCCGTCACCGCCCTGGCGCACGTCGGCGAGCTGGTTGAAGCCGCGCTGGTTGACCGTCGCATCGTTGTCGGTGCCGTCCTGTCGGACCTGCGCATCATGATCGGTGGAGCTATTGGCGCCCTGATTGATCGAGGCGGTGTTGAGGTCGCCGCCCTTCTGCTCGACAAAGGCCGTGTGAAGCCCGCCGGCCTGGCGGATGGTGGCGGTGTTCTCGTTGCTGAGCTGGATCACGCCCGCCGATGCCGTGGTACCCACGCCGTTGCCGGCACCGCCCTGAACGATGTCGGACAGGTTTTCGTCGCCCTCCTGCAGCACGTTCAGCGTATTGGCGCCCACGCCCTCCTGGGTCGCCAGCGAGGTGTTTTCGTTGCCGTTCTGGGTCACGATCGCCTCGTTGAGCCCGCTCGTCTGGGTCATGGTCGAGGTATTGCCGTCACCCCCCTGCGCGATCCTCGCGGTGTTGATGTTGCCCACCTGGACCACGTCGGATTCATTGTCCGAACCGGTCTGGGTGACGCTGGCGAGATCGAGATCGCCGCTTTGCGAAACATCGGAATCGTTGCTGTCGTTCGCCTGGACGACGGTGGTGGTCGAGAAGTCGTTGGTCTGCGACACCACCGAAACGTTCTCGCTGCCGCTCTGGGTCACGGTCGCGGTGTTGTTGTCGTCGGAGCTGCCGACGCCGTTGTCCTGGGTGATGGTCGACCTGTTGAGGCTCCCCGACTGGTTGAGCGTCGCCCGATTCAGATTGCCGCCCTGCGTCACGGTCGAGGTGCCGTCGCTGCCCGACTGCGTCACGGTGATCGCACCGTTCGTCCCGGTCTGGGTCGCAGTGGACTGGTTGCTTTGTGCCAGAGCAGGCGCAGCAACGGCCATTGCCAGCGCCGAAGCGCCGAGCATCACTTGAACTTTCATTTCAATTCCCCCCCATCGCGCCCAGGGAGCCGGAATTTGCGCGCAAATCGACGCGCTGGCCGCCCCCCGCAGCCCGTGTTGTTCAACCAAAACCCTGTAGCGACTCGTATTTTTGCGTACAGTTTACGGTTTGTTAACTCGCCGTAAAGCTTGAATCGGCGCGCTGCTCGTTCCGGGCTCTCGTGGTCTATCGGCGCGGTGGGCATTGGAGCCGCCGCGCTGACCGGTCAGCCAGGCGCGCGCGCGGCCTGCTCCACCGCGATGCCCGCCGTCAGGCCGTGGAGCACCGTCGACAGGACGATGGTGAAGGCAATGATCGCCCATAGCTCGCCCTCGTTGACCAGTTCGACATGGTGGCCGGCATAGGCGAGGTAGTAGATCGAACCGATCCCGCGCACGCCGTAGAATGCGATCACCGCACGCGGGCGACCGGAAACGCCTGTCCCCGCCAGCGCCAGCCACGCCGTGGCCGGGCGGATCACGAAGATCAGCGACAGGCCGATGATCGCCTCCGGCCATCCCAGATAGGGCCATAAGGTCGGCAGCGCCGCCCCGAGCGCGACGAGGATGATGGCCGTCAGCGTGTGCTCGAGCGATTCGGAGAAATCGTGCAGCCTTGCGTGGAACTCGTGCTCGCTCTCCTGCCGGCGCAGCACCAGGCCGGCGACGAAGGCGGCGATGAAGCCGTAACCTTCGGCCAGCTCCGTCATTCCGTAAGCGAGGATCACGCCCGCGAAGGCGACGACGCCGGCCTGTGTCGTGCACAGGGCGTTGGCACGCGGCCAGGCGAACAGCAGCTTCCCGAGCAGCCAGCCGATCGTCGCGCCCCCGAGAGCGCCCACGATCACGCGGTATACGAGATCGCGCGCCACCCATTCGCCCATCAGCCCCGCCGTGACCGCCCCGGTGGTGGCGATCAGCACCCCGAGATGCACGAAGGGGAAGGCGAGACCGTCGTTCAGGCCCGCTTCGGTGGTGAGGGTCAGGCGCACGGTGTTCTCCCCGCCCTCGTTCGGCCGGCCGACCTGCACGTCCCCGGCCAGCACCGGATCGGTCGGAGACAGCACCGCGCCGAGCAGCAGCGCGCCCGCCAGCGTCATCCCCCCCGCCTGCCAGCCGACCAGCGCCAGCGCCGCTATGGTCAGCGGCATGGCGATGGCGAGCAACCGGAAGGTCGGCTTCAGGAGGTCGCGCCCGGTCAGCCGGTCGATCCTGAGGCCGGTGCCGAACAGGCCGATGATCACGCACAGCTCGGCCGAGACTTCCCAGATGCGCGGCGCGCCCAGCGGATCGATGGCCGTGGGCATGCCGGGGATCAACGAGAAGACGGCGTATCCGGTCAGCACCAGCAGCGCCGAGGCCGCCGGTTCGCGGCCCGATATGAAGCGTGGCCACCAGTAGGACACGATGATTGCAAGGCCCGAGGCGGCCAGAAGGACGTGGTACGAACTGAATCCGAACATGGGGTCTCGAATAGCGGCAATGGCGGCAGCCCGGTGCCGCCCCTGCCTGCTTAACCATTCCGGGGCCCGGTTTGGTCCATCGCCCCCGAACGCCGCACCGTGGGCGACG
Organism: Porphyrobacter sp. CACIAM 03H1; assembly: GCF_002215495.1. Lineage (NCBI taxonomy): Bacteria > Pseudomonadati > Pseudomonadota > Alphaproteobacteria > Sphingomonadales > Erythrobacteraceae > Porphyrobacter > Porphyrobacter sp. CACIAM 03H1. The sequence goes on from NZ_CP021378.1 coordinate 771,591, forward strand.
CACAAAAAGGCCCGGAGCCTTGCGGCTCCGGGCGCTCGTGGCCCGCCCCCAGGGGAGAGGGGCGGGGCGCGAGGATGGTCGGCTTAGCGCAGCAGCGACAGCACGTTCTGCTGCGACTGGTTGGCCTGGGCGAGCATCGCGGTCGAGGCCTGACCGAGGATCTGCGCCTTGGCGAGCGCGGTCGTTTCCGCCGAGTAGTCGGTGTCCATGATCCGCGAACGCGCATCGGTGAGGTTGGTCGAGACGTTGGTGAGGTTGTTCACCGCCGACTGCAGGCGGTTCTGGAACGCACCGAGGTCGGCGCGGGCGGTGGTCACCGCACCGATCGCATCGTCATAGTCGTCGAGCGAGGCACCCGCGACCGCCGCCGGAGTGGCGCCGAAGGTCACGACGCCGGCCAGATCGCCGCCGGCGACGTCGAGTTCGGGCAGGGTCAGGGTGATGGCGTCGACCGCTTCGGCACCGGCCTGGATGTCGATGTCGTTGGTCGCGGTCGAGAACAGGTTGATGCCGTTGAAGGTGGTGTTGGAGATCACCGAGTTGATCTGCGAGGCCAGCGCGTCACGCTCCGAATCGATGTTGGCGATGTCGGTGGTCGAATAGGTGCCGTTCGAGCGCTGCACGGTCAGTTCGCGCATCCGCTGGAGCATGTTGGTGACTTCGTCGAGCGCGCCTTCCGCGGTCTGCGCGAGGCTGATGCCGTCGTTGGCGTTGCGGATCCCCTGGGCCATACCGCGGATCTGCGAGGTGAAGGAGGCGGAAATCGCGAGACCCGCAGCGTCGTCGGCGGCGCTGTTGATGCGCTTGCCGCTCGACAGGCGCTCCATCGAGGTGCCGAGCATCTTGCCCGCCGAAACGCTGGCGTTGGTGGCGCGCAGGGCCGAGATGTTGGTGTTCACTACGTTCATTGTTCAAACTCCCGAATGGTCAGGCAGGACGAACAGGCCCGTCGCTGCTGGCCCTAAGAGCGGCCATGTGGCGGGATGTTTAAGCCGAAAAAATATAATAGTGAAAACAACAGAATAGATGAAAATCGGGCGATCGGCACCGTCGCGTCGCCGCCCCTGCCCGCGTGTTCGCCCCTAGGCGTCTAGGGGAAGCTACGGGGGCTTAAATTTGCCTGCTGTGCAGCCTGTATGCGGCAGGGACTTGCCACAAGGCAACACGAGCAGGGGCAAGCATGATGCAACCGGCGAACGGCGCGATCCGCCGCAGGGAAGCACCGCCGCGCGAGGCGGCGCGAAGCGGCAGCGGCGGCCACGACATCCTGATCGGCATGACGGTGCCGCTGATGGGCGGCAGCTGGCAGCGCGACCGGATCGTGCTCGGCGACGGCCTGCCTCCCCAGATGGCGGCGGGAATCGCACGCGGCGGCAAGATCGCGATCACGCTCGATCACGCAGAGGGCACCGCGCCCGCGCTGGCGCTGACCGGCACCAACCGCGTCACGCTTTCCTATGATCCCGCAGCCCTTTCCTCGGCCCGTGCGGCGCTGATCGCGGCATCGGCGCAAGGGGGTTGGCCGGTCGCGGGCGATCCGCAGTCGCTTGCCCTGCTGACCCTTGCCGAACGCATCGCGGCGAGCGACATCCCCGTCCTGCTCGAAGGCCCGACCGGCACCGGCAAGGAGGTGCTGGCGCGCTTCGTCCACCGTCTCTCCGCGCGTGAGGGCGGTGCCTTCGTCGCCGTCAATTGCGCCGCCATGCCCGAAGCCATGCTCGAGGCGCTGCTGTTCGGCCACAAGAAGGGCGCTTTCACCGGCGCGGCCGAGGCTGGCGAGGGGCTGTTCCGCGCAGCCGACGGCGGTACGCTGCTGCTCGACGAGATCGGCGAGCTGCCGCTGGCGCTCCAGGCCAAGCTGCTGCGCGCGCTTCAGGAAGGCGAGATCCTGCCGCTGGGCGCGACCAGGCCGGTCAAGGTCGATGTGCGCGTGATCGCCGCCACCAACCGCAACCTCGCCGAGGAGGCCGCCGCCGGGCGTTTCCGGGAGGACCTGCTCTACCGCCTCAATGTCTTCCCCCTGCGCCTGCCCGCGCTGCGCGAGCGGCCCGGCGATATCGCCCCGCTCGCCTTCGCGATGCTGCTGCGCCATGCGCCCGCCCCCCGGCAGCCGGGCTGGATCACGGGCGATGCCCTCGCGGCGCTGGAGAGTCATGCCTGGCCGGGCAATGTCCGGGAGCTCGAGAACGTCATCCGCCGCGCGATCCTGCTCGCGGGCGACGCGGCGGCGATCGCGCCTCAGCACATCGTCTTCGACACCGCCGTGCGCCCCGCCGCCGATGCCGTGCCCGCCATGCCGATGCCCGCTGCCGTCGCAGCGCCGCGCTCGCTCTCCGATGTCGCCTTCGCTTCCGAGGCGCGGGCGATCCTCGAAACCCTCGGTCGCCACGGCGGCAACCGCGCCGCCACCGCACGCAGCCTCGGGATCTCCGAGCGCACCCTGCGCTATCGCCTCGCCTCGATGCGCGGAGCCGGGATGCTCGCGGCCGCAGGAGGTGCGGCATGAGCGCGGTGAGGACAGGCTTCGGCATCGAGGACGTGATGGCGCTGCGCAGCCAGGTGCTCGCCCGCAGTGCCGCCCTGCGCGCCGTGCGCGCGGCGAGCGAGACGGGCGGCGCGCCTCAGGCGACCGGCCGGGCGCCCGGCGCGGGCTTTGCCGACACGCTCAACACGGCCCTCAAACAGGTCAGCGCGGTGCAGGAGCATTCGAGCGCGATGCAGGTCGCCTACGAGCGCGGCCAAGTGACCGACATCGCCCAGGTGATGCTGGCGCGGCAGGAGGCGGGGGTCGCCTTCGAGGCCACCCTGCAGGTGAGGAACAAGCTCCTCAACGCCTATCAAGACATCATGCGGATGGGGGGCTGATAGATGGCCGACGCCGCTCTGCCCGTTCCCGCCGATCCCCCGGGCCTTCCGGTCGCGCCTGCCGCCGGCGGATGGCGGGGGATGGTTCCGCCGCAGGTTGCCGGATTCCTCGGCCAGCCCGCGCTCGCCCGCGCCCTGCCCGCCATTGCCGGCCTCGGCGCCGTGGCGGCGGCGGCGGGGCTGTGGATGGCGATTTCCTCCGGCCCCGACCGCGTGCTTTACACCAGCCTCACCGATGCCGAGCGCGCCAAGGTGGTCGAAACGCTTGAGGCGGGCGGGATCGGTTACAGCATCGACAACGCGACCGGCGCGCTCTCGGTTGCCGAGAACGACGTCTATCGCGCCAAGATGCTGGTCGCGAGCGACGCCGGGATTGCCGCGCCCGAAGGGGCCGAGGCGATGCTCGATGCCATGCCGCTCGGCACCTCGCGCACGCTGGAAGGCGAACGCCTGCGCCTCGCCCGCGAACGCGAGCTGATGCTGACGATCAAGGAGATCGACGGGATCGAGAGCGTGCGTGTCCACCTCGCCACCCCCGAACGCTCGGTCTTCGTGCGCGAGAACAACCCGCCCAGCGCCTCGGTGATGGTGCGGCTGGTGGGCGGGCGCAGCCTTTCGCAGGAACAGGTCGGCGCGATCGTCAACCTCGTTGCCGCCTCTGTGCCGGGGATGAGCGCCGATGCCGTGCGGGTGGTCGACCAGAACGGCCGCCTCCTCTCCGACCCGCGCGAGGCGGCGGGCGAGGGCCTGACGCTCCAGCGCGAGCACGAGGCGAAGCTGCGCGAACAGCTCGATGCGCTGCTGCTCCCGCTGCTGGGCGAGGGCAATTTCAGTGCTCAGGTGCAGGTCGAACTCGACAGCGCGGAAGTCACAACCGCGCGCGAGACCTATGAAAAGGAAGGCGCAATCCGCAGCGAGAGCGCGCGCGAGGCGACCCGCACCGGGGCCGCGCCCGCGGGCGGCGTTCCGGGCGTCGCTGCCAACACCCCGCCCCCGCAGGCCCAGCTGGTCGACGGCGCGCCGCAGCCTGTCGCCCCCGCCGCTGCCGCCGCCACCGACACCGAAACCGCCACCGATCGCGCCTACGAACTGGGCCGCGAGGTCGCCGTGACCACCGCCGGGCCGGGGCGGCTCAAGAAGCTTTCGGTCGCGGTCGCAGTCAGCGACGAGGCCCTGAAGGCCGCCGCACCCCTCAACGCGCAACGGCTGCAGGCGCTGGTCAGTGCCGCCGTGGGCGCCGATGCCCAGCGCGGGGACAAGGTCGAGGTCGCGGCGAGCAAGTTCGAGCCCGCAACGCTCGAACCGCCTGCCTTCTACGAACAGCCATGGTTCGCGATGCTGGTGCGTTACGGCACGGCGCTGATTGCGGTGCTGCTGGTGCTGCTGCTCGCGGTGCGCCCGCTGATCGGCAAGCTGAGGGGCAAGGGCCGTGACGAGGCTGCGGCCTCTGCGGCTTCGACGCCGGGCGACGGCGCTCTCGCCATCGGGGAAGGCGAAGCCGAGACCACGATGGGCGTGCTCGCCGGGGACAATGGCAGCACACTCGATGACCTCCCCCGCCAGGTCGAGCTCGCCCGCCGCATTGCCGCGAGCCAGCCCGAACGCGCGGTCGAGGCGCTCCAGCGGATGCTCGAGGCACCCGATGCGCGCGGGCCCGAGGCGGAGGCGGCATGATCCCCGAACCGCTCCCCGCGTCCGCTCCGCCGCCCACCCTGCTCAGCCGGGTCGATCGCGCCGCGGTGTTCCTGATGCTGCTCGGCGACGAGGAGGCGACCGGCCTGCTGGCGCGCCTCAGCCCGGAACAGCTCGAAAAGCTCGGCGCGGCGATGCTGGCGCTGGGCGAGATCGAGCAGCCGCACATGGCCGAGGCGCTCGCCGATTTCGCGGGCGAGGCGGCGCGCGAGGTCCTGCCCCGGCGCGGGCGCGACGACCGCGTGCGCAGCCTGCTCGACAAGGCCTTGGGCCCCGCGCGTGCGGAAAGCATGATGCAGCGGATCGAGCCCGATGCCGGGCCGCGCAGCCTCGAACTGGCGAAGTGGCTCGCCCCGGGCGTGCTGGCGCGCCTGATCCTCGACGAGCATCCCCAGGTGATCGCCGCGCTGCTGCTGCTGATCGACCCCGAACCCGCCGCCGCGGTGCTGGCGATGCTCCCGCTCGAACTGCAGACCCTCGTCGTCGAGCGGGTGGCCCGGAGCGGCGCGATCTCGCAGGCCGCGATCGCCACCATCGACACGCTCCTGACCCAGCGCATCAGCGCGACATACGGCACCGCCGCGCTGATGCTGGGCGGACCGCGCGATGCGGCGAACCTCATCAACCTTGCCGCGGGCGAGCTGCGCAACACCGTGCTCCCCGCCATCGCCGAGCGCGACGGGCCGCTTGCCGAGAAGATCGAGGAGGAGCTGTTCACCTTCGAGATGCTGTTCGAACTCGATCCGATGTCGATGGGCCGCCTGCTGCGCGATGTCGACAACGAGAAGCTGGTGGATGCCCTCAAGGGCCTCAAGGAGCCCGAGCGCGCGCCTTTCTTCGCCGCCATGTCGAGCCGCGCGGCGGACGGCGTGCGCGACGAGATCGAACTGCGCGGGCGCCTGGCCAAGAGCGAGGTTGCCGCGGCGCAGAAGGCGATCGTCGAGATCGCGCGGGGGCTGGCCGATGCGGGCGAGATCGTGATCGGAAGCGGCAATGGCGAATTCGTCTGATTGGCTCGGCCGGCTGGCCGGGGCCGATGTCGCCATCGCTCGCGACACGGACGCACAGGCGCCCGACTGGCTCGCCCTGCTCGATACGGCGGGCGCCTTCCGCGAGGCTCCGCTGTTCGGCGATCCGGCAGGGGTGGCCGACCTGCCCGAACCCCTTCAGGAACCCGAACCCGACGAACCCGCACCCGATCCGTTGGCCGAAGCCATCGCCCTTGCGCGCGCCGAAGGCTTTGCCGAGGGCCGCGCCGCCGCCGAGGCCGAAGGCGAGGCGCGAATGGCGCGCCAGCGGGCCTTGCGGCTGACCTTCCGCGCGCTCGACGAGGCCGCTCTCGGCGTGCTCGCCGATGACCTCGCCGCCACCGTCGCTGCGCTGTGCGAGGGCGTTCTCGGCGAGGCGGCACGCGACCCGGCGGGTCTGCGCGAACGCTGCATCGCCGCCGCGCGCCGGATCGGCGAGGCACCGGAGGCGCTGGTGCTGCACCTACACCCCGACGACATCGCCCTGCTCGGCGAGGAGGCGCTTGGCACGATGCGGGTCGCGGGCGATCCTTCGCTCGAACCCGGCAGCGTCGTGATCCAGGGGCCCGAGGGCTCGGTGGCCGATGGCCCCGCCGAATGGCGCCGCGCTATCGCCGCCGCGCTGCGCCCATGATCGCCGAACTCCAGCTCGACCTCGCCCGGATGCGCGCCACGCCGGTCGCCGCCGGGCCGGTGCTGACGGGCCGCGTGGTCGCCTGCGACGGCGGGCTGATCGAGGTCGCGGGCCTGCCGCTTCCCGTCGGTTCGCTCGGGCTGATCGAGAACGATGCGGGGGCCGAGTGCCTCGCCGAGGTGATCGGCTTTCGCGCGGGTCATTCGCTGATGATGCTTCTCGGCGATGCCATGCTGCTGCGCCCGCAGGCGCGGGTGCGCGCGCTGGGGCAGCCGGGCGAGGTGCGGGTCGGCGAGGCGCTGCTCGGCCGCGCGGTCGATGCCCTCGGCGAGCCGATCGACGGCGGCCCTCGGCTCGATTGCAGGGAGGTCTGGCCGCTGGCCGGCAGGCGCGAGGGCGCGCTGGAACGGGCGAGCGTCGAACATCCCTTCGATTGCGGGGTGCGGGCGATCAATGCCCTGTGCGCGATGGGCGTCGGGCAGAGGCTCGGGATCATGGCGGGATCGGGGGTCGGCAAGTCGGTGCTGGTCGACACCATCGCGGGCCATGCCGTTGCCGATGTCACCGTGGTCGCGCTGATCGGCGAGCGGGCGCGCGAGGTCTCGGATTTCGTGAACCGGCACATGGCCGGGCACCGGCGCGGGGGGATCGTGGTGGTGGCCGTGCCGGCCGACCATGCGCCCAACCTGCGGCTGCGGGCGGCGCAGTATGCCTCATCCATCGCCGAATACTTCCGGGCGCAGGGCAAGCGCGTGCTGCTGATCCTCGACAGCCTCACCCGCGTTGCCCACGCCGCGCGCGAGCTGGCGCTGGTGCTGGGCGAGCCCGGCGCCGCGCGGGGCTATCCGCCCTCCGCGCTGGCGGCGATCACGCGCCTTGTCGAGCGCGCGGGCAATTCCGCGCGGAGCGGCGGGGCGGTGACGGGGATCTACACCGTGCTCGCCGACGGGGACGACGCCAACGATCCGGTGGTCGACACCGCGCGCGCGATCCTCGACGGGCATATCGTCCTCTCGCGCGAGCTGGCGGCGCGGGGGCACTATCCCGCGATCGACGTGCCCGCCTCGCTGAGCCGGGTGATGGACGATGTGGTGAGCGCGCCCGTCGCCGCCGCGGCGCGGCGTTTGCGGGGCCTGATCGCGGCGCGCGAGAGCGGGCGCGATCTGGTGATGATGGGCGCCTACCGCGCGGGCGGCGACCCGCTGCTCGACGAGGCGCTGGCCCTGAGCGGCCCGATCGACGCCTTCCTCACCCAGCCGCGCGGGCAGCCCGAGGCGCTGGGGCCGAGCCACGCCGCTCTCCTCGCGCTGATGGCGCCCGCCGGTGCGTGAGGCACGCCGCCTCGCGCTGCTCCGCCGCCAGAGCCTGATCGCCGAGGTGGCGCGCAAGCAGGCCCTGCGCGCGCTGGCCGAGGCGCTCGAGGCCGAGGCGCGCAGCAGCGCGCTCGCCGCGCGCAGCCAGCGCCTGGTGGCGGCGAGCGCGCCCGGCAAGGGGCCGACCACCGGCGCGGCGCTGGCCGCCCGCGCGGAGTTCACCGCCGGTCTTGCAAGGCTGGCCGCCCACGCCGGAGAGGCGGCGCGCGATGCCGCCCGCCAGCGCGACTGGCAGGCCGAGACCCTGACCCGCACCGAGACCCGCGCGCGGCGGCTCGCCGAGATGGCCGCCGAGGCGTGTACCGCGCTTGCCGCCGCGAAGGATCGCCGCGAGGCGGCGCGCGCCGTGCCGCTGGCACGCAAGTTGCACAGTCGCCCGCAAGACTGACCGAAGCCGCAACGAGGTTGCCCGCAATGAGCCCCTTCCTGCCCGAACTGCCCGTCACTCCCGCCCTTCCGCTGCCCGCATCCGCCCTGCCGGCGACCGGGACGGGTGCGGGTGCGGGTGCAGGCGTGGCGAGCGGCGGCGGGCTGGACTTCGCCGCCCTGCTCGGTGCCGCCGCGCTCCCTCCGCCGTCTGCCTCCTCGCAGGGGACGACGGGGGAGAACCGGCCAGCGTCCGACGCGGCGAGTCTGACCCTCATCGCCGCGCCGGAGGAGGCCGCACCCGCCCATCCCCGGGTGCGCCGGCAGGAGGTCCCCGCGCTCCCGGCTCCTGCAGCGCCGCGGCTGCCGGGCGGCCGGATTCTGCCGGAAGCGGGCGAAACCTTGCCGCCCCCGTTGCCGCAGGCTGCCGCCGCGCTTGCGGTTGCGGTGCCGGAAGCGCATCGCGCCCCCCCGGCCATGGCGCGGGCCGAAGTGCCGATGGGACAGCTTCCTCCCTTGGCCGGAGCGGCCGCGGCCCCCGCGCCCGCGCCTTCCTCCGCATCAGACCTCGCACCCGCACCCGCGCCCGGAGCCGTGCCCGAAGGTGCGGCCCTCGTCCTTGCGGTCGCGCCGTCCGCTCTTCGTATCCCGGCCCGCGATCCGCAACCTCCATCCGTCCCGACCGCTGTGTCGCTTGGGATCGCGACGACGTCCGATTTCGTGACCACCGAGGCTCCGCGCCAAGCCGAGCCGGCCGAGACCGGCGAAGCGGCCGAACCGGGCGAACCTGCCCAACCCTCGGCGCCATTTGCCGCCGCATCTGATCTTGTGCCCGGTGCCCCGTGGTCGCCGCCCGCGCAGACCGGCGTGGCGCTTGCGGCTTCGCCGGAACCCGGCCCTGCCCCCGTCCCCGCTTCTGCTGCCGTGTCGGTCCCTGCTGCTGCGCCTGTCGCGCTGGCGGGCGCGCTTGTCGTGCCTGCGGGCGGAGTGGATGCGCCCGCTCCGGCGAAGGCATCGTTTACGCGCGGCTCCGCGTCCCGCTTTGCGGCTGCCGAACCTGCGGTCTCTGCGGTGCCGGCATCGTCCGGCTCCGCCGCGCCGGTGCCCTCCGCACTCCCTGTCGGCATCCCGACCCTGCCCGAGGCGGAACCGGATGCCCTGTCCGTGCCCGCTTCCGGTGCCAGCACGACACCCGCCGCCCCCACGCCCGCCATCCCCGCGCCGTTGCCCCCGCCAACCGCTCCCGCATCCCAGCCTGCCGCCGAGTCGCGCCCGTCCGACCCTGCCGCACCGGTCGAGACCGCCATCGCCCAGGCCGGGACCCTGCGCGAGGCGCTGCGCGCCCAGCGGCCCGAGATGGTGGTGCGCCATGCGGAATTCGGGATGATCTCGCTGCGGCTCGAACCCGCCGCGCCCGACCAGTGGCGCGCGGTGCTGGCGAGCCGCGATCCGGGCTTCGTCCCCGCGATCCAGGCCGCGCTCGCCGAGCGGGCGATCAGCCCCGCTCAGGCGCCCACGGACAGCGGCACGGCGATGGGTCAGAACGGGACAGGTGACCAGCGTTACGGGGCTTCCCCTAACGGGGGTCAAGGATCGTCTCAACCATACCCGGGCCAATCGGGTGGCCGTGACGGCGAGGCTGCGCCGGACCACCGCCGCCCCTCGACTGCGGCCGCACTCGCGGCCCGCGCAGGGGAGCCGGAGGATGATTCTGCCGGTGCCTCGCGGGCACCGGGCGGCCTGTTCGCCTGATCGCATGGGCAAGGCAAGGGAGCTGACAGGGCATGGCCAAGGGTAAGGACAAGGCCGATGGCGCCGATGGCGGCGGCAAGTCCGGCAAGGGCGGGATGATCAAGATCATCCTCGGCGCGGTGCTGCTGCTGGGGTTGGGTGCGGGCGGGGCCTATGGCGCCTTCGCGATGGGCCTGATCGGCGGGGGCGGCGGCGCTAAGGAGCCCGACGAACCCAAGCTGGTGCTCAAGACCGACGCCGATCCCTATCCCCTGCCCGGCGCCGAGAAGGAAAAGGAGGCCGCCGCGCCCGTCTATGGCGAGGGCGGCAGCAAGTATCGCACCGCCTATTATTCCTTCGCCGAAAGCTTCACCTCCAACCTCGCGGATTCGCCGGGGCTGGTGCAGGTCGAGCTGGCGGTCTCTACCCGGCGCGACGGGCGGGTGCTGCAATGGGTCAAGACCCACGAGCTCGCGATCCGTTCGGCGATCCTCGCCCAGCTCGCCGCCACCACCGAGGCCGAGGCCTATGACGTCGAGGGCAAGAAGCGCCTCGCCGAACGGTTGACCAAGGCGGTCAACCAGGTGCTCGAGGAGAACGAGGGCTTCGGCGGGATCGACGCGGTGCACTTCCGGGGGTTCCTGGTCCAATGAGGATGAAACACGCCTTCGCGCCCGCGCGCGCCGCCGCGCTGCATTGCGCCGAGCTCACCGAGCGCGGGCCCAATCCGGCCGAAAGCGCTGCGCTGATGGCGGCCTGGCGGCGCGATCTGGCGCGGCTGCTGGCGGACGACCTTTCGGCCCTGCTCTCGGGCGACCGGCTCGAGGTGAGCATTGCCGAGCCCGAGCGCATGACCGGTGCCGACGCGCTGCGCCGCATCGGCCCGCTCGCCGCCAATGCCCTGATCCGCTGCGGGGCGAGCGGCGAGACCGCGCTCGTCAGCTTCGATTTCGCCACCGCCATCGCGCTCACCGACAAGAGCTTCGGTGGCGACGGGCGGGTGACGGGAAGCGTGCCCGAAGTGCTGCCGCGCTCGGCCGCGCTGCTGATCGAGGAAGCGGCGACGATGATCGCCGGGGCCATCACCGTCGCGGGCTTCGGCGACCTGCCGCCCCCTGCGGCGATGGCGAGCCGCGGCGAGGTGATCGTGCGCAGCGAGAGCGCGGCGCGCCTGAAACCCTTCGCGCTCGATGCCAAGGCGCTGGTCTTCACGCTCGAGATCGCCAACCGTCAGGGCTGCACCTGGCGCGCGGTGCTGGCGGTGGCGACCGAGCGCATGGCGCGGCTGCTGCCCGGCGGCGGGCGGACCTTGCGCGCCCGGACATCCCGCGCGCCCGCAAGCGGCCTTGCCGCGCCCTTTGCCGCTGTGCCGGTGCCGCTCCACGTTGTGCTGGCCGAGTTCGACCTCTCGCTGGCGCGCCTCCAGACGCTGCGTCCGGGCGACACGATCCCGCTCGCGATCGGCCGGCAGGTGCCGCTGATGGCCGGCGATACGCTGGTCGGCCACGGCAGCGTCGGCACCGCCGAGGATCGCATGGCGATCCGCCTCACCCGCATTCCGTCCGCCGTTTTCACCCCATCCGAAGGGATCGCATCATGACCGTCCATCAACCCGCCGCTTTCGCCCGCTTCGGGGACGTCGCCGTGCGCCTGTCGGTCGAGCTCGGCCGCACCGAGATGCCCTTGCGCGATGTGCTGATGCTGGGCGAGGGCAGCACCGTGCCGCTCGACCGGATGACCGACGAGCTGCTCGACGTCACCGCCAATGGCCGCGTCATCGCGCGCGGCGAGGTTGTGGCCGAGAAGGGGCGCTTCGCCCTCAGGATCGTGAGCCTGCTGGGCGAGGAGGGCGAGGAACTGCCGCCCGCGCGCGAGTCTGCCGCACCTGATGGCTCCGCCGATCCGGTGCCGGGCGCGTCCGGCGACGCGCTGTAAGCGGCCGGAACAGGGTCGATGCTCGAATATCTCCTGCGCCTCGCGCTGCTGCTGCCGGTCCTGGCGGGGCTGATCTGGGGGAGCCTGTGGCTGACCCGCTGGCTCCAGACCCGGCTCGGCCAGATGCCGGGCGCGGGCGCCGGGACGGGCCGGCAGCTCCAGCTGGTCGAGACCAGCCTGATCGCGCCCGGCATGAAGCTCGCGGTGGTGCGCTTCCATGACCGCGAGATCCTGCTCGGCTGCACCCGGCAGGGCATGGTGCGCCTTGGCGAAGCCGGACTGCGCGAGGCCCCAGCCACCACCGACACGCCAGCGGAGACCGCGTGATGCGCCTGCCCGCGATGCTGCGCATGGCGCTGTTGTGCATTGCCGCGTTAACCATGTTCTGCGCGCCCCAGGTGGCGCTCGCGGCTGCGCCTGTGCCCGATCCGGTCGCGGCAGGCGTGGGCACCGCCATCGAGCGCGCGCTGGGCGACCAGGGGGCGGGTGACGACAGCCCCCTGAGCCTCTCGCTCCAGCTGCTGGTGGTGATGGGCCTGCTCACCATCCTGCCCGCGCTGGTGCTGATGATGACGAGCTTCCTGCGCATCCTCGTGGTGCTGGCGATATTGCGACAGGCGCTCGGCCTGCAGGGATCGCCCCCGGGGCAGGTTCTGGCGGGGCTCGCACTGTTCCTTTCGCTCTTCGTCATGGCCCCGACCCTCGACGTCGTGAATGCGCAGGCGATTGCGCCCTATGCCAGCGGCGCGCTGTCCGCCGACGTGGCGATCGGCAAGGCGGGCGAGGCCTTCCACGCCTTCATGCTCGCCCAGACCCGCGAGGCGAACCTCGTGATGTTCACCGACATCGCCGGCGGCGGCACCTTCGCGAGCGGCAAGGACGTGCCCTTCTCGATCCTGCTCCCCGCCTTCGTCACCAGCGAGCTCGAGACCGCCTTCCAGATCGGCTTCATGATCTTCCTGCCCTTCCTCGTGATCGACCTCGTGGTGGCGAGCGTGCTGATGAGCCTCGGCATGATGATGCTGTCACCCACCATCATCTCGCTGCCGTTCAAGCTGCTGCTGTTCGTGCTGGTCGACGGCTGGGCGCTGCTGATGGGCAGCCTTGCCCTGAGTTTCTCCACATGACCGAGGACGCCGCCCTTCTCGCGCTCGCCGACCGGACCCTGTGGGTGACTGCGCTGATCGCGGGGCCGGTGCTGCTCGCGACGCTGGTGGTCGGCCTCGTGGTCGGGATCGTGCAGGCGGCGACCTCGGTCAACGAGCAGACCCTCTCCTTCATCCCCAAGCTCGCCATCACCGCACTGGTCTTCGTCGTGCTGGGCGCGGCGATGATGGGGCTGCTCGCGGATTTCACCCGCGAGATCATGGCCCAGGTCGCAGGGCTGGCGGCGTGAACGTCCTCGATTTCGGCCTCGGCAGCATCGAGGCGCAGCTGTGGCAGATCCTGTTCCTCTCGATCCGCTGCGGCGCGGCGCTGATGGCGGCGCCGATGGTGGGCGGGACGGCGGTGCCGGTGCAATTGCGCATCCTCCTGGCCCTCGTCCTCGGCCACTTCATCGCCGCCTGGGTGCCGATCGCCCCGCCGCCTGCGATGATGAGCATCGCCGCCATCCTTGCCGTGCTGCATGAGATCGCGGTCGGGCTGATGCTCGGCTTCGTGCTGCAACTCGCCTTCGCCATTCCGCTGGTTGCCGCCGAGCAGATTTCCGGCACGATGGGTCTTGCCATCGCCACCTCGATCGACCCGGCAAGCGGCGCGCAGGCGGGGGCGCTGGGCACCTTCTTCGGCCTCGTGATGAGCCTGCTGTTCTTCGCCACCGGCGCCCACCTTCTGTGGTTCGAGCTTCTGATCGAAAGCTACCGCCTGCTGCCCGCCGGGCAGTTCGCCTTCGGCGCGTGGCGGGCCGAGGCGGTGGTGATGTTCTTCGGCTACGGCCTCGCCGCTGCCGCCGCCATCGCCCTGCCGGTGGTGCTGGTGCTGCTGCTGGTGCAGATCGTCACCGGCCTCGTCGCCCGCTCCGCCCCGGCCCTGAACCTCTTCGCGCTCGGCCTGCCGGCCGGCGTGCTGGCGGGGATCGCGGCGCTGATCATCGCCATGCCGGTGATGGTCGGTCAGATCCGGGGCGTGATCGAGGTGGCGCTCGACCAGTCCGCCGCGCTCGTCGGGACGCCCTGACATGGCCGAGGAGACTGCCGGCGAAAAGACCTTCGCCCCCACCCCCAAGCGGCGGCAGGACGCGGCGAAGAAGGGCGACGTGCTGCGCTCAAAGGAGCTCGGCGTCGCCGCCGCCACGGGCGCGGGTGCGCTGGCGCTGTGGGGACTGGGGGCGTGGCTCAACGACGGCATGGCGCGGATTGCGCGCGCCGGCTTCGTCTTCGACCGCCGCGCGCTCGAAGGCTTCACCCCGGGGGCGGCGATGGGCGACGCGGCGCTCGCCGCGCTGCCGCCGGTGATGGCGCTGGGGCTGATCGTCGCCGCCGCCACCGCCGCCTCGCAGGTGCTGATGGGGGGCGCCGACGGGCGCTTCGTGATCGGCAACACCGCCTTCAAGGGATCGCGCATCAATCCGCTTTCCGGCTTCAAGCGCATCCTCGGCTGGCAGGGGCTGATCGAGCTGGGCAAGGGCCTTGCCAAGCTTGCCCTGCTGGGCGGGATCGCGTGGTGGTGGGCGAAGGACCGCGTCTCCGCGCTGCTGGCGCTCGGCACCCTCCCGCTCGAGGCGCAGCTGGCGCAGGCGCTGGAGGCGATCACCAGCCTCGTGGGCGCGCTGCTGATCGGCCTGCTCGTCATCGCCGCGATCGATTACCCGCTGCAACGCTTCCAGCGCGACAAGCGCCTGAAGATGAGCCTTCAGGAAATGCGCGACGAGAACAAGCAATCTGAAGGCTCACCCGAAATGCGTGCGGCGCGCCGCCAGCGCCAGCGCGACCTCGCGCGCGGGGGCGTGGCCAAGGCGATGAAGGAGGCGCAGTTCATAATCGTCAACCCGATGCACTTCGCCGTCGCCCTGATCTACGATCCGGCCCGTGCGCCTGCCCCGCTGCTGCTGGCCAAGGGCCGGGGCGAGACCGCGCTCGCCATGCGCGAGATCGCGGCGGAAGAAGGCCTGCCGGTGCTCGAATACCCTCAGCTCGCCCGCGCGGTCTATTTCACCACCCGCCCGAACCAGATGGTGCGCGAGGAGCTCTATGTCGCGCTCGCCTCGCTGGTCGCCTTCGTCATGGCGCTGAAGCGCGGCCAGCGCCCGCGCCGCCCGGTGGTGGAGGTGCCGCAGGGGCTGAGGTTCGACGGGGACGGGAGGCCCGAAAACCATGCTTAAACTTCGCCGCCCGCGCCCGTTATCCGTGCCATGACAACCTCAGGCTCCTCGATCATCTCGGCTCTCGGCGCAGGCAGCGGCGTCGATTTCACCAAGCTGGCGCAGGACATCTCCGCCGCCAGCTTCGCCGCGCAGCGCGACCAGCTGACGGCGCGCAAGACCGCGCTGGAGGCGCAGATCTCCGCCGCCGGGCAGCTGCGCGGATCGCTCACCGAACTGGCGAGCGCGCTCGGCGACCGGATCCGGAACGGCGACCTTTCCCCGCGCGGGACGCTGGCGAATGCCGCGGTCGCCACGGTGAACGTGCTCCCGGGGAGCGCGCCGCGGGGCAATTTCGCGCTCGAGGTGACCGAGCTCGCCGCCGCGCAGACGCTGCTCAGCCGCCCCTTCGCCAGCCGCGACGCGCTGGTGGGCGAGGGCACGCTGACCCTGCGCTTCGGGACGGCGGGTGCGAGCAGCTTCACCCCCGACGCCGCCCGCGCTCCGATCGAGATCACCCTGACCGCGACCGACACCCTCGCGACTCTCGCGACAAAGATCACCCAGGCGACCGGAGGGAGCGTGCAAGCCTATGTCGCCACCGGCACCGGCGGCGCGCAGCTGGTGATGAAGGGGCAGGAGGGCGCGGCGAACGGTTTCGTGATCGAAGCCGCGCTGCCGCCGTCCGCGCCGCCCGATCCCGAACCCGCGCCCCCGCTCGCCGCCGGCGATCCGCGCTATCTCGCCTGGGCCCCCGCCCCCGGCGACACCCTGCGCACCGGCACTGCGCGCGATGCCGCCTTCCGGCTCGATGGGGTGGCGATGACAAGCCCCACCAACCGCGTCACCGGCCTGCCCGGGGGCTTTGGTCTGACGCTCACCGGCACCAATCCGGGCGCGCCGACCACCCTGAGCTTTGCGGGCAATTCGGCCGCCGTGTCGCGCGTGATGACCGATCTCGTCGCGGCGCTCAACGAGATCGTCGGGCAGATCAACGATCTCGCCGCGCCGGTCGGGGGCGAGCTGGCGAACGATCCCGGCGCGCGCGAGTTGCGCCGCGATCTGGCGGCGCTTGCCGGGCAGGTGCTGATGCCCTCGGCGACCGGGGGCGCGCCGCGCACGCTCGGCGACCTCGGCCTCGCGCTGAACCGCGACGGCACCTTCCGGCTCGACAGCGCACGGCTCAACCGCACGCTCGAGACCAGCCCCGATGCCGCCGCGGCGATGTTCACCACCGGGGCGACGGGGGTGTTCGCCGCCTTCGACCGGCTGGCGCGCGAAACCGGCCTTTCCGGCGATCCGGGCTCGCTCGGCGGCTCGCAGCGGCGCTTCCAGCGCCAGCTCGAGGCGAGCGACGAGCGCCTCGCCCGGATCGCCGAGCAGCAGGAGGCGCTGCGCGAGCGCCTGACCCGCGAATTCACCGCCTCCGAGCGGCGCGTGGCGGCCTCGCAGTCGACCCTCGCCTTCATCCGCCAGCAGGTCGACATCTGGTCGGCCCGCGAGCGGTAAGGGGGAGGCGCAGGGATGCAGATGCTGGCCCGCAACCCCGCCGCCGCCTATCGCCGCGTCGCGCTCGAGGCGCGGATCGAGGCTTCAAGCGGGGCGGATCTCACGCGGATCTGTCTGGAGGAGTGCGAGGCCGCGATCGCGCAGGCGCATGGCGCGGTCATGCGCGGGTCGTCGGCAGGTCGTGAGCCACTCATGCGCGCCCAGACGATCATGCTGTGGCTGGCCAAATCGGTCGCGCCCGGGCATCCGCTGGGGGCGAGCCTCAAGGCCTTCTACGGCGGGCTCGCTGCACAGATCGGAGCGCAAATCCTACAGGCGGATGCTGCGGCGCTTCAGAATATCCAGAGCGATATCAGGGATATACTTGAAGCGGCGGGCTAGGCCGCCGGCAATGTTTCACGTGAAACCTGCAAAGTCCCCGATGATCCGCGCCGCATCCGCCGGGTCCTGAAAGGGGTGGAAATGGGTCATGTCCGGCCGGTAGAGGTCGGTCCCCTGCGGCAGCACGTTCGCCAGCTCCGGCCAGGTCGGCGAGCTCTTGAAATCGTTGAGGCTCGTCATCTGCGCGCGCACCACCAGCACCGGGATATCGACCCGCCGCGCCGCCTCGAGAATGGCGCCGTTGCTGCGGCTCGAGGCATAGACGCTGGCCTCGACCTCGGGGGCGCAGGCGAGTTCCAGACCCTCGCCCGAAGCGGCGGGGACAAGGCCGTGGCGGCAGTAATCCTCGAACACGCGGGGGTCGAACAGGTCATAGGGATCGCGCGCGGCGAAGCGTTCGATCATCGCCTCGGCGGATGGGAAGTCGCGCTTGCGGCGGATCGCGGGGTGAGGGTTGTCGGCGGTGTAGAGCGGCTCGCCCTCGCCGTAGAATTCGGGCGCGAGGATCACCGGATCGAACAGCACGAGGCGGGCAAAGGCCTCCGGGCGGTCGGCGGCGACCTGGAGCAGCGTGTGCGCCCCCATCGAATGGCCAATGCCGACCGCACCGCTCAACGACGATTGCTCAAGGAATTCAGCGACATCGCTGGCCAGCAGACGCCAGTCGGTGATCGGCCCCGCGCGCGAGCGGCCATGCCCGCGCAGGTCGAGGGCGTAGGCAGGATGCGCCGGGAAGTGCGCAATGATCGTGTCCCAGACCCGGCCGTGAAACCCCGTCGCATGGGCGAAGACGAGCGGCACCCCGCCGCCCTCGGACGCCCATTCGTGGACCGCGAGATCGATGCCGTTGACGGGATGGAGACGGGTGACGGGGGCAGGCCGCGCGGTGGTCATGCCGCCGCACAAGAGCATCGCTCGGCCCAAGTCAATCGCGCGCTTTTGCCAGTTCCGGCACCGCGCGTTCACTCCGCCGGGGCGGGCACGGCGGCGCTCCCGGTCTCGCCGCGGTTGCGGATGAAGCGCAGTGCCTCGGCGAGGCGATCGGGCGCGATCCGGTGGAGCAGACCGAGGTAGAGCGCGACGCCGACCGGCACCGCGATCGCGAGCGCGGCAAGGTCGGGCGCCCCCGCCAGGCTCCGCAGCACCAGCGCCACCCCCGCCGCCATCGCCAGCGCGGCGGCGAGCGGCGGCAGGATCGCGCGGGCGAGGCCGGCGAGGCTGAAGCCGATCACCGGGCGCGACAGCAGGATCGTCGCCCCGGTCAGCACCGTCATGCCTCCGACCCAGCCCCAGGCGAAGCCCGTGAGGCCCCACCACGATCCGGTGAAGAAGGCGATCGGCATCACCGCGCTGCCGACGATCGTCACCCTCAGCGCGATCCCAGGAAAGCCGCGTGCGTTGGTCGCGGGGGAGAACAGGATCTGCAATGTCAGCATCGCCATCGCGCCGGCAAGGATCGGCAGCAGCGGGGCGATCTCGACCCATTTCTCGCCGAGCAGCACCGGCACCAGCACAGGGGCGACCACGGCAAGCCCGGCATAGGCCGGCAGCGCCACCAGCATCACCAGCCGGATCGTGGCGATCAGGGCGGGGGCGATCATGTCCGCCTCGCCCTCGGCCTGCTGGCGCGAATAGGCGGCATAGGCGACCTCGTTGATCGGCGGCACGAACTTGGCGGCGAGCAGCTGGGCGAGGAACAGGCCGGTGGTGTAGACCCCGAGATCGTGCGGATCGAGCACGCGTCCGGCGATCACGATGTCGGCCTGGCTCTGCGCGAACCAGAACAGCTGGGTCGCGGTCATCACCCCGCCGAAGCCCGCGATGTGCCCCGCCCCGCCGAACCGGAACACCGGTCGGATCGGGGCACCGGCGGCCCATGTCATGCCCACGGCCTCGGTCAACAGCATCGCCATCGGCGCGGCGACCAGCGTCCACACCCCCCAGTCCGACAACGCGCCGGTGAGCGCCGTCACCGCGCCGACCACGGCCGCGGCAAGGCGCACCTGCGCCGGGCGGCGGAAGTCCATCCGGCGCGAGAGCATCGCGTGCGGCACGGCGCAGAACGGCACCGCGAGATAGAGCACCGCCTGTACCCGCAAGAGGTCCGCCACCATCGGCTGCTCGAACCACAGCGCCACCAGCGGCGCGGCGAGGAACTGGACCAGCGCCAGCATCCCGTTCAGCAGGATCAGCATCCCCAGGGTCTGGCGCAGCCGCTCCTCGCTGACGGTCTCCTCGCGGATCAGCGCCGAGGCGAGGCCCCAGCCGTTCATCGTGTTGAGCAGGGTCAGCATCACCTGCGCCATCGCGAACAGGCCGTAGTCCTGCGGGGCGAGCAGGCGGATGACGATCAGGGTCGAGGCCCAGGAGACGAGCTGGGTCAGCACCTGGCTGCCCGAGCGCCAGATCACCGCGGTGCGCACCTGCGAAGCGAGCGAGGGGCCGGCGGCTGCCGGATCGGCCTCAGCCACGCCCGGCCCCGGTCTGCTCGAGGCGGGCAAGGCGTGCGGGCACCAGCGGTTCGCCCCACAGGCGGGCGAGCATCAGCGCCGCAGTGCGGCTGCGGACGAACAGGAGATCGCTCATGGCATAGCCTTCGGCCGCGCCCATCTCTTCCTTGTAGCCGCTGTCGCCCACCCCGAGATCGAGCACGCGCTGCCCTGCGGCGATGGCGTCCTCCATCGAGCGGTAATTGGCGAGCTTGCCAATGTTGAACCGCTTCATGTCCTCGACATAGCTGCTGGCGATGCCATAGCGCACCGGTCCGTCGTCGAGGTCGAAGCAGAAGGTGATCGGGCGGTCATCGAGCATCAGGATCGCGGCCGAGAGATTTTCGGCGATCACGGGATCGCGCAGGGCATCCTGCCACTGGGCGCGCTGCGCGGGGGTCATGAACTTCGCGCCGCGCCCGTCGGTGGTGCGGGCGATCCAGCTTTCGGCCTCGATCCGGCCCATGTCCTCGAGCGCCGCCTCGCTCCACCCGCTCCCGCGGACGTGGTGCCAGCGCAGCGTGCCGAGCTCCTCGAGCTTGCGCCACGCGGCGCGCAACTTCTTGCCGACCGAGGGGCGGGGCCAGCCGTTCGCTTTCGCCGCTTCCAGATCGACCAGCCAGCTGATGCCGGCGGGGCGGGCGAGGATCGTCCAGTTGGCGAGGTGCGCCGCCTCGATCACCCGCGCGATTGTCGGATCGCAGGTGCGCGCCGGGCCGATGCGCCATACCGGACCGAGGCCGTAGGAGGCCGCATGGCCGAGCGCGTGGGCGAGATCGGAGACGCCGCAGCCGGGCGCGATCAGGGGCGAGCGCAGCGGCCAGTAGCTCCCGGGCACCTTGCGCGCGCCCGCCACCTGCGGGCCGAAGGCAACGGTCGGAATCGCGGCGAGCGGCGCGCCGTTGGCGCCGCGCAGCACGAGGGTGCGGCCCTTGTCCGCCTGCCCCGCGCCATACCAAGCCGCGCGCAGGAAGCCGTGATCCGACAGGTTGCACGCCGCCAGCGCGTCGATCTCGGGGCAGAAGCCCTCGACCGCCGCGACCGTCAGGTGATCGGCTGCAATCCTGCTCTCGTACATTCCTCACCTGCCTCGCCCGCGGGCGTCAGGCGAAGGCCATAGCAAGGGGGCGTAACCACCCGGTTAACCACGGGCTTCGCCCGAGCGAGCGCGGCAGGGCTCAGAAGACGACGACGGAGCGGATCGACTTGCCTTCGTGCATCAGGTCGAAGGCGGTGTTGATTTCCTCGAGGCCCATGACGTGGGTGATCATCGGGTCGATCTCGATCTTGCCGGTCATGTACATGTCGACGATCTTGGGCACGTCGGTGCGACCCTTGGCCCCGCCGAACGCGGTGCCGCGCCAGTTGCGCCCGGTGACGAGCTGGAACGGGCGGGTGGCGATCTCCTTGCCGGCTTCGGCCACCCCGATGATGACGCTGGTGCCCCAGCCGCGGTGGCAGGCTTCGAGCGCGGTGCGCATCACTTCCGTGTTGCCGGTGGCATCGAAGGTGTAGTCCGCGCCGCCGTCGGTCATCTCGACCACCTTCGCCACGATCTCCTCGCGGCTCATTCCCCGGCTGTCGAGGAAGTGGGTCATGCCGAAGCGGCGGCCCCATTCCTCGCGCGCCGGATTGATGTCGACCCCGACGATCAGGTTCGCCCCCGCCAGCCGCGCGCCCTGGATGACGTTGAGGCCGATGCCCCCGAGGCCGAACACCACGACATTGTCGCCGACCTGCACCTTGGCCGTGTTGGTCACCGCGCCCACGCCCGTCGTCACCCCGCAGCCGATGTAGCAGGCGGACTTGAAGGGCGCGTCCTCGCGGATCTTTGCGACCGCAATCTCGGGCAACACGGTGAAGTTCGAGAAGGTCGAGCAGCCCATGTAGTGGTAGATCGGCTGGCCCTTGTAGCTGAAGCGGGTGGTGCCGTCGGGCATCAGCCCCTTGCCCTGCGTGGCGCGGATCGCGGTGCACAGGTTGGTCTTGCCCGAGAGACAGCTTTTGCACTGGCGGCATTCGGGGGTGTAGAGCGGGATCACGTGATCGCCCGGCTTCACGCTCGTCACACCCGCGCCGACTTCGCGCACGATCCCCGCGCCCTCGTGGCCGAGCACGCTGGGGAAGATCCCCTCGCTGTCGAAGCCGTCGAGCGTATAGGCATCGGTGTGGCAGATGCCGGTCGCCATGATCTCCACCAGCACCTCGCCCGCCTTCGGGCCTTCGAGATCGAGCTCGACGATCTCGAGCGGCTGCTTGGCGGCGAAGGCAACGGCGGCGCGGGTCTTCATGGGGCGGGTCTCCTCGTGAACCCGCCTATTCCCGCAGCTTCGCAGCTTGGCAAGCGTCAACGTGCCTTGGGCACCGCCTCGTGATCGTAGGGGCAATGGCGGCATCCCGATCCGCAGCACTTGCCGCGCTTCAGGTGCGCAAGGCGGGTGAAGACGGTGTAGCCGGTTTCGGGATCGCAATAGGTCGCTTCCCCGCGGGCGCAGGCGGCTTCGTGCAGGACATGCCATTCGGGCTGCGTCATGGTCGCATCCGATAGGGCCAAAGTGTCCGCGATGCCATGCACGACATAAAATTGCCGCCCGGCGCACCATACCCGCTTGCGCGCTTGCCGGATTTGCGCTCTCTCACGCGCCTGCCATTCTTGCCGGAGAACGCTCTTGCGCCTCGTTCTGTTGCTTGCCGCCCTGTTTCTCGCCGTTCCCGCCCACGCCCAGGGCGTGCAGCAGACCAAGGGGGGCTTCGAGGACAAGTTCCGCCAGCTCGACGAGGTGCTGCCCGATCCCAACACCTACCGCAACGCCAGCGGCGCGCCGGGGCACGAATACTGGCAGCAGAAGGTCGATTACAAGATCACCGCCGAGCTTGACGAGACCAAGCGCCGCCTGACCGCGCGCGCCACGGTGCGCTACACCAACAATTCGCCCGATGCCCTGCCGTGGCTGTGGATGCAGCTCGACCAGAACATCTTCAAGCGCGATTCGATGGCCGAGCTGACCGATGTGTTCGGCGGCGCGGGCCGACGCGGGCCGAAGGTCGCGCTGGGTTCCGGCAACGAGCCGACCAAGCTTTCGATGGACGAACTGCGCCGCCAGCAGTCGATGGCCGACAACGACTATGGCTACGATATCGGCGCGGTGACCACGATGGCGGGCGCGAAGCTGCCGCACACCATCGTCGGCACCCTCATGCGCATCGACCTGCCCGAGCCGCTCGCGCCGGGCCAGACCACCGAATTCGTCATCGAATGGGCCTTCAACATCGTCGAGGAGGACGCGGTCGTCGCGCGCTCGGGCTACGAGCACTTCCCCGATGACCCGAGGAAGGGCGGCAACGACATCTTCCTGATGGCCCAGTGGTTCCCGCGCATGGTGGTCTATTCGGACTATGAAGGCTGGCACAACAAGGAGTTCCTCGGCCGCGGCGAGTTCACGCTCGAATTCGGCGATTACGAGGTCGAGATGACCGTGCCCGACGATCACATCGTCGCTTCCACCGGCACGCTCCAGAACCCGGAAACCGTGCTCACCGCCGCCCAGCGCCAGCGGCTCGAGACCGCGAAGAACGCGAACGCCCCCGTCTTCGTCGTCACCCCGCAGGAAGCCGCCGCCGCCGAGGCCGGCAATCCCCGCGGCAAGAAGACCTGGAAGTTCGCCGCCACCAACGTGCGCGATTTTGCCTGGGCCTCGAGCCGCAAGTTCATGTGGGACGCGCAAGGGGTGAAGCAGCCCGGCGCCGAGCACGAGACCGTGCTCGCCATGAGCTTCTGGCCCAAGGAGGGCGGGGACCTGTGGCGCAAGTATTCGACCGCAGCGGTGGTTCACACCCTGAAGGTCTATTCGCGATTCAGCTTCGACTATCCCTATCCCACCGCCCAGTCCGTCAACGGACCGGTCGGCGGGATGGAATATCCGATGATCACCTTCAACGGGCCGCGCACCACCCTCAACAAGGACGGCAGCCGCACCTATTCGCTGGCCGAGAAGATGTTCCTCGTCGGCGTGGTGATCCACGAGATCGGGCACATCTACTTCCCGATGACGGTGAACTCGGACGAGCGCCAGTGGACCTGGATGGACGAGGGGATCAACTCCTTCCTCGATTCGGTCGCGGGCTACGAGTGGGATCCGAACATGCCCTGGACCCGCAGCCTCGCGCGTGACCTCGTGCCCTACATGGTCTCGAACAACCAGCAGCCGATCATGACCCAGTCGGATTCGATCACCGACCTCGGCTCGAACGCCTATGGCAAGCCGTCGGCCGCCTATCACGTGCTGCGCGACACGGTGATCGGTCGCGAGCGGTTCGATTTCGCGCTCAAGGAATATGCGCGCCGCTGGAAGTTCAAGCGTCCGACCCCGGCGGACTTCTTCCGCACCATCGAGGAAGCCTCGGGTACCGACCTCGACTGGTTCTGGCGCGGCTGGTTCTACACCACCGATCACGTCGATATCAGCCTCGATTCGATCTACCGGCTGAAGATGGACAGCAAGAACCCCGACATCGACCTGCCGCGCCGCCGTCAGGAAAGGGCCGAGGAGCCGACGCCGGTCGGCATCGGGCTGAACAAGGAACAGGGGCTGCCGATCTGGGTGATGGAGAACCCGGGCGTCACCGATTTCTACGACAAGAACGACGAATTCACCGTCACGCCCAAGGACCGGAAGGGCTACACCGATTTCCTCGAAGGCCTCGCCCCGTGGGAACGCGCCGCCTTCGACCGGGCGGTGAAGGAGGATGCGAACTACTACGTCCTCAACTTCACCAACAAGGGCGGCCTCGTGATGCCGATCATCCTCGGCCTCACCTTCAAGGACGGATCGAAGCAGAAGCTCAACATCCCGGCCGAGATCTGGCGCCGCAATTCCAAGGAAGTGGCCAAGCTGCTGGTCTTCCCGAAGAACAAGGAGCTGGTCGAGGTGATGGTCGATCCCGACTGGGAGACCGGCGATGCCAACCTCGAGGACAACCACTACCCGCGCCGCATCATCCCGAGCCGGATCGAGGCCTTCAAGGACGAAGCGTCGAAGTCGCGGGTCAGCCGCGATCTGATGGGCGAGGCGGCGGGCGCCGAGCCGGTCAAGAACCGCAAGTGATGCTGCACCGGCTGCTGCTGCTGGCCGCACTGGTGCTGGCCCCGCTCGCGGGCGGGGCGGCGCTGGCGCACCAGCAGAAGATCGCGATCAGCACCATCGCCCTGAACGCGCGCAGCGGCGCGATCGAGATCGCGCACCAGGTGCCGGTCCACGATGCGGAACACGCGCTGAGAGCGCAGGGGGCCAAGAGCGCCGACATCATCGGCTCGGAAAAGAGCCGCGAGGCCTTCGCCCGCTACGTCACGCGGCGGTTCCTGCTGCAGGTCGACGGCAAGGTGGTCGAGCCCGCCTATGTCGGCAGCGAGATCACGGGCGGCAGCCTGTGGGTCTATCAGGAGGTGCCGGCACCCTCAGGCGGGCAGGCGGTGCTGCGGTTCAATTCGCAGATCCTCACCGATGTCTGGGCGCGGCAGGAAAACCGGGTCAACATCGGCGGCGGGACCAAGGTCAACACCTTCATCTTCAGGGCCGGTTCGGTCCCGGCCGATGCCCCGCTGACGCCCTAGCCTAGGCGCTGCGCCGAACGGCGATATCGGGCGCGGCGAAACGGTTTTGCAGGTCCGCCAGCAGCGCCGGGCGGCCGTAGCGATAGCCCTGAACGTGGCGGCAGCCGATGGCGCGCAGGAAGGTCTCCTGCTCCTCGGTCTCGACGCCTTCCACCACCACGCGCAGGCCCAGCGAATGGCCCATCTGCACAATCGCCTGGATGATGAGGCGCGACTGGTGATCCTCGCGGATCGCGGCGATGAAATCGCGGTCGATCTTGACCTTGTGGATCGGGAAGGCGCGCAGGTGCGTGAGCGAGGAAAAACCCGTGCCGAAGTCGTCGAGGCAGATGGTGAAGCCGCATTCGTCCAGCATCGCCAGCGAGGCGCGCAGATTGCCGCCGGCGTCAAGCAGCATGGTCTCGGTCACCTCGATGGTGATGTTGTGCGGCCCCAGCGGGCTGTCGTCGATCACCTCGATCAGGTGGCGCACGAAGTCGCCCTGCCTGAGATCGGCGTCCGACAGGTTGATCCCGACCCGCGTCTCGGGCCCGAACAGTTCGAGGATCGCCGGCCCGTCGGCCACGATCTGGTCGAGCATCACCCGGCTGACCCGGCGCGAGAGTTCCGGATCGAGCAGCGCGGAGAAGACATCGCTCGCCGCGAGCAGCGTGCCCTCGGCATCGCGCAGCCGCAGCAGGGCCTCGACCGAGACGACCCTGCCGGTCGCGAGTTCGATGATGGGTTGGTAGGCTGCCAGCGCTCGGTCGGCGTTGAGCGCGCTGCGCAGCCGGGCAACGGCCTTCTGGCGTTCGTTCTGGCGGGCCTCGATCTGCTCGTCCCAGCACACCACCGACCCGCGCCCCTCCTCCTTGCCGCGATAGAGCGCAAGGTCGGCGCGGCGCATGATCTCCTCGCTGCTGGCGGCGCTGTCCATCCGCGCCACCCCGCAGGTCGCGCCGATCCGGATCTGGCTGTTGCCGAGCGGCGGCATCTCCCCGAGTTCCGCGAGCAGTTCGTCGAGAAAGCCGGTCACCTCCGCCAGCGTCATGGCCGGGGGGAAGAGCATCGCGAATTCGTCCCCGCCCCAGCGCGCCAGGAACACGCCTGCGGCGGTGCGCATCTGCAACTGTGCGGAGATTGCTTCCAGCACCCGGTCGCCGACGAGGTGGCCGAGCGTGTCGTTGACATCCTTGAACCCGTCGAGATCGAGCAGCGCGATGGCGACAGGCGCGCTCTCGACGTGCTGCATCGCCTCGGCCAGCCGCCGGTCGAAGGTCGCGCGGTTGTAGAGCCCGGTCAGCCGGTCGCGCTCGGCAGCGCGCTTGAGGGCAACATTGCGCAGGTGCTCCTCGGTGCAATCGAGGATGATCCCGGCGACGCAGTCGGGCTGTCCGTCGACATCGATGCGTTCGCCGACCACGCGGATGCGGCGCCGCTCTCCGTCGCGGCGGTGGATCGTAGTCTCGAACATGAACGGCTTGCCGCCCTCGATCGTGTCGTCGATCGCCTTGCTGACCATCGTCCGGTCATCGGGCTGGTAGAGCTGCACGACGTCGCGCACATCGATCGAATGGCCCGGCTCCAGCCCGGTGATGACATAGACCTGATCCGACCAGTGCAGCTGGCGGGTGGCCAGATCGACCCACCAGCTCCCGACATTCACCGCGCGTTCGGCCTGGCGGAAGATCTGGCTGGTCTGGCGCAGGGCCGCATTGGCGGTGCTGAGCGCACGGGTGCGGGCGTGGAGCGCGATCGACTGTTCGGCGAGTTCGGCAAGCATCGCCAGCGGCGCGATCTGTTCCGGGCGGAAAGCGTCAGGTTCGGGCGAGATGCAGCACAAGGCGCCCAGCAGAACGCCCTCGTCCGTGCGAATCGGCACGCCGAGATACGAGCGGATGAAGGGGGCCCCGGTAACCAGCGCATTGTCCCGGAGGCGCGGATCGGTGCGCGCATCGGCGATCAGCATCGGCTGTTCGCTCTGGATGCAGACCGCGCAGAACGAATCGCCGATCGGGGTTTCCAAGAGGTCGGTGCCCGTGCGCCCGAGGAACCACTGGCGGTCCTGCTCCACAACCGATAGCAGCGCGATCGGGCAGCCGAGCATGGTGCTGGCGAGCAGGGTAATGCGCGAGAACAGGTCGCGATCGGGAATCGCCTCGAGTCCGAGATTGCGGATGGCATCGAGGCGTAGCAGGTCTTTCACGCCCGCGGCTGTGCCTTACAAGCTCTTAAGAAAACGTGCCCCGGCAGGCGCGTATTGCCGCAAGTCCGACGCCCTTGGGAGGGCGCGCCGCGTCAGCCGGCGGGCGGGATCGGCGGTGTCGTCCAGAACAGCGCCACTTCCTCGCCATATCCGGTCATCTCGTAGCGGGTCAGCGCGATCGGCAGCCGGCCTGCGGCGAGGAAGGCATCGTGGAACTCCCGCAAGCGGAAGGCCTCGCCGAGCTGCGCTGCGCGGTCGGCGAGCAGGGCGTCCATCTGGAGCTTGCCGATGGTATAGGCGACCCCGTAGCCCGGCGGGCGGCGCAGGTAGATCTCGGCATCGACCCGCGCCACGTCCTCGTCGAGCCAGGGGGTGCGCGCGCGCATCGCCGCGACCGCCTCGGCGACGGTCATGCGGTTGTGCTGCATGCCGATATCAACCGGCACGCGGGCGGCGCGGAAGATGCCGAAGAGCTGCATGAACTCGTCGGCGCGCGGGGTGTGACGGGTGCCGCCCGCGAGCATCATCGCTTCCTCGAGATAGGTCGCCCAGCCCTCGGCCCGCCCGCCGTCGCTGTAGCTGCCGCGGATCGGGCGCGTGTCGCGCGCCGCCAGAACGGCATCGAAACGGTGGCCCGGTATCACCGCATGGAGGTGATCGGGGATCGGATCGCGGAACTGGATCTGCTCCCAGAAATTGGGGCCGCCAGGCCGCTCGATATAGGGTGTGTTGGTGCCGAGCTCGCCGACGTAATCGGGGATGGTGACGATTTCCTCCTCAGTGAGGAAGCGGCGCACGGCGGCGTCGGTCACCCTGATCTTTTCGGCCTGCTCGGCGGCGCTGCGCGACAGGGTGAGCTGCGGAAGGTCACGATTGCGATGGCGCAGCAGGGCGAGCGCGGCGGTCATGCGCTCGTGCTCGCGCTCGGCGAGGGTGAGCATCTCGGCGGCGGTCAGCGGGATCATGCGGACATGGCGGATATACCAGTCGTAGCGTTCCGCCCCGACCCCGCCGGGGGCGGTCATGCGCGGCCGTTCGGCCCGCAGCCAGTCGCGAAAGGCGATCACCGCCGCCCGCGCGGCCTCGACATCGGCGACGAGATCGGGGCGCGAGGCACGGCTGCGCGCCAGCAGGTCGTCATACCAGCCGATGATCCCGGCCGGCGGGACCGCGCGATAGGGATGGTAGTGGTTCACCCCGTCGCTGTTCTCGAGATTGTGGATCGCAAGATCGGCGAAATCGCCCGCCACTTCGGTCAGATTCTGCCGCCCCGAGGCGAGCATCGGCGCCACCATCGCAAGCCGCGCGCGCAGCTTGGCGATGTCGGCCTCGCTCCCCGTCACCTCGCTGAAGGCGACCCCCATCAGCGGATCGAGGTAGAAGCCCGGGTCGCGCTTCCACGGGCGCAGCACCTCGAGGTTGAAGCGGTAGCCGTTGAGGATCGACTTGACGGCGAGGTAATCGACCTGTCCGGCGCGCGACCATGTCTTGACCGGCAGGGCGGCGAGCCGCGTCTCGAAGGCCGCCAGCCCCGCCAGCTTGCGGGCCATCAGGTCATCGGCATAGACCTCGCCCACCCGTGCGCCGGAATCCATCACCACCCCTGCGGTGAAGCCGGGGAGCATGTAGTCGCGCAGGTCCTCGTGCAGCGCGAGCAGCGCGTCGTATCCGGGATCCGCTTCCTCGGCGCGGACGGCGCCCGCCCAGAACAGCGCGAAGCCCAGAAACGCCAGGAACCACCGCATAACCCCTCCCCCGCAAACCGCTTGCGATGATGGAGCAGAATGCGCGCTTATCCAAGAGGGTGCCGGAGAGCGCACGACGTCGCGCTGTCACGGCCCCGGGGGACCGTGCGGCGGGACGATGGCTTGTGTCCGGATTGAAATGGTGCGGTCGAGAAGACTCGAACTTCCACGGGCTTTCGCCCACAACGACCTCAACGTTGCGCGTCTACCAGTTCCGCCACGACCGCACTCGGGGTTTGCCGGGGCAGCCAAAGCGCTGGCCCCGCGGTAGGAGCGCGCCCCTAGCAAGGGGTTTGCAGCCGCGCAAGCTCTTTGACGCAGACTTTCTCGCGCGTCCTAGCGCGGCGCCCAGCCGAGGGCCGCACCGGCCGCGCCGGGAGGGATGTTGGCGATCGCCTCGGTCACGGTCACGGTCTCGCCCGGGGCGAGGCGGCGCTGGGAGGGCACCACCACCCAGTCGCCGATATTGCGTTCGCGCCGGTCGCTGAACACCACCAGAACGTTGGGCACATCGAGGCTCTCGCTCGCGGTGTTGGTGATGGTGCCGCGCACGCGGAAGATCACCTCGCCGTTTTCGAGCGGTTCGCGGCGCTGGTCGGCCGCGGGGAAATTGAGCTCGAGCCCCGGGCGCCCGACGCCGAAGGTCGGCCGCTCGAGCGGCAGCCATTCGGGCAGGCCGTAATAGTTGACCGCGACCGCCGTGCCGGTCGCCAGTGCGGCGAACAGGGCGGCGGCGAGCGTCCACATCCTCAGCGTGTTGCGCGGGCGGGTGAAGGGCGCGCGGTAATCGAACTGCGAACCCTCGCCGCCATCCGCGTCCTCGCCATAGCCCTCGTCATCGTCGAAAGGCGGGTCGGGGATGGTCTCGCCGGGCGTGGCCGGGTCGGGGAAGGAGGGGGTCTCGGCAAAGGTCGGCGCCGGTGTCGGCGGCGGAGGAGGCGGGGGCGGTGGGGGTGCCGGCTCCTGCTGGGCGGCGCGACCATGACGCAGGGCCCGCACGGCCAGCGATGCACTTTCGGGCGTATAGCTCGGCGCGCCGGGTTCCGCCGGCGTGCGCCAGTGGCTTACCGAGGGCCCGTCACTTTCGGCTTCGGGTGCCGGGGCGGACGTGGGCGGTGGCGGCGGCGCGGCGACCGGTGCGGGTCGGGGTGCGACGGTGGCGGCGGGCTGGGGAGCCGGCCGGGACTGTTCGGGTTCCGGCCGGGTTGCGGGAGCGGGCGCGGGCGCGGGTGGGGGCGCGGGTTGCGGCTCGGGCGCAGGCGTGGCCGCCGTCTCGAGCGGCTCCTGGAACCAGCTGTGCTTGCACTTGGCGCAGCGCACGGTGCGCCCCTCGCTGCCGATGGCAGCATCGGGCACCGCGTAGCGGGTGCCGCAGGCTGGGCAGGCGATGATCATGTCACACTCGGTGATAGTCCACAGGCCTGCGCAAACAAGAGGAAGCACCCTCGGGGCCCCCATTTACCCGCTGTTTTCCACATTGCGGGGCGTAAATCGGGCATTCCGGACCCCTCCCGGCGATCACCGGCTTTCCCGCCGCGCGCCCCCCTGATAGGTGCGCGGCATGAGCGAGACCCTCGACGGCCACGTGAAATTCGACAATGTCGGGCTGCGCTACGGCACCGAGCCCGAGGTGCTGAGCAATCTCAGCTTCACGCTCTATCCCGGCAGCTTCTACTTCCTCACCGGCGCGAGCGGGGCGGGCAAGACCAGCCTGCTCAAGATGCTCTACCTTGCCCAGCGGCCCTCGCGCGGGGCGATCCGGATGTTCGGGCAGGATCTCGTCACCATGCCGCAGAGCCGCCTGCCGGAGCTGCGCCGCCGCCTCGGGGTGGTGTTCCAGAACTTCCGCCTCGTCCCCTACCTCACCGCCTTCGACAATGTCGCTCTGCCGCTGCGCCTCGCGGGGACGGACGAGAAGAAGGTGGTGAAGGCGGTCGGCGACATGCTCGACTGGGTGGGCCTCGCGCACCGCGCCCATGCCGTGCCGCCGACCATGTCGGGCGGGGAGCAGCAGCGCGTTGCCATCGCCCGCGCGGTGATCGCCCGGCCGAAGATGCTGATCGCCGACGAGCCGACCGGCAACGTCGACCCCGACATGGCACTGAAGCTGCTGCGGCTGTTCGAGGCACTCAACAACCGTGTCGGCACAACCGTGGTGGTGGCGACCCACGATGTGCACCTGCTCAAGAAGGTGCCGGATTCGCTCATCATGCGGCTGCACAAGGGCCAGCTCAGCGATCCCACGGGGGCGCTGCGCTATCCGCCGCGGCCGTCCGCGCCCGTGGGGGGCGGCGCGCCATGAGCTCGCTGCCGCCCCTGTCCGCCGCGCCCGAGGAACCGGCCGAGGATGCGCCCCCCGCGCGCCCGACCGGCCGCGCGGCGGCGCGGCTGCTGCCTCCTACCCGGCTGACCGGGCCGATCCCCTGGGTGATCGCGATCCTGATCGCGCTGGTGGTGATCGCCGCCGCCGGGGGGCTCGCGCTCCGCAACCTTGCCACCGCCGCGAGCGCGGGCCTGTCGAGCGCGGTGAGCGTGCAGGTGATCGAGCCCAACCCCGATCTGCGCCCTGCGCGGGGACAGGCAGCGGTCGCGGTGCTGACCGGGATTGAGGGCGTGAGCGCGGTGCGGCTGGTGCCCGAGGCGGAACTGGTCGCGATGCTCGAACCCTGGCTCGGCCCGGGCGCGGGCGAGGGCGATGTGCCGATCCCGGCGCTGATCGACGTGGATCTCGCCGGCAAGGCGGGCCCCGCCGAGATCGCCCGGATCGAGGCGGCGCTGACCGCGCAGGTGCCTGGCGCCCGGGTCGATGCTCAGGGCGATTTCCTGCGCCCCGTGAACGATGCCCTCGCTGCGCTGCAATGGCTGGCGCTGGGCCTCATCGCACTGGTCGCGCTGGCGACTGCGGCGGCGGTGTGGCTGGCGGCGCGCAATGCCTTTGCCGCCGCGCGCGACACGGTCGAGATCATGCACCTGCTGGGCGCCAGCCAGAGCCAGATCAGCGCGGTGTTCCTGCGCGACGTGTTGCGCGAGGCGGCGGCAGGCGCGCTGCTCGGCACGGGACTGGGGGTGGCGGCGGTTTGGCTGCTTGGCCAGCAGTTCGCCGCTCTCGGCAGCGGCATGGTGAGCGGCGGAGGGCTGATGCTGGCGGACTGGCTGGCGATCGCCGCGATCCCGCTCGCGGGCGTGCTGCTCGCACTGGTGACGGCCCGCATCACCATTGCGCTCGCCCTCAAGGACATGCTTTAGGCGCGTGACGATGATCCGGCGTGCCCTTTCCCTGTTGTTTCTCGCCTGGGCGATCGGCTTCCTGTGGTTCGTGGTGGCCCTGCCCAAGCCGTCCGACGGCGTGACGACCGATGCGGTGATCGTCCCCACCGGCGGCCCCGGGCGGATCGCGCGCGGCCTCACGGTGCTCGAACAGGGGCTGGCGGGCAAGTTGCTGGTCAGCGGGGTCGATCCCGAGGTGCGGCCGCAGGAATTCGCCGCCCAGTTCGGAGTTTCCCCGCGGCAGATGGCCTGCTGCGTGACGCTCGGCTTCGCGGCGGTCGACACCCGCTCCAACGCCGCCGAAACCGCCAAGTGGGTGGCGCAGAACGAGGTGCGGTCCCTGCGGCTGGTGACGACCGACTGGCACATGCGCCGCGCCGCGGGCGAGCTTGACCGGACGCTGCCCGAACACGTCACGGTGATCCGCGACGCGGTGCCCTCGCAGCCCGATCTCGGCACGCTGTTCCTCGAATATCACAAGCTGATCGCGAGCCGCGCGGCGGGTCTGGCCGACCTTTGAGCTGGCTCATCGCCGCGCTGCGCTCGCTCGCCTTCTACGTGCTGTTCTATGGCGGCAGCGTGCTGCTGGTGACCGCCTCGGTGGTGGCGGTGACGGCAAAGCCCGGCTGGCTGCGCGGCATCGTCGGGCGGTGGGGGCGCTGGCACCTGTGGTGCGTCGAGAAGGTGCTCGGCATCAAGGTGGTGCTCGACGGGACCTTGCCCGAAGGCCCGGTGCTGATCGCGGTCAAGCACGAGGCGTTCTTCGAGGCGATCGACACCCCGCGCCTGTTCGCCTTCCCCGCCGTCTTCGCCAAGCAGGAACTGTTCCGCATCCCGGGCTGGGGCTATTCCGCGCTGGTTTACGGCCTCATCCCGGTGGCGCGGGAAGAGGGCGCCAAGACCCTGCGGCAGATGCTGGCGACCGCGAAGGAGCGGGTTGAACAGGGCCGCCCGCTGGTGATCTTCCCCGAGGGCACCCGCGTCCCCGTGGGCACCCGTCCGCCGCTCCAGGCGGGGTTCGCCGGGCTCTACAAGCTGCTCAGGCTGCCGGTGGTGCCGATCGCGGTCGACAGCGGCAGGCTCTACCACGCGGTCGTCAAGCGCCCGGGGCGGATCACTTACAAGGTCGGCGAGACCATCCCCGCGGGCCTTCCGCGCGAGGAGGTCGAGGCGCGGGTGCACGCGGCGATCAACGCGCTCAACGGCTAGAGGCCGGGCGGGCGGACAGGCGGACGGTCAGCGCGCGGAAGCCGACGTGCCGCACGAGCGCGCCGAAATGCTCCTCGCCGCGCACCTGCGAGACGATGGCAATGTCGGCGGTCTGTTCGGCCAGCTGCCGGATCAGCGCGCGCAGGATCGCGCGGGCCTGCGCCGCGCCGAGGCAATTGTGGTGCCCGCTGCCGAAGCCGAGATGCGGGTTGGGCATCCGGTCGAGCCGGATTTCCTCCGGCGCATCGAACACGGTCTCGTCGAAATTGGCCGAGGCCCAGCACAGCGAGACCCGCGTATCGGCGGCGACGGCATGGGGGCCGACGGTCGTGGGCCGCGGGCACACGCGCCCGATATGGGTGAGCGGCGAGGTGTAGCGGACGAATTCCTCCACCGCCGCCGCGATCCGCCGGGGCTCGGCGCGCAAGCGTTCGAGCGCCGCGCGATTGCCCGCGAAGTAGGCGATGATCTCGGCGATCGCGGTGATCACCGTGTCGCGCCCGCCGGCGAAGGCGAGGTTGGCGATGCCGGCCATCTCGTCCTCGGTGAGCGGGCGGCCGTCGAGGCGCATGCGCGTCATCGCCCCGAACAGATCCGCGCCCGGCGCGGCGCGCGCGGCGGCGATCCGCTCGCGGATGTAGCGGTCGAGCACCGAGCCCTTGGCGGCGCTGTCCGGCCCGTCGTGGAAGACGTGGACGCCCCAGCCGATCCATTCCTTCGCCGCGCTTTCGGGCATGCCGATGAGGTGGGTGAGGGCGGTCGACTGGAGCGGCAGGGCGAAACCGCGCACGATCTCTACCTCGCCCGCCCCCACCAGCGGCGCGAGCAGGCGGGCGACGAGGTCTTCGATCCGGGCCGCGTATTCCGGCGCGGCGGGGCGCATGAAGATCGGCTTCAACAGATCGCGCGCCGCCTTGTGCAGCGGGGGATCGGCCTCGATCGGCAATTGCCTGATGCTGCGCACCCCGGTCTCTTCCGGGATCGGCACCCGGCAGGGCGCGTCGGAGCTGAAGGTCTGCCATTCCTTCGCCGCCCGGCGCACCGCGCGGTGGCCGAGGATCATCGGGATCGGCTCGCCGTCGAACTGGGCAAGCAGCACGCCCTCGCCCCGGCGCGCGGCGGCGAAGGGGTCGCGCTCCGCCGGGTCGGTCGCGGCAGGCAGCGGGGCGGGGTCGGGCAACGTGGTCACGCCCGCTCTGTGCGCGAAGCCGCCCCGCTTGTAAAACGTGATCCGCGCCGCGAGAGGTGCCGTGCCGGTCCATCATCGCACCAGGCGAGATCAGGGTGCGGCGCATCGCGCTCCGCTTCGCGGCGCCCTAGAGCCGGGCGCAGCCCGCCGCGCGATCACTCTCCGTGTTCGCGTCCGAAATCGGGGCGGCGATCGTCCTGCCCCTGCTCGATCACCGCGCGGCGGATCGCGCGGGTGCGGGTGAAGAGGTCGAACAGCGCCTCGCCATCGGCCGATCGGATCGCGCGCTGCATCGCGGTGAGGTCCTCGACGAAGCGCCCGAGCATCTCGAGCACCGCGCCCTTGTTGCTGAGGAAGACGTCGCGCCACATCACCGGATCGGAGGCGGCGATGCGGGTGAAATCGCGGAAGCCCCCGGCGGAATACTTGATCACCTCGCTCTGGGTCACCTCCTCGAGATCGCTGGCGGTCCCGACGATGGTGTAGGCGATGAGGTGCGGGATGTGGCTGGTGACCGCGAGCACGAGGTCGTGGTGCGCCGCGTCCATGATCTCGACCCTGGAGCCGAGCGCGGTCCAGAAGTCCGACAGCGCCGCGACCGCCGCCGGGTCGGCGCCCTCGGGCGGGGTGAGGATGCACCAGCGCCCGGCGAAGAGGGTAGCGAAGCCCGCGTCCGGCCCGCTCTGCTCGGTCCCGGCGACGGGGTGGGCGGGGATCACGCAGGCGCCCGGCAGCGCCTCGGCCAGCGCGCTTGCCACCGCCGCCTTGGACGAGCCGACGTCGCTGACGATCGCGTGGGGCGCGAGACCCGGCGCGATCGCCCGCGCGGCATCGCCCATCGCGCCGACGGGGACGCAGAGGATCACGAGGTCGGCACCGGCGACGGCGGCTTCCGCCGTCTCGCAGACCGTGCCCACCAGTCCGCGCTCGGTCGCCCTTGCGCGCACGGCCGGGTCGCGGTCCCAACCGGTGGTGACGATCCCGGGGCTGCGCGCCTTCGCCGCCAGCCCGATCGAGCCGCCGAGCAGGCCGAGGCCGATGATCGCGACCCGCGCGATGCTCATGCCGTCTCTCCGCACAGCCGGCGCAGCGTGGCGATGACGTCGGTGGTTGCTTGCGTCGTGCCGATGGTGATGCGCAGGGCGTTCGGCAAGCCCTGGCTTGGCAGGTGGCGCACGGCGTATCCGGCGTCGGACAGCGCCTCGAGCGCCTGTGCGGCCGTCACGTCGCCGTCGAAATGGACGAGCAGGAAGTTGGCCTCGCTCGGCGGTGCCGAGATCCCGTGATTGCCGAGCATCGCGATGGCGTCGGCCAGTCGTTGCCGCTCCGTCGCGTTGTGGTTGCGGCTGCGTGCGACGAAAGCCTGGTCGCCCAGCGCCGCCAGTGCGGCCTTCTGCCCGCTCACCGAGACGTTGAACGCGCCCCTCAGGCGGTTGACGAGATCGATCAGGTGCGCCGAACCGGTGACCCAGCCAACCCTCTCGGCGGCGAGGCCATAGGCCTTTGAGAAGGTGCGGCTGACCAGCACGTTCTCGTGCGCTGCGGCGAGGGCAAAGGCCTGGGTCTGGAAGGCCGGGTCGACATATTCGCCATAGGCCTCGTCGATAACCAGCAGCACATCGCCGGGCAGGCCGGCGTGGAGGCGGGCCACCTCGGCGGGCGGCAGGAAGGTCCCTACGGGATTGTTCGGGTTGTCGAGCAGCACCACGCGGGTGCGCTCGGTGACGGCGGCGAGGAGGTTGTCGACGCTCGCGCCATAACCCTCGGGCTCGGCGAAGACCGGGGTTGCGACGACCTTCTGCGCGAGCAGCGGATAGAGCGAGAAGGAGTAGCGCGACATGAGCACTTCGTCGCCCGGCCCGGCCAGCGCTTGGACCGCGCAGTGGAGCAGCTCGCCAGAGCCGGTGCCGCACACGATCAGCGCGGGATCGAGCCCGTGAACCTCGGCGATCGCGTCACGCAAGGCGCGCGCATCGGGATCGGGGTAATCCGCCGGGTTGTGCCCTTCCGCCAGCGCAGCCAGCGCCGCAGGACTGGAGCCCAGCGGGTTCTCGTTGGCCGAAAGCTTGGTCAGCGGCTTGCCGCTCGCCGACTTCGACTTGCCGGGCACATAGGCGTGGATCTGCGCGATCCAGGGCTTCGGTTCGGGTCTTGCGATAGTCATCGTGATGCGCCGCTTGAAGAAAAGGCAGTGCTTCGACAAGCTCAGCACGGGCGGATTTTGCGAAAAGTTTCGTTAGCCGTTCGCCCTGAGCTTGTCGAAGGGCCGTTTTTCCGCTTTCGCAACTTTCGCATGAACGCCGCCCCGCCCGTCTCCCCGGTCTACCGCGTCCCCCACCCCCTGCCGCTCGACAGCGGGCAGGTGCTCGAGGCCTGCGAGATCGCCTACGAGACCTATGGCACGCTGGCGGCGGACAAGGGCAACGCCGTGCTGGTGTGCCATGCGCTGACCGGCGACCAGTATCTCGCCAGCCCGCACCCCATCACCGGCAAGCCCGGCTGGTGGGAGCGGATGGTCGGCCCGGGCAAGCCGATCGACACCGACAGGCACTTCGTGATCTGCGCCAATGTGATCGGCAGCTGCATGGGATCGAGCGGCCCCGCCAGCCTCGCCCCGGACGGACAGCCCTATGCGATGCGCTTCCCCGTCATCACCATCCGCGACATGGTGCGCGGATTGGTGGCGCTGCTCGACGGCCTCGGGATCGCGCGCCTGCACGCGGTGGTCGGCGGGTCGATGGGCGGGATGCAGGCGCTGAGCCTCGCCGCCAACTGGCCCGAGCGCGCGGCGCGGGTGCTGGTGATCGCGTCCACCGCGCGGCACTCGGCGCAGAACATCGCCTTCCACGAGGTCGGGCGGCAGGCGATCATGGCGGACCCGGCGTGGAACGGCGGCGACTACTACGCGGGCGACGCCAAGCCCGACAACGGCCTCGCCGTCGCGCGCATGGCGGCGCACATCACCTACCTCTCCGAAGCGGGGCTGACCGAGAAGTTCGGGCGCCGGTTGCAGGACCGCGAGGCCAAGGGCTTCGGCTTCGACGCCGAGTTCCAGGTGGAAAGCTATCTCAGGTATCAGGGCAGCGGCTTCACCCGCCGGTTCGATGCGAACAGCTACCTCTACATCACCCGCGCGATGGACTATTTCGACATCGCCGAGGAGCACGGCGGGAAACTGGCGGACGCTTTCGCGGGCACCGAGGCGCGCTTCTGCATCGTCAGCTTCGATACCGACTGGCTCTATCCCACCGCCGAGAGCCGCCACATCGTGCACGCGCTGAACGCGGCGGGCGCGAAGGTCAGTTTCGTGGAACTGTCGGCACCGCACGGCCATGACAGCTTCCTGCTCGAACACGACCAGCTCGACCGGGTGGTGAAGGGGTTCGTGGAATGAGCGGGCTGGCGCAGGGCTACCGGCTGGAGACCGATCCGTCGCGCTTCGACCGGGCGCTGATGCACGAGGTGCTGGCGAACAGCTACTGGGCGCAGGGCCTCACCCGCGAACGGATGGACCGTGCTGTCGATCATTCGCTGTGCGTCGCCGCCTTCCACGGCGCGGCGCAGGTCGGCTTCGCCCGCGCGGTCAGCGACCGGGCGCATTTCGCCTGGATCGCCGACGTATTCGTGATCCCGGAGCATGGCGGCAGGGGTCTTGCCCGGGCGATGGTCGGCCACCTCCACGATCACCCGGAACTCGCCGGGGTGCGGCGCTTCCTGCTCGTCACCCGGGACGCCGACGGGGTCTACGAGAAACTGGGCTATGGCGTGCCCGACGACCTGTCGTGGTTCCGCCAGTATCGCCCGGAAAGCGGCTGGCGATGAGGAGCCCCGTACCCTCCCTGCGCCCCGACCTAGCCGCGATCGCCGCCCATGTCGCGCCCGGCAGCCGGGTGCTCGACATCGGCTGCGGGGACGGGGCGCTGATGGCTGTGCTCGAAGCGGAAAGCGGCTGCGATGCGCGGGGAATGGAACTCGACGGTGCGCTGGTCGAACGCTGCGTCGCGCGGGGACTTTCCGTGGTGCAGGGCGATGCCAATCTCGACCTCGCCAACTACCCCGACAAGGCCTTCGACTACGCGATCCTCAGCCAGACCCTGCAGACCGCGACGCGGCCCGACCTGATGCTCGACGAGCTGCTACGCGTGGGCCGGCGCGCCTTCGTGTCGTTCCCCAACTTCGCCCACTGGCGCACCCGCGCGGCGCTGATGTTCGGGGGGCGGATGCCGGTGACCCGCGCCCTGCCGGTCAGCTGGTACGAGACCGAGAACATCCACCATGTCACGGTCGAGGACTTCCGCGATCTCGCACGGCTCAAGGGCGCGCGGATCGAGCGGGCGTGGTTTTTCGCGAACGAGAAACAGATCGGCGCGCCAGCGGCTAACTGGCGCGCCGAGTTTGCTGTCTTCGAGTTGAGTCGTTAGGCCACCTTCGGTGGCGCAGACCCGCTCGCATCAGCGAGCGCGCACGATCAGCCCGCCCGGTGCAGGGCGCAGAGCTTGTGGCCGTCGAGGTCGAGCACGTAGCCGAGGTTCAGCGTGCCCATCGCGCCCGTGCGCGGTCCCGGCGGGTCCTCGATCGACTTGCCGCCCGCAGCCACGGCGGCATCGTGGAAGGCCTGCACCTGTTCGAGGCTGTTGCAGGCAAAGCCGATGGTCGACCCGTTCGAGCAGGTCGCGGGCTGATCGTTGATCGGCTCGCTGATCGAGAACATGCCCCCGTTGTGCATCCAGAAGGCGCGCTTGTGGCCGGTGGCGGCAACGTTGATCATCCCCGGGCCGGCGCCGAGCACGCCGAGCACGCTGTCGTAGAAGGCCTTGGCGCGGTCGAAATCGCTGGTGCCGACCATGATGTGACTGAACATGGATTGGTGTCTCCTCTCATAGGACAGGTTGCGGATTAGGACGGAACTTGCCCGCCCGCAATGCGGATTCCGGTAGCCATTGGTTCAGGTGACAGGGCATACGAAGGGCCATGCTCACGCCTCTCCTCGCCGCTGCGCTCGTGCTTCAGGAAGCGCCTGCCTATCCCGAACCAGTGCCGCCGAAGCAGGGCGCCGATGCGATCGACGATCTCCCGATCGAACAGGCCGCCGCGGTGCGCTGTGCGATCGCCTATGCCACGGTCAGCCGTTGGCAGAAGGCGGGCGATACGCGCGGGAGCGCCTATCCCGATGCCGAGGCGCAGGGCGGGCGCGAGTTCTTCGTGCAGGTCATGGCCAAGCTGATGGACGCCGGGGTGACACGCGAGAGCATCGTCATGATGACGACCGAGGCTGCGGCCCGCAACGACACCCCCGAAGGCGCCGAGCGGATCGCGCAGATGATGCCCGTCTGCGAGCTGATGAAGTCGGCTGCGGGGCTTTAAGAGAGCGGACATATCCCCCGCGCGCCCATGATCGGGCGCTGGATTCCCGCCACCAAACGAGGCATGGAACGGGCCACCATGTGGCTCCTTTACCAATTCCCGCTCTGCCCTTTCAGCCGCAAGATCCGGCTGCTGCTGAGCGAGAAGAACATCCCCTTCGATCTGGTGCGCGAGGACCCCTGGGCGGCCTCGGACCTGTTCTTCAATCTGAACCCGGCCGGGCGCACGCCGGTGATCGTCAATGCGGAGAAGAACATCACCATTCCCGACAGCCGCGCGATCGCGGAGTATTTCGAGGAGACGGTGGACCGCAACCCGATGATCAACGGCACCGCCACCCAGCGCGCCGAGATCCGCCGGCTGGTTGCGCTGTTCGACGAGAATTTCTACGCCGATGTCACCGCGCCGCTGCTGTCCGAACGCATGAAGAAGCGCATCCTGCGCCAGCCGCCCGACAGCGGCGCGCTGCGCAACGCGATGAAGATGGCGCACGGGCATCTCGACTACCTCGACTGGCTGATCGACAACCGCCCGTGGGTGGCGGGATCTACCATGAGCCTCGCCGATCTGGCGGCGGCGGCGCAGATCTCGGTCGCGGATTATCTCGGCGGGATCGACTGGTCGGGGCACGAACAGTCGCGCGGCTGGTATGCCGTGTTCAAGAGCCGCCCGAGCTTCCGCCCGCTGCTGACCGAGCGGATGGATACGATCAAGCCGCCCGCGCATTATGCGCTGCTGGACGGTTAGGTAACGAAAGAGGGCTCGCTTGCGAAATGGCACTCCCGGGCCGATATTGGCCCGACGAGAGAGGTGACACCATGACCGACGATCCCCGCAGCCTGACCGACGCCGAGTGGCGCGCAAAGCTCACCCCGATGCAGTATCACATCCTTCGCGAGGCGGGGACCGAGCGCGCCTTCACCGGCGAATACGACAAGTTCTACGACGAGGGCGAATATCACTGCGCCGCCTGCGGCACGCAGCTGTTCTACAGCACGGCCAAATACAATTCCGGCTGCGGCTGGCCCGCCTTCACCCGGCCTGCCGATGACGAGGTGATCGAGGAGCACCGCGACACCTCCTACGGCATGATCCGCACCGAGGTGCGCTGCGGCAAGTGCGGCGGGCATCTCGGCCACGTCTTCCCCGACGGCCCGCCCGAACAGGGAGGCCTGCGCTACTGCATCAATTCCGCCGCGCTGATCTTCACTCCTGCCGGCGGCTGAGCCCGCCGCCGCAATCGGGGAGAGCCGCACAGCGCCGGGTTCACCCCCGGTTACAACTTGCCTATGCAAGGGGCCGCATTTCCGCCCCGGTTCAGGGGAGCATCAATCGGGCACGGGTCATGTCGAAACGGGGTGAGCAGTTGCAGAACAGGGGCGCGCGCGGAAAGCGCCGGGCGGCGGCGGAACGGTCCGGCGCGGCCGACCCCGCCCCGCGCGGCCCCGGCGGCAAGCCGCCGCGCACCGGCTGGCGGCTGTGGCTGCGCCGCCTGTTCGTCTGGGGTGCGGGTGTGGCGGTGCTCGGCCTCGTGTTCCTCGCCTTCGCGGTCGGCTTTGCCGCCTCCTCGCTGCCGAGCTTCGCCACGCTTCAGGCCACCCAGCCCGGGCAGACCATCATCATCCGCGCGCGCGACGGGCGCGAGCTGGTCGAGATCGGGCCGAGCTTCGGCGAATGGCTCGAATACGACGAGATCCCCCGCAGCATGACCGACGCCATGGTGGCGGTGGAGGACAAGCGGTTCCGTTCGCACTTCGGGGTCGATCCCGTGCGCCTCACCGGGGCGGTGGCGGAATGGATCACCGGCTCGCGATCGCGCATCGGCGGCACCTCGACCATCACCCAGCAGCTGGCGCGCAACCTGTTCCTCAACAACAACCGCACCCCCGACCGCAAGGCGCGCGAGGCGGTGCTGGCGATGGCGCTCGAATGGAAGTTCTCCAAGGAGGAGATCCTCGAGCTCTACCTCAACAAGGTCTATTTCGGCGGCGGCGCCTACGGGATCGACAGCGCCTCGCGCAAGTTCTTCAGCCACCCGGCGAACGAGCTCAGCGTCGAGGAGGCGGCGATCATCGCCGGGCTGGTCAAGGCGCCCAGCCAGTATTCGCCCACCGCCGACGTGCAGGCCGCGGTCGACCGCGCCAAGGTGGTGCTGCGGCTGATGCGCGAGCAGGGCTTCATCAGCGCCGACCAGGCCGATGTCGACGTGAGCACGGTGCAGCTCAAGGAGCAGGCCGGGCAGAACTCGGTGCGCTATTTCACCGACTGGGTGCTGCCGCAGCTCGATATCATCCTGCCCGAAACCTACGAGCCGATCGAGGTGTGGACCACGCTCGACATCGGGATGCAGCGAGCCGCGACGGCCTCGATCGAAGCGAACACCCCGAAAGGCGCGCAGGGCGCGCTGGTCAGCCTCGACCGAGACGGGGCGATTCTCGCGATGGTGGGCGGCACGGATTACGTGGCGAGCAACTACAACCGCGCCACGTCCGCGCTGCGCCAGCCCGGTTCGGCGTGGAAGCTGTTCGTCTATCTCGCCGCATTGGAGGCCGGCTACACGCCCGAGGACAAGGTGGTCGACACCCCGGTGACGATCGACGGCTGGAGCCCGCGCAACTCGAATGGCCGGAACGTCGGCGAGACAGACCTGCGCACCGCCTTCGCCTATTCGATCAACACCGTCGCGGCGCAGCTCGGCAACGAGGTCGGGTTCGGCACGGTCGCCTCGATGGCGCGGCGGTTCGGGATCGATTCGAAGGTCGACACCAACCCCTCGATGGTGCTCGGCGCCTCGGAGATGCGGGTGATCGAGATGACCCAGGCCTTTGCGGGCGTGGCCGCCAAGGGCGCGCCGGTCGAGCCCTACGGGATCACCAAGGTGACGGGAGCGAGCGGCGAGGTTCTTTATCGCCGCGAGAGCCAGCGCCAGTCGCCGGCGGTGCCCGATTACGTCGTGGCCGGGATCACCGACCTGCTCCAGGCCGCGGTCCAGACCGGGACGGGGCGCGCCGCCGACATCGGCCGTCCGGTGGCG
Source organism: Porphyrobacter sp. CACIAM 03H1 (assembly GCF_002215495.1). Classification (NCBI taxonomy): domain Bacteria; kingdom Pseudomonadati; phylum Pseudomonadota; class Alphaproteobacteria; order Sphingomonadales; family Erythrobacteraceae; genus Porphyrobacter; species Porphyrobacter sp. CACIAM 03H1. Next base: position 814,499 of record NZ_CP021378.1, read on the forward strand.
GGCAAGACCGGCACGACCTCGTCGAACAAGGACGGCTGGTTCATCGGCTTCTCCAGCGGCATCACGACCGGCGTGTGGATGGGCCGCGACGATGCCAAGCCCGTCCCCGGCCTCCAGGGCGGCCGCGCCCCGGCGCAGGCCTTCGCCGCCTACATGCGCTATGCCGTCAGGGACCGCCCGGTCGAACCCTTCGACGTCACGCTCGAGCCGCCCGAATGGCTCGAACCCGACGAGGAGGCGCTGTTCGGCGAGCCGGAGGACTACTACTACATCGACGAGCAGGGCAACGCGATCGAGCCGAGCCGTCGCGATCCGGGCGCGGGGCCCTTCGGCGTGGAGGGCGAGCGCGGCCCTAACGCCCCGCCGGCCGCGAGCCAGGACTTCCTCGAGGAGGCGACCGGCGGCGCCCTGCCGCAGAACCAGCGCCCGCCGCCGCGCCGCCCGCCGCCGCAGCCGCCGGCGCTGAAGCCGGGCGAGCAATAGGCCGCGCCATACGAAAAGGGCGCCGGGATCGGATCCCGGCGCCCTTTGTCGTTTCTGCCGTGCGGCGCGCGTCAGCGCAGGCGGACGGCGATGAAGGCGGGCGGGTTGGGGCCGCGCTGGACGCGCAGCAGGATCGCCTCGCGCTTCTCGGCCCGGGCGGCAGTGACCTGCGCCACCAGCGCCTCGACCGAGGCGACCGGCTGATAATTGGCCGACAGGATGATGTCGCCGCGGCGCAGCCCCTTGCGGGCGGCGTCGGCATTGGGATCGACCGCAGCGACCACCACGCCCTGCGTCTCCGCGGGCACGCCGAGCGAGCGGGCGATGCCTGCGCTCATCGGCATGACCTGCATCCCGAGCGACTGCTCGATGGTGGTGTCCGAGGTGCCGGGCGCCATCGGCTCCTCGGCATTGGGATCGAAGGTCTGGTTCTGCGCCTGCAGCTCCTGCTCGCTCGGGCGCTTGCCGAGGGTGACGTTGATCGCGGTCCGCTTGCCGTCGCGCAGAACCTCGACCGGCACGGTGGTGCCCGGCTGGAGATTGGCGACGAGGAAGGAGACGGTCTGTTCGGCAGTCACTTCCTTGCCGCTGATCTTGGTGACGATGTCGCCTGCCCTGATCCCGGCGCGGCCCGCGGGGCTGGTGTCCTCGACCGACTGCACCAGCTCGCCGCGGCGCTTGGGCAGGCCGAGCGAGGCGGCGAGGTCCTCGTCGATCGGCTGGAGCCGCACGCCGAGGTATCCGCGCTGGATCTCCTGGCCCGAACGCAGCTGGTCGACGATCGGCGCGGCGATCTCGGCGGGGATGGCGAAGCCGATGCCCACGCTTCCGCCCGAGGGCGAGAAGATCGCGTTGTTGATGCCGATCACGTTTCCGCGCATGTCGAACAGCGGGCCGCCGGAATTGCCGCGGTTGATGCTCGCGTCGGTCTGCAGGTAGCGGTCATAGGCGCCGCCCTGCCCGGTGTTGCGGTAGACCGCCGAGATGATCCCGCTGGTCACCGTCCCGCCGAGGCCGAAGGGGTTGCCGATCGCCACCACCCAGTCGCCCACCCGCGCCGCGCTCGAATCCCCGAAGCGCACGAAGGGAAAGGTCTTGTTCGACCGGATCTTGAGCACCGCGAGGTCCGATGCGGCATCCGCGCCGATCACGTCGGCTTCGTATTCGGTGCCGTCCGACAGGGTGATGGTGATCGCCTCGAGCTTGGCGCGGGTATCGGGCGGGTTGATGACGTGATTGTTGGTGACCACGATCCCGTCGGCCGAGATGATGAAGCCCGAACCCAGCGACTGCGCCTCGCGGGTCTGCGGCTGGGCTCCGCCGCCGCCCTGGCGACGGTTGAACAGCTCGGCGAAGGGCGTGCCGGCAAAGGGATTGTTGGCGACCTCGACCCGCTGGCGCGTGGCGATGTTGACCACCGCCGGCTGGAGCTGGGCGGTCAGGTCGGCGAAGCTCGCCGGAGCGCCCGCGACCGGGACCACCCGGTCCATCACCGCATCGTCGTTCTGCGCCACCTGCGCGCCCAGCGGCGAGCCGGTGATCAGCGAGATGGCTGCGCCGCCCACCAGCAGCGCGCTCGACAGTCCGTATACGTAGCGCACGTTGTTCACGTCCTCTTGGTCCTTATCCTGTGAAGGAATGCGCAGGCACCCCGCGCCGTTCCTTAAACCCTTTGACGGGGCCGGCGCGAAGGCCGGCAGCCCGCTGTGCAAATGCCCTTTCCGGGGCTGAACGCGGATTGAACACCCGCGCCCTTCAACGCCGTGCGTCGGCGCTTTGTCGAATGGTCAGTTCCCGCCCTTGAACTGGCGGAAATACTCGCTGTCCTCCGACAGCACCATCGTGCTCTGCCCCTCGCCGGCGAGGAAGGTCTGCCGGTAGCTCTGCATCGCGCGGTAGAAGTCGTAGAACTTCGGGTCTTTTCCGTAAGCATCGGCGTAGATCTTGGCGGCCTGGGCGCTGGCTTCGGCCTGGATGATCTGCGCATCGCGCTGCCCGGCGGCGCGGATCGTGGCGGCTTCCTCCTGCCGGTCGGTTTCCATCCGGGTGAAGGCGGCATCGAGCGGACGGCCTTCGGGAAGGTCGGCAGCCTTGATCCGCACGTCGAGCACCTGCGCGCCGTAGATGCGCGCCTGCTGGTCGAGCGTGGCGGTGATGTTGGCCATTGCCGTCCCGCGCTCGGCGTTGATCAGCGCGGAGAACGGGCGCCGGCCCAGTTCCTGACGCAGCACCGAGGTGAGGATGGGCAGCAGCTGTGCCTCGAGCTGGCGTTCGGTCCCTGCCTTCTCGACCAGCTTCACGGGGTCGATGATCCGGTAGCGCGCATAGGCATCGACCTGGAGGCGCTGCTGGTCGTTGGAGAGCACCTGGGTGCGCTCCATGTCGAGATCGAGCACGCGGCGGTCGATCATCCGCACTTCCTCGACGAAGGGGATGCGGAAGTTGATCCCCGCGCCGGTCGAGCCGTAGGGCTGGCCGGGGCGGAACATGTTGAACACCCGGTCGGGCTGGCCGGTGCGGATCACCACCGCCTGGTGGGTTTCCGGCACGATCACCACGCTGGCGAGCAGTGCGACCACCAGCGCGACGAGGGCGATGATGACGTTGCGGGTGCTGCGGACGAAGTCGCTCATGGCCTCACTCCCCCTGCGTCTGCGGCTGCTGCTGCGCGCGGCGCTTCAGCTCCGGCAGCGGCAGGTAGGGCGTCACATTGCCGGATTCGACGATCGTCTTGTCGGTCTTGGACAGGATCTGCTCCATGGTCTCGTAATAGAGGCGGCGACGCGTCACTTCGGGCGCGAGCTTGTATTCCTCGTAGATGTCGTTGAACTCGCGCGCATCGCCCTGGGCCCGGGCGAGCACCTGCTGGGCCACAGCGCGCGAACGGTTGATTGCGGCGTCCGCGTCCTGCTGGGCCGAGGAGACGTCCTTGAAGGCTTCCTCCACCCGGCTCGGCGGATCGACCTTGTTGATCTCGATCCCCTGCACCTGGATGCCGGAGCGATAGGCATCGAGCCGCGCCTGCATCCGCTCGCGCACCTCCTGCTCGATCTCCGCGCGGCCCGCGCCGGTCAGCACCGTGTCGAGGTTCTGCCGCGCCACCGCCGCACGCATCGCCGCCTCGCCGATCTCCAGCAGGGCGTTCTGCGGATCGTTGAGCTGGTACTTGTAGAGCGTGAGGTCCGAGATGTTCCAGCGGATCAGGTAGCTGAGATCGACGAGGTTCTGGTCGCCGGTCAGGATCAGCTTCTCGGTCTTGGTGCCGGGCACCTCCTCGAGCCTGACCTGGGCCACGTTCTCCTTCTCGACCGTGTGGATCGGCCAAGGGGCGGTAATGTTGGTGCCGGATTCGAGCGTGGCGTAATATTTGCCGCCGAACCACTCGACCACGGCCTCTTCGCCCGGCTGGACGAAGTGCACGCTCGTCACTGCCGCCCAGACCAGCGCGACGCCGCCGACGATGACGGGCACCCAGCTCTTGCCGCCGGGCCTTTCGGGCAGGCGGAAGGCCGGCCCGCCGGGGCCGCCGCCCGCGCGGCGCGGACCTTCGGGGCCGCGGTTCTTGAAGATGTCCTCGATGCTGGCCGAACGCCGCTTGCCCGGCTCGCCCCCGCCGGGAAGCCAGGGATTGCGCGGGCCTCCGCCCGAGCCGCCGCCATCGCCCGAAGGACCGCTCTCGCCCGGCTCGTCGTCGTTGCCGCCGCCGCCCCAGGGGTTGTTCCTGCCAGCCATGGCGAGGCCCCTGAGGCCAGTGCCAAGACGTTCTCTCCAGCCGTCCAATCTCTGCATAGGCCGTTTATAGGCACGCGATCCGGCGAAAAACAGGGGTTCGCTGCGTGATTTTGGTGTTAGAGGCGTGGCGCAATGGACAACCCTGCCAATACCCCCCGTGACCCGGAAGCCGAAGAGGCGCTGATCCGCGCCGCGCTCACGCCCGAAATCAACCACCGCCTGCGCTCGGCCCGCATCGTCGCCCGCCGCGCCGTGATCGTCGCCGAGGCCGGCGACCTGTCCGACGCGGGACGCAACGACCTCGAAGGCGCGATCACTGCCGCAATTGGTGCCCTGCCCCAAGTGGACGAGGTGCGCGTGGCGCTGACCGGAGAGCGCCGCCGCCGCCGGCTGATCGCGGTGGGGTCAGGCAAGGGCGGGGTCGGCAAGTCGACGCTCACCACCAACCTCGCGGTCGCGCTCGCGCGGATGGGCCGCCGCGTCGGCGTTATCGACGGCGACATCTACGGCCCCTCGCAGCCCAAGCTGCTCAAGACCGAAGGGCTGAAGCCCGCCGCCACCCCCGACGGCAAGCAGCTGGTCGCGATCGACAGCCCCTATGGCGTCAAGGTGCTCTCGATGGGGCACATCGTCGCCCCCGGCAAGGCGCTCGCCTGGCGCGGGCCGATGACCGGCAAGGCCCTGTCGCAGCTGGTCGATGCCGACTGGGGCGAGACAGATCTGCTGCTGGTCGACCTGCCGCCGGGGACGGGCGACGTGCAATTGTCGATGCTCTCCGCCCACAAGCCAGACGGGGCGGTGCTGGTTTCGACCCCGCAGGATCTCGCGCTGATCGATGCCGCGCGCGCGGGCCAGCTGTTCGATCAGGGCGAGGTGCCGATCATCGGCCTCGTCGAGAACATGGCGGGCTATTGCTGCCCCGAATGCGGGCACATCAGCGATCCCTTCGGCAGCGGGGGCGTGGAGAAATTCGCCGCCGCGCTCGAAATCCCCTTCCTCGGCCGCGTGCCGCTGACGCTCGCAACCCGAATCGCGGGCGACAGGGGCGTGCCCCCGGCGGCAGGCGAGGGCGAGGAAGCCGCCCCGTTCCGCGCCATCGCCGAAAAGCTGGCGCGCTGGCTGGATACCGGGAAGCTCTAGGGAATGGCGATCACCCGGCGCGGATTGCTGGCAGGGGCGGCGGCCGGAGGGGGCCTCGTGGTCGCCTGGTGGCTGATGCCGCGCAGCTATGCGAGCCCGCTGGTCGCGGCGAGCGGCGAGCACGTGTTCGGCGCGTGGCTCAAGATCGCCACCGACGGGGTGGTGACGGTCGCCGTCCCGCAGCTCGAGATGGGGCAGGGCATCACCACGCTGCTGCCGCAGATCGTCGCCTACGAACTCGGCGCGGACTGGCGGCAGGTGGCGGTCGACCCTGCGCCGGTCTCGGGCGCCTATGCCAATGTTCCGCTGGCGAAGAAGTGGATGGCGCTGTGGGACCCGGCCTTTGCCGGGCTTTCGGAAGGCAGCGACGATCTCATCGCCACGCGCTTCGCCCAGTCGCGGCGCTTCAACGCCACCGCTGCGGGGACCTCGCTCGAAGCCTACGAGATGCCCGCCCGCGAAGCCGCCGCCGCGGCGCGCGCGATGCTGGCGCAGGAAGCGGCCTCGCGCTGGGGCGTCGCATGGGAGGAATGCGAGGTCGAAGGCGGTTTCGTCACCCACGGCAGCCAGCGCGCGAGCTTTGGCGAACTCGCCGAGGCGGCGGCGGAATGGACCCCGCCCGATCCCCCGCCGCTGCGCCCCGAACCCCCGCGCGAAAAGCCGCTCCCCGCCGATGTCGACGGCGCGCCCGCCTTCCCGCGCATCGACCTGCCCTCCAAGGTCGACGGCTCGTGGCGCTTTGCCGGGGACGTGCGCCTGCCGGGGATGGTGTTCGCCTCGATCCGCCACGGCCCGGCGGGCGGCTCCGAACTCGCCGGCTTCGACAAGGACGCCGCCGCGGGGATCAGGGGCCTTGCCGGGATCGTCGAGAGCAAACGCTGGCTGGCGGTCGCCGCCGACACCTGGTGGAGCGCCGAAAGCGCGCTCGCCGCGATGAAGCCGCGCTTCACCACCGCCGCCCCCGTCAACAGCCCCGACATCGCCGCGCGCCTCGGCACGCTGCTGACCGCGGGCGGGGCCCATGTCATTGCCGAGACCGGCTACGGCCGCGAGGCGATGCAGCGGGTCGACATCGGGCGGCGCTACGAGGTCGAACCGGCCTATGCCGCACCGGCCGAAACGGCGACCGCGACGGCGCGCTTTGCCGACGGGCGGCTCGACCTGTGGATCGCAACACAGGCGCCCGAACAGACGCGCATCGCCGCCGCCCGCGCGATCGGCATCGCCACCGAGGACGTCGCGCTTTACCCTGTGGCCGCCGGGGGCAGCTTCGATGCGCGGCTGGAACACGACCACGCGATCGAGATCGCCCTGATCGCGCGCGAGCTCGGCCGCCCGGTGCAGCTCGTCTGGCCGCGCCGCGACGAGCTGATCCGCGCCCGCCCGCGCGCACCCTACTGGATGCTGCTCGGCGCGCAGGTCGCCAAGGGCGGCACCAAGGGCGAGGGCGGGGCGATCGACGCGATGCGCATCCGGATCGCCACGCCCCCCGGCGCGCGCGAGTTCGGCAAGCGGTTGTTCGCCAACCTCACCCCCGAGGCGGCGATGCGCGAGACTGCGGGCGAGCCCGATCCGCTCGCCTGCGAGGGCGCGGTGCCGCCCTACCAGATCCCGGCGCTGCTGGTGGAGCACATCCCCGCCGACATCGGCCTGCCGGTCGGCAGGGTGCGCGGCAATTCGCACGGGCCCCTGATCTTCGCGATCGAGAGCTTCATCGACGAGATCGCGGCAAAGCACGGGCGCGAGCCGCTGTCGTTCCGGATGTCGATGCTGGGCGCCGACGTCAGGCTCGCCGCCTGCCTCCAGCGCGCGGCGCAACTCGCCGGGTGGGATGGCGGCGCGGACCAGAGCGGGCAGGGCCTCGCCTGCGCCCGCATCGGAGAGGGGCCCGAGGCCGCCCGCATCGCCTGTGTCGCCACCGCCCGTCAGGGCGAGGGCGGGGTGCGGGTGATCCGCCTCTCCGCCGCCGCCGACATCGGGCGGATCGTCAACCACGACATCGCGAAGCAGCAGATCGAGGGGGGGCTGGTGTTCGGCATCGGTATCGCGCTGGGCAACCCGCTGGAGCTGCGCGCGGGCCTGCCCACGGTGCCGAGCGATGCGGCGCTCGGCCTCCCCACGCTCGCCGATTGCCCCGAGATGCGCATCGAATTCATCGAGAGCGAAGCCCCGCCCGCCGATCCGGGCGAGCTTGGCGCGGTGGTCGCGCCGCCCGCGATTGCCAATGCGCTGTTTTCGGCTACAGGCTTGCGGCTGCGGCGCCTGCCCCTACTTTCGGACGGCATATGACCCCGACATTTGTGCCACAGCCAGGGCAGGCAATCGCCGCCTGCCGGAAACGAAACGTGCACCGCGCGTTAGGCCGGTCATGACCTGGCAGACCCAGCGCCTTCCGGGCGACCATCCTCCTGCAAAAAGCGGCCGCGTCGGCGTTCTGCTGATCAACCTCGGCACGCCCGACGGGCCCGACCCCGAATCGGTCAAGCGCTACCTCAAGCAGTTCCTATCGGACACGCGGGTGGTGGAGATCCCGCCGATCGCGTGGCAGCTGATCCTGCGCGGGATCATCCTCAACACGCGCCCCCAGAAAAGCGCCAAGGCCTACCAGAAGATCTGGACCGAGCGCGGCTCGCCGCTCGCCGACATCACCGCGCGTCAGGCCGAGGCGATGGTTGGGCGCTTCGGGGAGAGCGTGCAGGTCGACTGGGCGATGCGCTACGGCAATCCGTCGATCGAATCGCGCCTCACCGCGATGATGGCGGACGGCTGCGACCGCATCCTCATCGCCCCGATGTATCCGCAATACTGCGCAGCAACGACCGCGACGGTGTTCGACGAGATCGCCCGCGTGCTCAAGACGATGCGCTGGCAGCCGACCCTGCGCTTCGTGCCGCCCTATCACGACGATCCCAACTACCTGAACGCCCTCGCCGAGGACCTCACCCGGCAGGCGCGGGCGCTGGCCTTCAAGCCCGAGGTCATGCTCCTCAGCTTCCACGGGATGCCGCAGCAGACGCTCGAGAAGGGCGATCCCTACTACTGCCACTGCATGAAGACCGCCCGCCTGCTACGCGAGATGCTCGGGACAAGGCCCGAGTTCGAGGGCGTGCGCTTCGAGACCACCTTCCAGTCGCGCTTCGGACCCGCAGCATGGCTCGAACCCTCGACCGATGCGACCCTGATCGCCGAAGGGGAGAAAGGCACCAAGCGCCTCGTCGTCGCGGCCCCGGGCTTTGCCGCCGATTGCGTCGAGACGCTCGAGGAACTGGCGATCGAAGGGCGCGAGGAATTCTGCGAGGCGGGCGGCGAGGACTACGCCGTGCTCGACTGCCTCAACACCTCGGAGGACGGTCTCGCCATGATCGAGACCATGCTGCGCCGCGAGCTTTCCGGCTGGATTTGACGCGGAGCATTATTTACACCAGAGTCAGTTGCGAATCCGAACCTTCACCGGAGCATCGAGAGAGCCATGGCCACCCTTGCCGAAGCCCCGCAGTACACCGAAGCGAACGGTGGCAGCGCGCCCACCGACGCCCCCCGCCACTGGAACGAGCAGCGCCTGACCGAAGCCGATCTGGCCCATATTCCCGGAGAGGCGGGCTGGCCGCTGGTCGGCAACACTTTCACCATGCTCGCCGATCCCCACGCCTTTGCCGAGCGGATGATCCGCACCCACGGCAAGGTCTACAGGAACCGGGCCTTCGGCGGCTGGCAGGTCGCCCTGATCGGGGCCGAGGCGAACGAGCTGCTGCTGTTCAACAAGGACAAGATCTTCTCCAGCGAACAGGGCTGGGGTCCGGTGCTCGACCAGCTGTTCCCGCGCGGGCTGATGCTGATGGATTTCGAGCATCACCGGATTGACCGCCGCGCGCTCTCGATCGCCTTCAAGCCTGAACCGATGCGCCACTATTCGGGCGCCCTGAACCGCGGCATCGCCCGCGAAGTGGCGACCTGGGCGGGCCCCAAGACCTTCTATCCGGCGATCAAGAAGCTCACCCTCGATCTGGCGGCCGACAGCTTCATCGGGCTGCCGTGGGGGCCGGAAGCCGACAGGATCAACGAAGCCTTCGTCGACATGGTGCAGGCCTCGGTCGCGCCGGTGCGCCGCCCGCTGCCCTTCACCAAGATGAAGAAGGGCGTGGATGGCCGCGCCTACCTCGTCGATTACTTCACGAAGGAAACCCTGCGCCGCCGTGCGGAAGGCGGGGGGCAGGACATGTTCAGCCAGTTCGCCACCGCCACCCGCGAGGACGGAAGCCTGCTGCCGGTCGACGAGGTGGTCGATCACATGAACTTCCTGATGATGGCCGCGCACGACACCATCACCTCCTCGGCGACCTCGCTGATCTATCATCTCGCGACCAATCCGGCCTGGCAGGAGAAGGTGCGCGAGGAGATCATGGCGGTGACGGGCGGCCCCGACGGAGACGGCAACCCGCGCCCGCTCGATTACGACGATCTGGCGAAGCTCGACCTGACCGAGATGGCCTTCAAGGAATCGCTGCGGATGATCCCGCCCGTCCCCTCGATGCCGCGCCGCGCGCTGCGCGAGTTCGAATATGGCGGCTACCGCATCCCGGCGGGCGCGATGGTGGGCATCAACATCCACTGGACCCACCATTCCGAGGAATACTGGGAGAACCCCTACGCCTTCGATCCGATGCGCTTCACGCCGGACAAGGTGAAGGCGCGGCACAAATATGCCTGGGTGCCCTTCGGCGGCGGCGCGCACATGTGCCTCGGCCTCCATTTCGCCTACATGCAGGTGAAGATCCTGATGGCGCAGCTTCTCCAGCGCTACCGGATCGAGGCTGCGCCCGGCTACAATCCCGAATGGCAGGACTGGCCGATCCCCCAGCCCAAGGACGGGCTGAAGGTGACCTTCACCCCGCTCTAGGGCTGTTTCCTACATGGTGCGTGTGGCGTAACCGGCGGGAGGCTCTTTGCGATCGTCGGGTCATGCCGCTCCGTGCGCGGGGTTGTTTTCGCACGGCTGAATCGGCCGCCGGGATGCGAATTTCGCCGGCAAAGTGTCAACTTCGATTCTGCCGTCCAAGCCTTTGAGGGGATTGCGGAATTCCTGTAGGATTGCGAAGTTTGCAGTGTCAACTTTGTAAACTTTGGCTCAGAAATCGACCGCGATCCCGTCCTTCTCCCAATCGCCGTAGCGGGTGGGGGAGAGCTTCTCCTCGTTCGCGACGGGCTTCGGCGCGGGGGCGGGATCGTTGGTCCAGTGGGCCGGCTTCTTGAAGGCCTTTGCGGCCTCGGACTTTTCCTTGGTCATGCCTTCCAAATGCGCGTGCTGGCATCCGGTTTCAAGAAGGGTTAGGGGCGCAGGCATGGCTCTCCCCCCCGGACTTCCCGTGCGCCGCGCCGCGCTGCGCCTGCTCGATGCCGTGCTGCGGCGGGGCGAGACGCTGGAGCAGGCGGAAGGGCCTGCGCTGGGCGATATCCGCAAGGCCCCCGACCGCGCCCTCGCCCGCGCCATCGCCGGGGAGACGCTGCGCTGGCTGACGGACCTCGACGATCTGATCGATTCGGCGACGAAGCAGCGCCTGCCGGACGATGCCAAGGCGCGGATGGTGCTGCGGCTGATGCTGGCCCAGACCCTGCGGCTGGAGACCCCGCCGCACGCGGTGATAGCTACCGGTCTCGCGCTGCTCGAAGGTGGCCCGCGGCGGCTGGCGCACGGGGTGTTCTCGGCGCTCGACAAGGCAGGTGCCAAGCTGCCCGAGGTGCCGACCCTGCCCGAGCGTGTCGTAGCCCGATGGGGCGCGGAGTGGGCCGCCGCGATCGCCCCCGGCCTCGCCTTCCCGCCCGAGCTCGACCTCGCCCTTCGCGACCCTGCCGAGACGCAGGCCCGCGCGGTGCAGATGGGCGGCATCAGCCTCGCTCCCGGCCACATCCGCCTGCCGAGGGGCGCGGCGGTGGAGAGCCTCGAGGATTTCAGGGAGGGCGCGTGGTGGGTGCAGGACCTCGCCGCCTCGCTCCCCGCCCGGCTGCTGGGGCCGGGGAATGGCCGGAGCGCGCTCGACCTGTGCGCCGCGCCGGGGGGCAAGACCATGCAGCTTGCGGCGGCCGGCTGGAAGGTCACCGCGCTCGACCTGTCGAAGCGGCGGCTCGACCTCTTGAAGGACAACCTCAAGCGCACCGGTCTCAAGGCCTCGCCGGTGCGAGCCGACGCGCTGACCTGGGAACCGAAGCACCGCTTCGACGCGATCCTGATCGACGCGCCCTGCACCGCCACCGGCACCTGCCGCCGCCACCCCGACGTCCTCCACCGCATCGGCAAGGGGCAGGTCGCGGAGATGGCGGAACTGCAACGGGCGCTGGTCGCGAAGGCGGCGGAGTGGCTGAACCCCGGCGGGGTGCTGGTCTATGCGGTGTGTTCGCTGGAGGCCGAGGAGGGCGAGGAGCAGGGCGCGTGGATCGACGCCGAGCTGGGCCTCGCCCCGGCCCCGATCATGCCCGAAGAACTCCCCGCCGGACTCGCGCCCACCCCGAAGGGCTGGCTGCGCACCCATCCGGGGATGCTCGCCGAGCAGGGCGGGCTGGACGGGTTCTTCGTGGCCCGGTGGGTGAAGTAGCAGCCCGCCCCGGGCCTGACCCGGGACGGGAAGTGGTCACTTCACGTACTTCTGGAAGCTCTTCCTGAGTTTCATCAGCTTGGGCGGGATGACCGCGAGGCAATAGGGGTTCCGCTGGCCCTCGCCGTCCCAGTATTCCTGGTGGTAGTCCTCGGCCGGATACCACTCGGCGGTCTGGACCCCGCCTGCGAGACCCTCGATGGTGGTCACCGCAGTCTTGCCGTTCTCCGCATTCCAGCGCGCGATCGCGGCCTCGGCCTCGGCGCCCTGCTCGTCCGACAGCGGGAAGATAGCGGAGCGGTACTGCGTGCCGATGTCGTTGCCCTGCCGGTTGAGCTGCGTCGGATCGTGGGTGCCGAGGAACACGTCATAGATCTCGGGCAGGCTGATCACTGCCGGATCGAAGGTCACGCGGATGCCCTCGGCATGGCCGGTGGTGCCGGTGCACACCTCCTTGTAGGTCGGGTTCGCCTTGGTGCCGCCGATATAGCCGCTTTCCACCGTGCTCACGCCCACCACATCGCGGAACACCGCCTCGGTGCACCAGAAGCACCCGCCTGCAATGATCGCCGTTTCCATGTTGCTCATCGAATTCTCCGTTGCTTTGTGCCAGAGATAGGGCAGCACCCGCCGCGTTGCCACGCATTTCCGGCCTACCGCTTCGCTGCTTGAGGCCCTATTCTCAACCTGCCGATTATTTCCATTTGTCCGGAGAGAGACCCGATGAACAAGCTGATCCTCGCCTTCGCCGCCGCGAGCGGCCTTGCCCTCGCCGCGCCCGCGCTGGCGCAGCACGCCGGCCACGAAGGGCACGGTGCCGAAACCGAAGCGCACATCAAGGACACCGCCACCTTCATGAAGCATCACGGCGAGGCGCTGGCGGGCGCGATCAACCACCCGACCCGCGCCGAGGACAAGGCGCGCGACGTGCACCGTCACCCGGCCGAAACGCTCGCCTTCTTCCATGTCGGCCCGCACATGAAGGTCGGCGAATATTCGCCCGGCGGCGGCTGGTATTCGCGTTTGCTCGGCCACTATCTGGGCGGCGAGGGGCAGCTGGTCGGGCTCTACACCAACCCGCTCACCGCCACCGCCGACCCGGCGCGCCAGCAGCGCATCCGCGATGGTGCTGCGGGCTTCGGCAAGGAAGTGGCGGGATACACCGGTCTCCCGGAAGAGAAGTTCAGCGGCCTGACGCTCGACAAGGCGGCCGAGCAGAAGGGCACCTTCGATCGCATCCTGGTGATCCGCGCGATGCACAACATCATGCGCGCCGGGATCGCCGACACCGAGATCCGGGCGATGCGCGAGCTGCTCAAGGACGACGGCCTGATCGGTATCGTCCAGCACCGCGCCAAGGCCGATGCGCCGTGGTCCTACGCCAACGGCACCAAGGGCTATCTCAAGCAGCAGGACGTGATCGATTTCATGCGCCTCAACGGCTTCGAACTGGTCGGTGCGAGCGAGATCAACGCCAACGCCAAGGACCCGGCCAACCATGCCGAGGGCGTGTGGGAAATGCCGCCGGTGCTCGCCACCAAGCGCGAGGACCTGAAGGGCCTCGGCGAGAGCGACCGCATGACGCTCCTGTTCAAGAAGGCGAAGTAACTCGTCTCATCCGGCGCGGGGGAGAGGTTCCCCCGCGTGCGGATGTGCTGTAGGGGGCGGCGCATGACCGCCATCACCGTAGCCGCCCTCCAGCTCCCCCTCGGCTCCGAGGACGAGGCCGCCAACATCGCCGCCGTCGCCGCGCTGGTCGAAGAGGCCGCCGCGCGGGGCGCGCAGTTGATCCTGCCGCCCGAGCTGTTCAGCGGACCCTATTTCTGCCGCGAGGAGGACGAGGGCCTGTTTGCCCTGGCCCGTCCGCTCGCCGAGCACCCGAGCGTGACCGCGATGCAGGCGCTCGCCGCGAAGCTGAAGGTGACGATCCCCACCAGCTTCTTCGAGCGCGACGGACACCACTACTACAACACCCTCGCCATGATCGGCCCGGATGGCGCGATCATGGGCACCTATCGCAAGAGCCACATTCCCGACGGGCCGGGCTACGAGGAAAAGTACTATTTCCGCCCGGGCAATGACGGGTTCAAGGTGTGGGATGTACCGGGCGAGGACGGCGCGCGGGTGCGCGTGGGCGTCGGCATCTGCTGGGACCAGTGGTATCCCGAAGCCGCCCGCGTGATGGCGTTGCTGGGCGCGGAACTGCTGATGTACCCGACCGCGATCGGCTCGGAACCCTATGATCCCGGCCTCGACACCAGCCGGATGTGGCGGCGCGCAATGCTCGGCCATGCGGTGTCGAACTGCATGCCGGTGGTGGCGGCCAATCGCATCGGCGAGGAGTGCGGGCAGCGCTTCTACGGCCACTCCTTCATCACCGACGAATGGGGCGATTTCCTCGCCGAGTACGGTGCCGGGGAGAGCGGCGTGCTGGTCGCCCGGCTCGACCTCGCGCGCGCGGCGACGCACCGCGCCGGCATGGGCTTCTTCCGCGACCGCCGCCCGCAGCTCTACGGACGCATCGCCGAGGACATCTAGGCGCGGGGTCTGATTGAGCAGCACCTACCTGATCGCGCTGGGGAGCAACCGGTGGCACCACCTCTACGGCGCGCCGGGTGGGGTAGTGCGCGCGGCAATGGAGGAGCTTGCCGCCTTCGGCACCGTCACCGCCCGCTCGCCCGTAGTGACGACCCCGGCGATGGGCGCGGCGCGGCGGCGCTTCGCCAATGCCGCGCTGGTGCTCGAGACCGAGCTCGCCCCGCCGGCGCTGCTCGCAGGCCTCAAGCGCACCGAGCGCAGCTTCGGTCGGCGCCGCGGCCAGCGCTGGGGTGACCGGGTGCTCGATTGCGACATCGTGCTGTGGAGTGGCGGGGTCTGGCGCTCGGGCGTGCGGGGCGAGGGCCTCGCCATCCCTCACCCGGCCTTTGCCGCAAGGGCCTTCGTGCTCGACCCGGCCTGCCGCATCGCCCGGCAGTGGCGCGATCCGCGCAGCGGATTGACCCTCGCCCAGTCCCAAGCCCGCTTGACCCGCCCGCGCCCCCTGCCTAGGTGAGCGCGCTCGCCGCGAAAAGGCGCAGCGCGTGGGCCCGTAGCTCAGTAGGTAGAGCAGCTGACTTTTAATCAGCGGGTCACAGGTTCGAATCCTGTCGGGCTCACCACTCTATCTGCTCGTCCGAACGGTCTGTGGCGCCTGTGCCACGGCGTGGCGCGCGCTGGTGAACATCGCGCCGGACCCGGCGGTTCTCTCCGCATCATCGCGAGGGAGACGAGCATGGGACCGCAGCAAGACAGCACCGCCAGCACCCCCTACTGGCGCTTCATGGCGATGATCGCGGCCGGAACGGTGGTGATGTTCGGCCTGATGTATCTCAACACCTACGCCCCCGACCACGTCTTCTGGAGCGAGACGCGGTTCTGGATGGCCTTCGTCATGGGCGCGGCGATGATGGTGGTGATGCTCGCCTTCATGTGGGGGATGTATCCGAGCCGGACGCGCAACCTGATCGTCCTTGCCGTCGCGGCGTTGGTCTTCGCGCTTTCCCTTTGGCTGGTGCGCAGCCAGCGCACCGTGACCGACACCGAATACATGCGTGCGATGATCCCGCACCACTCGATCGCGATCCTGACCAGCACCCGCGCGCAGATCCGCGATCCCAGGGTGCGCGCCCTGGCCGACGAAATCGCAGCGACCCAGCGCCGCGAGATCGCCGAGATGAAGGCGCTGATCGCCGACATCGAGGCGAACGGCGTGCAGGCGCAGCCCGCCGCCCCCCGCTGAGCGGCCTCACATTCCCCGCGGCACGGCCACCTTCCGGCAGGTCATCGGCGCCATCCGGCCCACGGTCCAGATCGCCTCGTCGCCCTTGTTCCAGAACTGGTGCGTGGGGCTCATGTATTTCGCGCCCGAGGCCGAGCGGTCCGCGGAAATGGTGACGGGGGCATTGTCGTTCATCTGTACCATCACCCGGTCGCCATCGAGCATGTCGACCTTCAGCCGCGTGCCGTTGCCGCAATCGAAATAGCTGCTCGCGCCCGGCCCGCCGACGCTCTGGGTGCAGCCCGCCAGTGCCAACGCCCCGAGTGTGAAAAGGATAACCTGTTTCATGTGCCTCTCTCCCTCCGTTTGGACGGAGGGTATGGCCGGAGCGTGGCGTTTTTGTGGCTAGGCCTGGGCCGTCCTCGCATCGAGCCAGCGTGCCGCCTGCACCCCGAAGGTGATGAGGAAGGGCACCATCACGAGGCTGAGGAACACCTTGGCCAGCACCTGCCCGATCATCAGGTCGGTGATGTCGAACTCGCCGTAAAAGGCGAGCGTGATGAAGATCACCGAATCGACCGCCTGGCTGAGCGCCGAGGCCACCGCGCCGCGCACCATCAGGCCGATCGTGCTCTCGCCGCTGCCGCTCCCGCGCAGGCGGTCGAAGATCCAGATGTTGAGCAGCAGCGAGGTGATGTAGCTCGCCGGTCCCGCCATCCACACGCGCCATGTCGACTGGTGCACACGCTCGAAGGCGGCGAGATCGTCGGGGCGGAAGGCGAGCATCTCCGAGGAGGCGGGCAGGGCCAGCACCAGCTGCATCAGCACCGCCGACAGCCCCAGCGGCAGGAAGCCCCACCAAACGATCCGCTTGGCCGCCTCGCGCCCGTAGAGCTGCGACAGCGTGCTCGAGATCACCACCAGCAGCAGGAAGGGGAAGATGCCGCTCTCCACCGCAAGATCGGTCGGCCACAGCTGCACCTGCTTGAAGGCGAGCACGCCTGCCAGCACCGTCATCCCGCCATAGAGCAGCGTGAAGACGAACATGCCGAGGGGCATTGCGATGCCTGAAGGCGCGGTGGCGGCGAAGGGGGCGGCGGCCGGAACGGCGGGTGCGGGCGTGTCCATCGGGCCAAGTGCTAGCCAGCGCGCCGGCAAAAGAAAAGCGCACTCGCACTGCCTGTCACCGCACTTTGCCCACGGCTTCTGGCCGCCCCATGCCGCATCGCCGCTTGCAAGTGCCCGCGCAAACTGCCACGCCAAGCGTGTGCGTGCCGGAGCGGGGCTGCGGCGCGTGAGGGGTCGACACGCTTTCCCAGCCAGAACAAGGGCCATTCGCTGCCGTGAACGAGAGTATCACGTCCATCCTGCTGAGCCTTGCCGGCGTGCTCGCCATTCTTGCCATCGCCTTTGCGCTGTCATCGGCCAGGCGCCAGATCAACCTCAGGGTGGTTGGCTCGGCCTTCGCGTTGCAGGCGCTGACCGCGCTCGTCGTGCTGCGCACCGATGCCGGCGTGGCGGTGATCGGGGGGCTGTCGCAGGGCGTGATCGCGCTGCTCGATTTCTCCAAGATCGGCATCACCTCGGTGTTCGGGCCGATGGAGAACAACCCCTTCGCCAACACCTTCGTGATCGCCGCGCTGCCGGTGATCGTGTTCTTCGCTGCGATCGTCTCGATCCTCTACCATCTCGGGATCATGCAGCGGCTGGTGCGCTGGGTCGGCGGGGCGATCGGCTGGATCACCGGGATCAGCAAGGTCGAGGCGCTGGGTGCAGCGGCCAACATCTTCGTCGGCCAGTCTGAAAGCCCGCTGGTGGTGCGCCCCTATCTCGCGGCGCTCAGCCCGGCAGGCCTGTTCACGCTGATGAGCGTCGGCATGGCCGGCGTGGCGGGAACGATCCTTGCCGCCTATGCGAGCTTCATCGGCGAGGAGGCCGTGCCCTTCCTGCTCGCGGCCGCCTTCATGTCGGCGCCGGGCGGCATTCTCATGGCCAAGATCATGATGCCTGACGTGGGCGGCCCGGGCGGCCACGATCACGCCATCGGCGTAGCCGCGGTTGCCCGTGCGCGCGGCAAGACCAACGCCCTTACCGAGGCGACCCGGGTGGTGATGTACGACGAGAACGGGCAGGAGGTCGAACTCCCGCAGGCCCGCATCAGCGCGGTCGGCCCGGCCTCGATCCTCGAAGGCGGCGCCAAGGCCGACGAGGTGAGCGCGGCGGAGACTTTCGAGGAAGGCCAGCGCCCCGCCAACATCATCGAGGCCGCCGCGCAAGGGACCCAGACCGGGGTCAAGCTCGCGGTCGCGGTCGGCGCGATGGTGATGGTGTTCGTCGCCCTCGTGGCGCTAGCCAACGGGATGCTGGCGGGCATCGGCACCGGCATCGTTAACCTCGCCGCCGGCGCGGGAAGTCCGCTATCGCCCGAGGTCGCAGCGTGGCTCGAGGGGATCAGCTTTCAGAAACTGCTCGGCTACATCTTCGCGCCGGTGATGTTCCTGATCGGCATTTCCGACTGGGACCAGGCGCAGATCGCGGGCGGGCTGTTCGGGACCAAGATCGTGCTCAACGAATTCGTCGCCTTTATCGATCTGGGCGCCATGGGGCCGGGCGAACTGACGATGCGCAGCCGCGCGATCATCACTTTCGCGCTGTGCGGCTTTGCCAATTTCTCCTCGATCGCGATCCAGATGGCGGTGACCGGAGGCCTCGCGCCCAACCAGCGCCCGGTGATCGCGAAGCTCGGATTGAAGGCGCTCGCCGCCGGAAGTCTCGCCAACCTGATGAGCGCGGCGCTCGCCAGCCTGTTTCTGCCATACTGACCGGTGCCCTGCCCCCTTGGCAGGGCCTCCCCGGCAGGTGTAAGGCGCCCGGCATGACCAATATCGCCCCCGGCATCGCCTCCGTCAGCCTCGCCCAGCCGCTCGAAACCATCGCCGACGAGCTGGGCCGCAGCTTTTCCGAATACGGCTTTGCCGTGGTGCGCGATCACGGGATCCCGCAGGAACTGATCGACGAGGCGGAAGCCGTCTCGAAGGCGTTCTTCGCCCTGCCGGACGCAGTCAAGCGCGCCTACCGGATCGAAGGCGGCGGCGGTGCGCGCGGCTACACCCCCTTCGGCACCGAGAAGGCCAAGGACGCCGAGGTGTTCGACCTCAAGGAGTTCTGGCACGTCGGCCGCGATCTGCCGCAGGGCCACCCGCTCGCGGAGTTCATGGCCCCCAACATCTGGCCCGCCGAGGTCGCGGGCTTCCGCGAGACCATGAGCGCGCTGTTCGCCGCTTTCGAGACGGCAGGAGCCCGCGTGCTCGAGGCGATCGCCCTGCACCTCGGACGCCCGCGCGATTTCTTCGCGGCGAGCGTCGAGGATGGCAATTCGGTGATGCGCCTGCTCCACTACCCGCCGCTCGGCGAAGGCGCGCCCGAAGGGGCGATCCGCGCTGCCGCGCATGGCGACATCAACACCATCACCCTGCTGCTCGGCGCAGAGGAGGCGGGGCTCGAACTGCTGACCCGGCAAGGCGAATGGCTGCCGATCCCGGCGGTGAAGGGCGCGCTGGTCATCAATGTCGGCGACATGCTCGAACGCCAGACCGCCGGCCGGCTGCGCTCGACCACGCACCGGGTGGTGAACCCGCGCGGCGAGGCGGCGAAGCGTTCGCGCTACTCGATGCCGTTCTTCCTGCATTTCCGGCCCGACTTCCTGATCGAGCCCCTGCCCGAGTGCATCGATCCGGACGCCGCGACTCCGCCGCCCGCGCCGATCACCGCGCATGATTTCCTGATGCAGCGCCTGCGCGAGATCAATCTCGCCTGACATCGCACGCGAAGCACGCTTCGTCGGCCTGCCCCTGAAATGGGCGCGGCGTTGCTGCGATGCAACACCACTCCGTGCAACCCGCTGACTCCGAGGGTTTTTTCGGCGCGCGGGCGGAGCGTTTCCGCAAAATCGACGGCCTGACGCGAAGAGAGTCTTGAAACTGTCACAGAACCGTCGCTTTTCCGCAAGCCAGCGGGCCTAGGGCTGCCCGGCATCGACCTCTCCCAATCACGATTTCCATTTCGCAAACAGGGGCCTCAACCATGAAGCTTAAGTATCTCCTTGCCGCGAGCATCGTCAGCCTCGCCGCGACGACCACGATCGCTACGCCGGCTTTCGCGCAGGAAACCACTTCGTCGGTTCGCGGTAACGTGACCGACCAGAGCGGCGCGCCCATTGCCGGTGCGACCGTCACCGTGACCCACGTTCCCTCGGGCACGACCTCGACCCAGACCACCGACGCGAGCGGCGGCTTCAACGCGGCCGGCCTGCGTCTCGGCGGCCCCTTCAACGTCACCGTGACCGCCGACGGCTTCGAGACCGTCGAGCAGGAAATCGGCTTCCTCACCGCCGGCCAGGCCCAGCGCCTCAGCGTCGCGCTGGTCGAGCAGGGCCAGGCGATCGTCGTTTCCGGCGCGCGCCAGACCTCGTCGATCAAGCTCGCCACCGGCGCCGCCACCGTGCTTAGCGCCCGCGACATCCTCGGCGTCGCCAACATCAACCGCGACATCCGCAACCTCGCCGCGCGCAACCCGCTCGTTAACCTCGATGCGACCAACAACGGCGCGATCAGCATCGCCGGCGCCAACAACCGCTACAACCGCTTCACCATCGACGGCGTGGCCTTCGGCGACCCCTTCGGCCTCGAATCGGGCGGCCTTGTCTCGGCCCGTGGCCCGGTGCCGCTTGACGCGATCGGCGAATTCGCCGTCGAAATCGCTCCGGTGGACATCCAGCAGGGCTTCTTCCAGGGCGGCGCGATCAACGCGCAGCTCAAGTCGGGCGGCAACCGCTTCACCTTCCTCGGCGGCGCCTACTATCAGGACGACAGCCTGCGCGGCGAGCGCGCGCGCGAACTGACCCGTGTCGGCGCCTTCGAATCGCAGATCTACACGGCGCAGGTCACCGGCCCGATCATCAAGGACAAGCTGTTCTTCGCGGTCACCTACGAGCGCACCCGCGACACCGTGCCTTCGGAAGTGGCGCCCTCGCAGCTCGGCATCACCGATGCGCAGCTCACCCGGATCAGCGACATCGCCCGCAATACCTACCAGTTCGACACGCTGGGCGTTGCCAATGACATCGTCGAGAGCGACGACAAGCTCGTCACCAAGCTCGACTGGAACGTCGCCGACGGTCACCGTCTGAGCGCAACCTACATCTGGAACGAAAGCGCGCTGCTCGCCGGCCAGACCGGCGTGGGCCAGATCAACGCCAACAACCCGACCTTCAACCTGCTGTCGAACAACTACACGCAGGGCGCGAAGAATCACTTCGGGATGATCCAGTCGAACAACCAGTGGTCGGACAACTTCTCGACCATGCTGCGCGTGTCCTACGCCGACTACGTGCGCCTGCAGGTGCCGATCGGCGGCAACCGCGACTTCGGCCAGTTCCAGGTCTGCCTTGCCGACAACCCCTCGGCGCCGCCGCTGGTCTGCCCGGCCGGGACCCGCCGTCTCCAGTTCGGCCCTGACATCAGCCGTCAGGCCAACGAGCTCGACAGCCAGAGCCTGAACATCGAATTCGCCGCGACGCTCAACCTCAACAACCACACCGTCAAGGTGATCGCCGAGCGCCGTACGCAGGACATCCGCAACCTCTTCGCCCAGCGCGTTTCGGGTGCGTGGTACTTCGACGGGATCAGCGACCTGCAGGCCCGCCGCGCCAACGAAGTCGACATCGCCGTGCCGCTGCGCGGCGGCATCGACACCGTGACCGCGGACTTCCAGAACAACTCGTGGACCTTCGGGATCATGGACACGATCGACGTGACCGACACCCTGACCGTGGTGGCCGGCATGCGTTACGACCTGTTCGACACGCCCGACCGTCCCTTTGCCAACGACGCCTTCCTCGGCCGCTTCGGCTTCTCGAACACTGCCACGCTCAACGGGCGTGACCTGTTCCAGCCGCGCTTCGGCATCAACTGGCAGCCGACCGACCGCCTGACGGTGCGCGGTTCGGCGGGGATCTTCGGCGGCGGCAACCCCAACGTCTGGATCTCGAACAACTACTCGAACCCCGGCCCGACGATCGGCCGCGTGCAGGTCCGCCGCGTGCCCGGCGCCACCCCGGCGCAGGACACCTTCACCGTTTCGGGCGTCACCGGCCTGTCGGCGGCGCAGCAGAACGCCATCGGCGCCGCCACGCTCAACAATGTCTCGGGCGGCACGGGCGTTCCGCAGGCGCTGGTCGATGCGATCCGCACCACCGGCACCGCCGCCTCGCCGACCAACGCGCTGGATCCGAACTTCGAGGTGCTCTCGCAGTGGCGCTTCTCGGGCTCGGTCGACTACGAAGCCGACCTCGGCTTCCTCGGCGATGGCTGGACCTTCGGTGCGGACGTGGTCTATTCGAAGCAGCGCAACGCGCTGGAGTGGACCGACCTGCGCTCGGTGCCGAACGGCACCCTGCCCGATGGCCGGACCCGCTACACCGTGCTCCCCGGCCAGGGCACCACGGTGAACACCGACGTCCTGCTGACCAACACCGGTTTCGGTGACAGCTGGAACATCGTCGGCCGCTTCGACAAGCGCTTCGACAGCGGCTTCTTCTTCAACGGCGCCTATACCTATGGCGACGTTCAGGATCAGAACCCGGGCACCTCGTCGGTGGCGTTCTCGAACTACCAGAACACCGCCGTGCTCGATCCGAACTTCGCCGCGCAGGGCATCTCGAACTACCAGCGCGACCACCAGTTCCGACTGGTGGCGGGCTATGACAACGAGCTGTTCGGCGACAACATCACCCGCGTCGAGTTCTTCTACAACGTGCGTTCGGGCCAGCGTTACAGCTACACCTTCGCCGATCAGGCCGCCGGCACCGCCCGGTCGACCGTTCTCGGGGTGACCGGCCGCAACGAGCGCGGTCTGCTCTACGTGCCGAACGTGAGCAGCCCGACCGCCGATTCGCGCGTGCTCTATGCCCCGAACTTCGACTTCACCGGCTTCCAGCAGTTCGTGCTGAATTCGGAGCTGGCGGACTTCCAGGGCCAGATCGCGCCGAAGAACATCGCCAAGACCCCGTGGGTGCACAAGCTCGACCTGTCGGTGCGCCAGCAGGTTCCGCTGCCGCTCGGCGGGAAGATGGAACTGTCGATGGAAATGGAGAACGTCCTCAACTTCATCGACAAGGACTGGGGCACGATCCGTCAGGTCGGCTTCCCCTACACCGCGCCGATCGTGAACGTGCGCTGCCTGACCACTCCGGGCAACGCCGCGAGCGTCGCCACGGTGGCCCAGCCCTGCGCCCAGTACCTCTACGAGAACCGTTCGGGCACGACCTTCCGTGCGCCTGTCGAAGCGACCAACATCAACGGGTCGCTGTGGGGCGTGCGCTTCGGGGTGCGCGTGCTGTTCTGATCGCGTCGCGCAAGCGAACCACTTAGAAGGGCGGCCCGGTAACGGGCCGCCCTTTTGCTTTGGGAGCCGTGGCGACCGCCGGGCCGGATCAGGAACGAGCCATGCGCGCCGCGCCGGCCGCTGCCGAACGGTCGGCCTCGGCCAGCAGCGCCGCGGCCAGCGCCGCGCAAGTCGCGGCGTCGGCGCCGCCCGTCAGGGCGCGCTCGAGCGCGCCGGCGGCTTTGCCCAGCGCCGCTTCGCCGAACATCGCCGCTGTGCCCGCCAGCTTGTGCAGCAGCCGGGCGAGGTCTTCGGCCTGATCCCGTGACGCTTCCGGCCCTGATGTTCCGAGCCGTCCTGCGGCAAGCTCCGCCCCCACCGCCGCCAGAGCTTCCGCGCGCCGCGCCTCCCAGCGCGCCACCAGCCGCGGCGAGCGCGCGAGGGCCGAGGCGCGTTCCGACCGGTCGAGAGGAATGCGCGCGACCGGCGCATCGCTGTCCCGCGCCTCGACGATCCGCGTCGGCAGCCAGCGTTGCAGGGCGCGGGCGAGCTGGGCGAAGACCACCGGCTTGGCGAGATGCCCCTGCATCCCCGCCGCCCGCGTCGCAGCGACATCCTCGGGGAAGGCATTGGCCGTGAGCGCGATCACCGGCAGCAGCCCGGGACCGATCCCCTCGTCACGGATCGCGCGGGTCGCTGCGAGCCCGTCGCAGTCGGGCATCTGCACGTCCATCAGAACCAGATCATAGGGACGCCCGCGCATGACCTGGTCGATCACCATCGCGATCGCCTCGTTGCCGTCATGCGCCAGATCGACCTGCTGGCCGCAGCGCTGGAGCATCTCGCCGATCAGCTCGCGGTTGATGTCGTGATCCTCCGCGAGGAGGATGCGCGACGGGGCGAGCGCCGCCGGGGCGAGGTCGGCGGCCGTTGGCGTCCCGGGCAGGGCCACCATGTCCTGCGCGGGCGGGGCGAGCGTCGCGGGCAGCACCAGTGTGAAGCGGGAGCCTTCGCCGGGCACGCTTTCGACCTCGATCCGCCCTCCCAGCAGCGCGGCCAGCTGGCGGCTGATCGACAGGCCGAGACCCGTCCCCCCGAACCGCCGGGCGGTGCTCGCCTCGCCTTGCGTGAAGGGATGGAAGATCGTCTCGAGCTGGCGCGGGCTGATCCCGATGCCGCTGTCGGCGATGGTGATCCGCACCTCCTGGCGGCACACCCGGTAGCTGACCCGGATGTGCCCCGCCTCGGTGAATTTGACCGCGTTGCCGATCAGGTTGAGCAGGATCTGCCGCAGCCGCAGCCCGTCGGTCAGCACCCAAGGCGGGCGGTCCTCGGAATAGCGGGAAGCGGGATCCCCGCCGCCATCGCATGAGACCTCGAGCGTCAGCCCCTTGCGGCTCGCCGCAGGGCGGTGGAGCGCGGCGCATTCGGCTATGCTGGCGTGAAGGTTGACCGGCGCGCGGTCGATCGCGAACTGCCCGCTCTCGATCTTGCTGAGATCGAGCACGTCGTTGAGCAGCATCATCATCGACCGGCCCGACTGCACGATCAGCTCGGCAAAGCGCCGCTGGTCGGCCGCCAGCTCGCCCTGAAGCATCAGCTCGGCGAAGCCCAGCACCCCGTTCATCGGGGTGCGGATCTCATGGCTCATGTTGGCGAGGAATTCGGACTTGGCCCGCGCCGCGTTCTCGGCGTTGCGGCGGGCGCGGGTGAGCAGCAGTTCGAGCTCGACCCTCTCGGTCACGTCCCGGGCCGCCACCACCACGCCCTCGCGCGCGCCGGTCTGCGGATCGTGGAACACCGCGCAATCGGCCTCAAGGAAGACCGGAGAGCCGTCAGGCGCGTCGGCGAAGCGGCGATAGGTCACGCGCTCGTGCACGCTGGTGCCGTCGAGCAGCCGCTCCAGCGCCTGCACCGTGCGGTCATGCGCATCGGGGTGCAGGCGCGCGGTGAGATGCTTGCCGATATAGGTCTCGGGCGGCACCCCCATCACGGTGCGCACCGAGGGCGAGGCATAGGTGCACACGCCCGAAAGATCGAAGCGCAGGATCGCGTCGGTGATGTTGTCGGCGAGCAGATCGACCTCGCGCTTGCCGGCCGCGAGCTGTGCCACCATGCGGTCGCGTCCGGCGAGGATCGCGGCGACCGGCAGGCCGGTGAGGAAATTGGCGGCGATGAAGGCCTGCAGCAGGTGCAACTGGGCGATGCCCCCGCCGCTCGCCGCCGCGATCGGACCCTCGCCCGCGAAGGTCATCGCGCCTGCCACCACTGCCACCCCGACGACATTGAGCGCGCTGCCGAGGCTGCCCAAACGGAAGGCGTGGAGGAGGGTGACCGGCTGGATCAGGAACATCAACGGGTAGAGCGTCTGGTCGAACACCAGATAGGCGCTGACCATCCCGCCGCCGAGCAGGACGACAGCTTCGGGCATGCGCGCCGGTGCCGGGGCGAGGCGGCCACGCAGCCGGTCTGTCGCCAGCAGCGCGGCAGGCACGATCAACACCATCGCCATGCTGTCGGTGAGAAACCACGTCACCGCGCCGGCGCGCAGCTGTTCGAGGCTCGTGCCCATGGCCGGCAGCGCCACCAGCGCCGAGAGCACCGGCCCCACCAGCCCGCCCGCCCACACGAAGCGGGCGAGATCGCCGAGGCGGTTCATGTCGGGCGGTGCCCGGCCCGGCACCCGTGTGAGGGCCAGCACGGCGACGATTTCGACCACGTTGGCGAGCGAGAAGAACAGCGCGATACTGTCGGGCAGCTGCACCACCACGTTGGCCGCAAGGCTCGCGGCGAAGCATGCGACGAGGAAGGGCACCTCGCAGCGGAGCCCGGCACGCAGCAGAACCGCGACGGCGCAGGCGTTGGCGAGCCAGATCGGGCTGACGGTATCGCCCGCGCGCGACAGCATGAGGCTGAGGCAGGCGAGCGCGAGATACCCCGCGCCGCCGATCAGCGCCGCAAGCAGACTGCGCCGGTCAGGCGGCCCGACCGCGATTCCGGCAAGCGCCAGCGCGTTGCGGATCAGAGCGAAGCCCGCCCCGGCCTCGCGGGCAGCCGGGCGCACGGCTGCGTACGACGGCGCCTTGCGGGCGACGCCCATGGCGGCATCAGGCGGATCGCTGCCGCCGTGCCGATCGTGATTGTCTGCGCGCCCGATCGCTGCGCTCCATCGCCAATTGCCCCCATGTTGCTATAGTGGGTTAGGGCGGATTGCAGAGACAACTGCATCCGGAATGGAGTTAACGGCAGGCAGGCGAGCGGCGATGGCAACACCACAACCCTTCGGCGCCCGGCGCAAGCGGCTCAGCTGGCCGCTGATCGCGGGCATTGTCCTGCTGCACATCGCCGCGCTTTACGGTCTCGCCCGCGCGCTCGCGCCCGACATCACCGCCGCGGTCGAGCGCGAGGTGGTGTCGGCCTTCAGCATCGCCACGCCCCCGCCGCCCCCCCCGCCCCCGCCGGAAAATCGCCCCGAACCGGATGAAGGCGCGCAAGGCGCGCCCGGGCGGGAGGCGGTGGCGAAGCCCGTGACCGCACAGCCGCCCAGGGTGCGGGTCAGGCAAGACGAGCCGCTCCCGCGCGCCGCATCGACCGGCACCGCGAACCGCTCGGGCGCGGCGGCGGCAGGCGAGGGCACCGGCGCGGCGGGCACGGGGCTGGGCACCGGCAGCGGCAATTCCGGCAGCGGGCGCGGCGGGGTAGCGGTCTCGAAGCCCGTCCACATCTCCGGCAGCATCGACAATGCCCGCGACTTTCCCGTGCCTCCCGGCGGGCGCGAGGCGCGGCGCGGCACGCAGGTCATCGTGCGCGTGACCGTGGGCACCGATGGGCGCGCGCGCGATTGCAGCATCTACCGCCCCAGCCCCGATCCCGAGGCCGACCGCATCACCTGCCGCCTCGTCGAGAGCCGCCTCGGCTTCCGCCCGGCGCGCGATGCGGCCGGCAATCCGGTCGCCGCGCCCTTCTACTGGCGCCAGCAGTGGTTCTGATGCGACCGGTGGCGGAATAATCCTGACCAGCATTACGTTTCGGCAAAACTTGCTGATATAGCGGGGCCAGACGAGGGGTATGCGAGTGACGGCCATCCATCCTGTGATCCTGTGCGGCGGCGGCGGCACGCGCCTGTGGCCTGTGAGCCGCAAGGCGCTGCCCAAGCCGTTCCTGCCGCTGCTGGGCGAGGAGACGCTGTTCGAACAGGCGGTGCGCCGGGTTGCCGGAGACGATCGCTTCGCCCCGCCGATCGTGGTCGCGGGTGCGGACCATGCCGATCTGATCGAAGCGCAGCTCGGCCCGGCGTCGGGAGCGCGGCTGGTGATCGAGCCGGCGGCGAGGAACACCGCGCCCGCCATCGCGCTTGCCGCCGCGTTGCTGCCCGAGGACGCGGTGATGCTGGTCTGCCCGAGCGACCACCACATCGCCGACACCGACGCCTTCCGCGCCTCCGCCCTTGCCGCGGCGGCATTGGCGCGCGAGGATCATCTCGTGAGTTTCGGCATCGCCGCCGACCGGCCCGAAACCGGCTACGGATACCTGCGCCGCGGCGCGCCGCTGGCCGGGGGCTACGCGATCCGCGAATTCGTCGAAAAGCCCGATCGGGCGCGGGCCGAAGCCTATCTCGCAAGCGGCGAATACAGCTGGAACGGCGGGATTTTCGCCTTCCGCGCCGGGCACCTGCTGGCGGAACTCGCCGCGCACCGCCCCGACATGGCGCGCCTAGTGGCAGAGGCGGTCGCGGGCGGCCGGTGGGAGGGCGCGCGCTTCCATCCCGCGCCGGCGCCCTTCGCCGCGATCGCGGGGGATTCGATCGATTATGCCGTCATGGAGAACACCGCCCGCGCGGCGATGGTGCCGGCCGACATGGGCTGGTCCGATATCGGCAACTGGGCCGCGCTCGCCGAGGCGCTGGCTGGCGAGGCTGACGGGCTGGGCAATGTCGTGCGCGGGGCGGTCGATCTGGCGGACTGCCGCGATGTCTTCGCCACCACCGACGGGCCGCGCATCTCGGCCGTGGGGCTCGAGGGGGTGTGCATCGTCGTCTCGGACGGCGAGGTTCTGGTCACCACGCGCGACGGCGCGCAGGGTGTGGGCAAGCTGCCGGGGGCAATGAGCCAGTGACCGCGCGCCGGCTCTCCACGCTGATGGTCGAGAAGGTCTGGGGCCGCGAGGTGCTGCCTGCTCCCTTCGCTGCGCCGCCCGGCACGCGCATCGGCGAAATCTGGTTCGAACCCCCGCCCGAATTGCCGCAGGTGCTGGTCAAGTATCTGTTCACGAGCGAGAAACTCTCGGTGCAGGTGCACCCCTCCGAGGCCACCGCGCTTCCCGGCGAGGCGGGCAAGGAGGAGTGCTGGCTGGTGCTCGATGCCGAGGAGGGGGCTGAGCTTGCCATCGGCTTCGCGCGGGAGGTGACGCGCGAGGAGATCGCCGCAGCGGCGCGCGACGGCAGCATCGAGACGCTGCTCGCCTGGTACCCGGCGCAGGCAGGCGACCTGTTCTACCTTCCGGCCGGCACCGTCCACGCCATCGGCCCCGGCCTCGCGCTGGTCGAGGTGCAGCAGACCAGCGACACCACCTTCCGCCTCTACGACTACGGCCGCCCGCGCGAACTGCATCTCGAGCGGGCCCTCGCTGTCGCTTCGGGAGGGGTCTATGCGCCCGGGAACAAGGGCTCGGTAACCGCGGGGCCGGTTCTGGTCGATGGTCCGCACTTCCGGCTCGACCGGATCGAGGGCGCCCCCGATGCGGCGACTTCGGCGGCGTGGAGCGGGGCGCTGCTGGCGCTGCCGCTGGCGGGCGAGATCGCTGCGAAGGACGGATCGGCCCGGGCGGCGGCGGGGGAGTGCCTGGTGGCGGACGGTCTCGACAGTCTCGATTTCGGCGGGGCGCAGGTGACTCTGCTGGCGCGGGCGGCCTAGGCCGGCTCCGCGCCGACCAGCAGTCGCTCGATTTCGGTCATGCCGTAGGGCTTGCGCAGCACCGCCGCCGCACCCAGCCGCTCGAAGCTCGCAGCTCCTTCGGCATAGCCCGTCGCCAGCACGAAACGCACGCCCGCCGCGCGCAGGGCCTCGGCGATTGGCTCGGAGCTTTCCCCGCCGAGGTTGAAGTCGATGATCGCGAAATCGGGCGGGCTCTCGGCGATCGCCGCCAGCGCGCCGGTGACCGAGCTTTCCAGCCGCACCTCTGCCACCCCGAGGCGTTTCAGGTTCTCCTCGGTGTCGAGCGCGATGATGATGCTGTCCTCCACCACCAGCACACGAGCGGGCGCATCGGGGGGCAGGCGGTCGGCGCGCAGCGGATCGGGCGGGGGCGGGGCGAGACGCCGCCCGGGCGCATCGGGTGCGGCAAGATAGCGCGCGGGGACGAGGAATTCCGCCTCCACCCCGCCGAGCTTGTAGCGCACGTCCGCCTCGCCGCCGAGATCATGCGGGATCGAGCGGGTGATGATCGTCGAGCCGAAGCCATGGCGCGTGGGTGCGGTCACCGGCGGCCCGCCGCTCTCGCGCCAGCGCAGCGCCAGATCGCCGAAGGCGGTGCGCGCGAGGCTGACCTCGACCGTCCCGGCGCGGGCCGAGAGGCTGCCGTATTTGGCGCTGTTGGTCGCCAGCTCGTGCACCACCAGCGCCAGGATGGTGTAGGCCTCCGGCGTCACCAGCACATCATCGCCGCTCAGGCGGAAACGTGCGCGAGCCTCGCCGCTATAGGGCGCAAGCTCGGCTTCGATCAGCCGCGCGAGGCTCGCCGGGCCCCAGTTCTTGGCGGTGATGTTGTCGTGCGCGCTCGCCAGCGCGGCGATGCGCCCGCCGATGATCGCGGCAAAGCCGGGCACCGACAGCGCCTCGGCCTGCGACTGCGACACCAGCGCGCGGATCAGGCCGAGGATGTTGCGAACGCGGTGGTTCAGTTCGGCGATCAGCAGGTCCTGCTGCTCGGCCGCGCGGGCGCGCTCGCGCGTCAGATCCTCGCTCATCCGCAGGATCACCTCGATCAGCGTGCGGCGCAGGCGCGCGGCGATCTCGCATTCCTCGGCGCTCCAGTCCGCCGAGTGGCCCCGCACGGTTTCCTGCCAGGCCGAAAAGCTCGCGCGCGGCTGGAGCAGTTCGCCGGGCGCGGCGACCGCCTTGTTCGGATCGCCCGCCCATTGCACCACCCGTTCGAGCGGGCGGCGCCACAGCACCAGCGCATCGCGCGTGCCGCGCGACAGCGGCAGCACCAGCGCGCCGGCCGCCCGGTGCGCGAAGGGCGCGGCCTCGGCGATCTGATCGGCAAGGCGGGTGGTGGCGTGGGTCGCCCCGCCAAGCGTCGTCGCCAGCAGCGGCGCGACGGCACGGAAGGCGTCCTCGTCGGGCGCATCGCCGCTGGCGCGATATTCCCCGTCGGCAAAGAGCGAGATGCCGTCGTGCTGGATCGTGCCGCGCAGCAGCTCCTCGATCATCGGCAGGCTGTCGGCGAGGCTGACCCCGCCCGCCAGGCGCAGCAGCAGCCGGTCGTTCAATTGCCGCGCTCGTTCGCGCAAGCCTTCGGCCTGCGCCACCAGAATGCGGTCGAGCATCAGCGAGAAGGTCTGGCTGAGCAGTTCGGCCACGGTGCGCAGCGAATAGGGCGGCAGGCGCGCTTCGCGGTGGTGGCACGAGATCATGCCCCACAGCCGGTCGTGCCGGACGATCGCGATCGCCAGCGAGGCGCCCACCCCCATGTTGCGCATATAGGCGAGGTGCATTTGCGAGTGCGCGCGCAGCATCGACATCGACAGGTCGAGCGGGGTGTCCTCCGGCCCCAGCGCGGGGACAATGGGCACGGGCTCGGCGGTCATGTCGGCGATGACGCGGAAGCGGTTGCGGCGGAACAGCTCGCGCGCCTGCTGCGGAATGTCGGCGGCGGGATAGCGCAGGCCCTTGAAGGGTTCGAGGCTCTCGTCCTTGTCCTCGGCGATCACCTCGCCGCTTTCGTCGGGATGGAAGCGGTAGACCATCACCCGGTCATAAGCGGTCATCTGCCGCACCAGCCGCGCCGCCGTATCGCACAGCGCGGCGAGGCTGGCGGCCTGTTCGAGCTGGGCGATGACAGGGACGATCATGCTGACATGGTCGGCAAAGTCGCTCGCGGCGTGGGGCTCGAACTCGATCACCGACAGGCCGCAGGAGCGGTGCACGGCGCAGTCGAAACGGGTGCCCGTGCCGGCAAGATCGAGCCCGAAGCGGCGTTCGAGCGCGTCCACCCCCGCAAGTCCGCCGAGCGCCTGTTCGAGGGTGGCGAGGGACGCGGGCGCGAGAATGGCGGCGAGCGGGGTGCCGGGGGCGGGGATTTCGGCAAGGCCCAGCAAGTCTGCCACGTTGGCCGAGGCGTGCACCACCTGCCCCGCGCCATCGGCGGCCAGCAATCCGCCGAAGCTCTGGATCGCGGCGATGTGGTGGATCGGCTCGCGGTCGCATTCGGTGAGCGTGTCGCTGCGCTGGTGGAGGTTCATGACGCAGCGCCTTCCGGCACCTGCGCACCCTCGGCGACGGCGAGAAAGTGGGCAAAGACCGCCTCGGCCGCGCGGGTCGCCCCTTCGGCCTCCTCGATACCGGCGGGGCGTTCGACCCTCTCCCTGAGGCCCTGCCAGAAGGTCATCATTGCCCCGTCATCGAGAAAGGCCACCGGCCAGGTGCCGCCGCCGATGCGGGCGACCTGCTTGGCGATCGCGCGATTGCCGAGCGCCGATCCGGCCAGCACCCAGGCCGTGCCGAGCGCGTGCCCTGCGCCGGTCCGGCCGAGAGTGAAGAGCGGCGCCGGGGCGGGAAGGGCGCAGTCGAGGGCAGCAAGGTCGCGCGCGATCAGCCCGGATTGCGGCGGCGGGGCGAGGCCGCGCGGCGCATGGGCCCCGATCCACGCTTCCAGCGGCGCGCGGGCGGCGTGTTGCAGGGCGAGGAAGCGGGCATAGTCGGCGCGGGTCTGCCATCCGCTTGCTGCCTGCATCGCGTGGTCGAGCAGGTCGTGCGCGGCCATCGTCGCGGTGCGCAGATGCGCGCGCAGGCTTTCGCGCGGGTCTGCATTGTCCATGACCGGTGCCATACCACCCGTCCTTCCCGTCCGAATCGACCACTAAGCCGATCTGCCGCACGATCCCGAGTGTAAGGCAAATTAGGCAATCAATATGTACAGATATTGTTACATATGTAGGCCGCCATGGCAATCGCCCGCGCGCATCGGGCATCGGTTCAGGGGGCGAGCAGCCGCCCGCCTTCCTTCTTCACCGCCGCCTCGAGCGGGCCTTTCATCACCGAGAGCAGCAGCGGCAGGTCCATCTCGATCACCACCTCGTGATCGCGCACCTCGACGCCGCCGGGAATGGCCTGGCCCATCACCTCGGCGGTGATGTTCATGCGGTCCTCATGCGGCCAGCCGGTGGTGACCCTGGCGAGGCCTGCAGGGAAGAAGCCGCCGATCTCGTCGGCATGGGCGCGCATCCGGCGGCGGACCTCTTCCTTCGTGAGGTTGTGGGGAAGGGTCACGCGCATGGCTCAGCGCTCCTGTTTGGTCGGCAGGGCCGCGAAATCGGGCAGGGGCACGCCGGTGTCGGGCATTCCGGTCATGTCCTCGAGCGCCTCGGCCCCTCCGTAGCGGTATTCGAGATAGCGGCTCTTGATCGCGAGATCGTCGAGCGCGCCCTCGGCAAGGCGGCGGGTGACGCGGTCGACCTCGCCCGAGAGCTTCTCGAGGCTTTCGGTCAGGCGTTCGTCGGCAGTCTTGCCGGCGTGTTCTTCGGCGCGCAGATGCACGGGGATCTTGCGGTAGTTGTCGATCGTCTCGGGGATGTATTCGCCCACGAGCTCGCGCACCTCGGCCATCGCCGGTTCGTTGTCGCCGAGGCCCTTCAATTGCAGCCCCAGCGCATCGAGCTGCACGCCCAGCCGGTCGACCAGCGCCTGCGCGGGCGGGGGCAGGGCGGGGCGCTGCGCCTCGAGCCACAGCTCGGTGCGCGCGACCATCTGGTGCGGGTTGCCCTGCTTCAGCTCCTCGCGGCGCGGGGTCTTCACCTTCCCGGTCGCGGCAAACATGGCGAAGACGATGGCGGTGAGCGCCACCACCGTCATCACGCCCCAGAAGCCGATCCCGCCGATGATCGCACCCGTGATCCCGGCCCCGACATAGAGCGCGAGCAGCGTCAGGACGATATTGCGCGCCTTCCTGAGCAGCGCCTTCGTCTTGACCTCGGCCGAGGCCTTGCCGATGCTTGCCCCGCGCGGCGCAGGGCGGTGGGTGCCGCCCTCGCGCTGGGTGACGAGGCTCCGCTTGGCCTCGCGCAGGATGCGGTCGGATTCTCGGGTGCTGTCGGGCATTATCTATCCAGCGCCAGCAGCGAGGGCGTCTGCGCGGCGACCTTGGCCTGGGCCTGGGCCTGGCCTTCGGCGCGGGCGATGTAGCCCTTGGACTTCTCGACCTCGGCGGTCAGCACGGTGACGGTCTGCTTCATCGAATCGAGCGCGCGGACCTTGAAGTTGTCGACCTCGTCCATCGTGTCGTAGATGTTCTGGAAGGCGCGCTGGAGCGTTTCGAGCGGGATGGTGCTCGAGGCCGCCTGCTCGTGGATCTGCGCGGTCTGCTCGCGCAGCAGCGTGCTGGTCGAATCGATGATGTCGCTGGTGGTCTTGTTGAGCGCGGTGATCTGCCCCAGCACCAGCCGCTGGTTGGTCATCGCCTGCGCCACGGTGACGGCAGTGCGCAGCGCGCCGACCGTGGTGGTGCTGGCGCGGTCGACGCCCTTCACCAGTTCGACATTGTTCTTCTTGACCAGGTCGAGCGCGAGATAGCCCTGCACGCTCACCGCCATCTGCGTCAGCAGGTCCTGCGTGCGCTGGCGGACATAGAACAACGCGCTCTCGCGCAGCGCCTTGGCCTTGGCGGGGTCGGAGCTGTCGAGCTCCAGCGCCTTCTGCTCGAGCCGTTCGTCGAGCGTCTTGGCGATGTGGATCATCTGCTCCAGCTCGCCCATCGCGGTCCACAGCTTCTGGCGCTCGGTATCGATCGCGGCGTTGTCGAGATGCAGCTCCTTCTTGCCGCTTTCGAGCCGCTGGAGGATCGAGGCGATGTGCCCCTGCGCGGAGGTGTAGCTGTCGAAGTAGTTCTTGATCTTGTTGCCGAAGGGGATGAGCCCGAGGATCTTGCGCGGCCCCGACAGCTTGCCCTGCCGTCCGGGATCGAGATCCTCGACCGTGCGGCGCAGTTCGGCGAGATCCTTGCCCACGCTGCCGTCGGCATCCATCGCGCGCACCGGGCGGTCGAGGAAGCGGTTCGACATGGCGGCGGCGGCGCGGATCTGCTCCTGGCCCATGCGGGTGATCTGGTCGACCTTCTCCCCGAAGGCCGGGGAATTGGCATCGACCGAGACCAGTTCGTTCACGAAGGCATCGACCTTGGTGTCGAGCTTCGACTTCTGCTCGGAGGTGACCGGCACCAGCCCCGCGGCCTGCTCGGGCGCGACCTGGGGCACCGGATCGGGCGGGGTGAGGGTGAAGTCCGTCGCGGTCGCCGTCTTGGTTTCGGTGCTCATGCCTCGTCTCGTGCTCCCTCTGGGCCACCGCGCCACGCAAGGCGCGAAAACGGTCGTGCCCACTGTATTAGTAATCTAAAACACGCCTTTCAAGCGCGCGCACGCATGCTACGCTCGAAACCCCCCTCCCGTCCATGCCCGCAAGCCCCGCTTGGCATTCCGGCGCGGCGCGGGCTAGGTTGCGGGCAAGGCAGGCAAAATGCGAGGGGCCCGACAATGAACGAGACCACCGATCAGGCCCCGCTCGGCGGTGTGCTCGCCGCGGTGCGTGAATGGTGGACCGTGCACGTCATCGGCCGCGTCGACCAGGCCGAGGTGACCGAGCGCCGCCGCGAGGACGGCCAGCTGTCCGAACACTACCTGTTCATGACCGCGATGAGCGGCGCCATCGCGATCCTCGGCCTGCTGCTGTCCTCGCCGGCGGTGGTGATCGGGGCGATGCTGCTCTCGCCGCTGATGGGGCCGATCATGGGCCTCGGCTTCGCGCTCGCGATCGGGGACTGGGACTGGCTCAAGCAATGCCTGCGCACGCTGGTGATCGGCAGCGTGATGGCGGTGCTGCTGTGCGCGGTGCTGGTGTTCGTCTCGCCCATACAGGCCGTCACCAGCGAGATCGCGGCCCGCACCCGGCCCAACTTGTTCGACCTGTTCGTGGCGCTGTTCTCGGCGCTCGCCGGGGCCTATGCCATGATCCGCGGGCGCGAGGGGGCGATCGTCGGCGTCGCCATCGCCACTGCGCTGATGCCGCCGCTCGCGGTGGTCGGCTACGGCCTTGCCACCTGGAACTGGACGGTGTTCTCCGGCGCGCTGCTGCTGTTCGTGACCAACTTCATCACCATCGCGCTCACCGCCTTCGGCATGGCCAAGCTCTACGGCTTCCGCGCCAACCTGTCGAAGGGCCAGTCGCAGGTGCAGAACTTCATGGTGGTGGCGGTGTTCATCGCGCTGGCCGTGCCGCTCGGCTTCTCGCTCCAGCGGATCGCGTGGGAGGCCAACGCCCAGCGCATCGTGCGCAGCGAGATCCGTGCGCAGTTCGACGACCGCTCGCAGCTCGATCTCCTGGAGATCGATTTCGCCGCCGCCCCGGTGGGGGTCCATGCGGTGATCTTCACGCCGCTGCTGCAGCCCGGGGTCGAGACGCGGGTGGAGCGCGCGCTGGCCGAGCGGCTGGACGAGCCGGTCAAGCTCGATCTGGTGCAATACGAGGTCGGCACCAATGCCACCGCCGCCGAGCGGGCGCAGCTTTCCGCCGCCCGCGAACGCGATGAGCGCGCCGCAACCTCGCGCGCCGAGGCGCTGACGGCGCGGCTGGCGCTGGCTGCGGGGGTGGGGCCGGGCGAGGTCCTGATCGACAACGCCCGCCGCCGCGCGCTGGTGCGGGCGAAGCGGCTGGAGGGGGCGAGCCTTGCGACCTACCGCGCGCTCGAGGCGCGCATCGCCGCGAGCGAACCCGAATGGCGGATCGAACTGGTCCCGCCGACCGCCGCCCTTCCGGACGCGATCGCCTTCGCCGAGGGCGCGCCGACCGAGGCGGGCGCCCGCGCGCTGGCGCTGACCGGCTGGGCGGCGCAGCGGCTGGGCCGTGCGGTGGTGCTCACCGGCCCCGCCGAAAGCGCCGAGGCAGCCGCCGAAGTGCTGCGCGAGGCAGGCGTCGCCGCAGAAACCCGCGCGGGCGCGGCCCCCTTGCGCGCAAGCTGGGCGGAGGAGGCGGACTAGCCCGCCCGCCGGTCCGCCTGCTCTGTTGGCGGGATGCCAGGCACCGGTCGTCCCGATCGCGCACACCGCTGCGGAACGATCGCCGGCGCGGGCGCTACCCCAGCGCAGCCGGAAGGAGTCGAGCCATGGAAGATGCGCGGGTGTGGGAGTTCGAACGGAGCCTTTGGACCGGTGGTCCCGAGACCTACGAGGCGCTGATCGACGACGAATGCCTGATGGTCCTGCCGGCACAGCCCTATGTCTTCACGGCCGAGCAGGCGATCGCCGCCGTCGAGGACACACCGCGCTGGTCGGAAGTGACCTTCAGCGAGGAGCAGGTCGTGCGTCCCCAGGAGGGGCTGATCGTCCTGTCCTACAGGGCCGAGGCGAAGCGTTCCGACCGCAGCTATGTCGCGTTCTGCACCAGCACCATCCGCAGGCTGGCCCATGACGAATGGCGGGTGGTGCAGCACCAGCAGACCGTGCCGCTCACCGCCGGCTGAACCCTATGCCGATCTCGAGGAGATACGATCGTGGCCACCATCCCGCCGACTGAGCCCGACACCGTCGAGCCCGCTGCCCCGCCCGAGGAGGCGCCGCCGCAACCTGCCGAACCCTACAGGTCGCCGCCGCCCGAAACCGAGCCGACCCCGCCCGATATTGACGAGCCCGGTCGCGGTCCCGACGAGGCCCCGCCCGAGAAGATCTGACGGGCCCGCTGACGGGGCCCGGAGGTTCAGCCTTGAATCGTCTCAGGCCGCCAGCTGGATCGGGACGATCTCGCCCGCGAGGTAGAGCTTCTT
The DNA here is from genome assembly GCF_002215495.1 of Porphyrobacter sp. CACIAM 03H1. Classification (NCBI taxonomy): domain Bacteria; kingdom Pseudomonadati; phylum Pseudomonadota; class Alphaproteobacteria; order Sphingomonadales; family Erythrobacteraceae; genus Porphyrobacter; species Porphyrobacter sp. CACIAM 03H1. The sequence goes on from NZ_CP021378.1 coordinate 851,606, forward strand.
CGCCTTGGCGCGGCTGAGCTTGCCCGACGAAGTGCGGGGCAGGGTGCGCGGAGGCACGAGTTCGACGATGCAGCTCATGCCGGTGACCGAGCGCACCTTGTCGGCGATCTGGTCGCGCAGGCGGATGCGCTCCTCGGGGTCGGAGACCTTGCAGTGGACCAGCACCGCGGGCGCTTCCTCGCCGTTCTCCATCTCGATGGCGAAGGCGGCAATGTCGCCGTGGTTGAAGCCGGGAAGCTGCTCCACGGCCCACTCGATGTCCTGCGGCCAGTGGTTCTTGCCGTTGATGATGATCATGTCCTTCGCCCGGCCGACGATGAACAGGTAGCCCTTGGCGGTGTAGCCCATGTCGCCGGTGTCGAGCCAGCCGTCAGCCAGGCAGTCGGCCGTGGCTTCCTCGTTGCGGAAGTAGGAATGCATGACGGAGGGGCCGCGGCACCACACCTTGCCGATCTGGTGATCGCCCTTCGTCGTGCCGTCCTCGCCCCGGATCGCGACTTCCATGTCCGGGAGCGGCTTGCCGCAATTGACGATCGCCCGGTAGCGCGCCGGGCGGGAGAGATCGCGCGGGGCGCCCGAGAGGCGCTCTTCCTCGACCAGCTCGACCCGGATGCCCTCGCCCGGCGGCATCACCGTCACCGCGAGCACCGCCTCGGCAAGGCCGTAGGAGGGGGTGAAGCTCGCCGCCTTGAAGCCTGCCTCGGCGAAGGCGTTGACGAAGTTCTGCATCACGTCCGGGCGGATCATGTCCGCGCCGTTGCCCGCGATCCGCCAGCGCGACAGGTCGAAACGTTCGGCGACGTGGCTCTGGCTCGAGATGCGGCGCGCGCAGATGTCGTAACCGAAGGTGGGGGAATAGGAGAGCGTGTTGCCCGGGTTGCGGCTGATCATGTCGAGCCACGCCAGCGGGCGGCGGGCGAAGGCATCGGGCTTGAGGTAGTCGCCCGAAACCTGGTTGGCGATCAGCGAGAGCAGGCAGCCGACGAGGCCCATGTCGTGATACCACGGCAGCCAGCTGACGCAGCGGTCGTTGGTGCCGAGGTTCATCGTCTCGGCGTGGCCGTAGAGATTGTGCAGCAGCGCCCGGTGGGTCACGGCGACGCCGGTCGGGAAGCGGGTCGAGCCGGAGGAATACTGGAGGTAGCAGATGTCGTCTGGGCTGGCCTCGGGCAGGGTGACCTCGGGAGCCTCGCGGCGGGCGAAGTCCTGCCAGCTTTCGGCGGCGCAGCCCTGCCGGGCCGCGGCGGCGGCGGCCATCTCGGCGATCTCCTCGGGGTAGAGGAGAAGCTTGGGATCGGAGCTCATCAGCTGGATCGCCAGCTGGTCGATGTAGTTGTCCTTGCCCCCGAAGGTGGTCGGCAGCGGCAGCGGCACCGGCCAGGCGCCGGCATAGACGCAGGCGCAGAACAGCGCGGCGAACTCCGCGCCGGTCTCGGCGATGAGGGCGACGCGGTCCTCCTTGCCGATCCCCGCCGCGACCAGCCTGCGTGCCATGACCAATGCATCTTCGCGCATGGTCGTATAGGGGTAGACGCGCGCCAGTTCGCCACGCATGTCGTGGAAGTTGAGCCCCTTCAGGCTCTGCGCGGCATAGTCGATCGCTTCGTTGAAGGTTGCGAATTGCGCACGGATTCGCGGCAGGTCGCAATCGTTCGGCGTCGGCGTCAGGGCGGCGTCGGTCATGGTTTTTCAGCGATACCCGTCAGTTGCGGCGCGGTTCATGGTGGCACCCCTTCCGCGCTCTGGCATAACCCCGTGTCGCCGGGCATAGTCCGGCGTCTTCCAGAGTTCGCATTTGATAAGGAAAGTGGCACGAATAAGGCGAAATGGTTTCAGGTAAAGCGAATTCGTCATCGACCGGTCGTGATGCCGGGGAGGATCGCCGCGTCCGGCGGCGGGGCGAGCGGCGGGCCAAACCCCCGCTCACCGAGGCGAATTTGCGCGACCTTGCGCTGCATTACGCCGCCCGCTTCGCGTCCACGGGGGCGCGGCTCGAGGCCTATCTTTCGCGCAAGATCAGGGAACGCGGCCTGGCCGAGGATTCCGACGGGCGGACCATCGATCCCGATCTCCCCGCGCTCGTCGCCCGGCTGGCGGAACTGGGCTATGTCGATGACGATGCCTATGCCCGGATGCGCGCCCGCGATCTGGGGGCGCGGGGCTACGGCGCGCGGCGTGTGGAGGAGAGCCTGCGCCATGCCGGGGTCGGCGATGCATTGCGTGCCGCCCATGCTCCGGGCGAGGCGGCGAGCCGCCACGCCGCGGTGCTGATGGCGAGGAAGCGCCGGCTCGGCCCCTTCGGCAGGGCGGAGGACGAGGCCGATCCGCTCGTGGCAGGCAAGGCCCGCGAAAAAGCCGTTGCAGCAATGCTGCGCGCAGGCCACCAGTACGAGCATGTGAAGGCCATCCTCGCCGCCGCGCGGATCGAGGATGTCGAGGAATGGCTCGCCGAGGCGGGCGATGATGAAGGGATCGAAGGGCAATGGTGAGGCACATTCTGGCCGCAGCGGGGCTGACGCTGGGAACGCTTGCTGCCTGTTCCCCCGGCGGGGGCGCGACTGCGACTGCGCAGAGCCCAGCGCCGCCCGCCGCCACCGCCGCCGCGCGCCACCCTGTCTCGGGGCTTCGGGTGATCGACCTCACCGTGGAGCGCGGGGGCAAGCGGCTGCCCTTCCGGGTTGAGCTTGCCGACACGCCCGAGGCCCAGGCGCGCGGGCTGATGTTCCGCACCCAGCTCGGCGACAACGAGGGGATGATCTTCCCCTCCGCCGTGCCCGAGACGCGCAGCTTCTGGATGAAGAACACGCCCCTGTCGCTCGACATCATCTTCATCGGGCCGGACGGGCGGATCGCCAACATCGCGGCGAACACCGTGCCCTATTCGCTCGATTCGGTGACCTCGAAGGGGCTGGCGAGCGCGGTGCTGGAACTGCGCGCCGGTCGGGCGAAGGAACTGGGGATCGTGCCGGGCGACAAGGTGAGTTACAGCCTGCCCCGGTGATCTCCCCCTTGGCGCTCCCCGCCAATTCGGCTAGGCGCGCCTCCATGGGAATCCTGATGAAGATCTTCACCTGGTGGGACGGTGCCACCATCGGCACCCACCTCTGGGCGAGCCGCGCCAAGGGCGAGCACGTCGGCACCGATGCCGCCGGCAACAAGTATTACCGCGCTCGCCCCAAGGCAGCGGGGCCGAACGACGGCTCCTACACCAGCCGCGAAAAGCGCTGGGTGATCTACAACGGCGCCAACGATGCCAGCCGCGTGCCGTCCGAATGGCATGGCTGGCTCCACGGCACCTATGACGAGGTGCCCGAAAGCCACCTGCCGCCGCCCAAGGTGTGGGAGGTGGACTACACCCCCAACGCCACCGGCACCGCGGCCGCCTATCGCCCGCAGGGTGCGCTCGAGCGTGGCGGCCAGCGTGCGCGCGCCGTCGGCGATTACGAGGCCTGGACCCCCGGCGCCGCGGACAGCTGAGGCACCGCGTGCGGGCCTTTGTCCTCGTCCTGCCGCTGTGCCTTGCGGCGTGCGACTATTTCGCCGCGCCCGAGGGCGAGGCGGTCAAGGTCCCGCTCGAGGATGCGACGCCCGCGCCTGCGGCCGCCGCCACGGCTGCGCCCGCCAATGATTACGGCGCGACCCCGATGAACGAGCGCGTCGCGGTGCTCGGCCTGCTCAACAAGCGCAACAACGTGTCCGAAGAGCTCCGCCTCAAGCCCGGCGAGGCGCGCGAGGTGGGACCGGTGATCGTGCGCGTCTCCGCCTGCGAGCGCACCGCGCCCTGGGAGATGCCGCAGCAGACCGGCGCCTTCGTGCAGGTCGACATCCGCGAGCGGGGCGCGGCGCAGCACCGCCGCGTGTTCTCGGGCTGGATGTTCCTTGAAAGCCCGAGCCTCAATGTCGTCGAGCACCCGATCTACGATGTCTGGGTCAAGGATTGCACGATGAGCTTCCCGGGCGAGGAGGGCCCCGCCTCGCCCAAGGCCGAAGCCTCCGGCCGTCCGGCCGCCGGTGCCTCGGCCTCGCCCTCGGCTGCGGCGACGCCCGCTGCCCCTGCTCCCGCCGTTCCGGCTCCCGCGCCGCCTGCGACATAGCCCCCGGCAAAGGCGCGCCACGCCATGCCGAGGCTGGCGGGCGGCTGCCCCTGCGCGCGTTCGACCAGCCGCCGGTAATCCGCCTGCGACAGTTCGCGTGCGCCCATCGAACGCAGGTGCTCGGTCATGAACTGGCAGTCGAGCAGCACCATCCCCGCGCGCCGCATCAGCGCCACCAGCCAGGCGAGCGCGACCTTGCTCGCATCGGGCACCCGGCTGAACATGGATTCGCCGCAGAACACCCGGTCGAAGCTGACGCCGTAGAGCCCGCCGACCAGCTCGGGTTCCCCGCCCGCGCCCTCCTGCCAGCACTCCACCGAATGGGCATGCCCGGCGCGGTGGAGGCCGAGATAGGACTGGACGATGCGTTCGCTGATCCAGGTCTCGGGATGGTCGGGGCGCGGCTCGGCGCAGGCGCGGATCACCTGTTCGAAGGCGCGGTCGACCGTCACCGTGAAACGGTCCGCGCGGATCACCTTCTTCAACGACTTCGACAGGTGCAGCCCCTCGAGCGGAATGATCGCCCGCTCGCGCGGCTCGACCCAGAACACCTCCGGATCCTCGCGCCGGTCGGCCATCGGGAAGATCCCGCTGCGATAGGCGAGCAGAAGGGTCTCGACGGGGATGGGAGGGCGGCTGGGCGCGTGCATGGTTGCAGCGCACAATACATGGCCGCCCCCCGCGAGGCAAAGAGGATTGCCTATCCCGGATGCCTTGGCTAAGGGGCGCGCTCCAACGTGCTGCAGGGGTGTAGCTCAGCTGGTAGAGCATCGGTCTCCAAAACCGAGGGCCACGGGTTCGAATCCTGTCACCCCTGCCATTTTCCCGCCATCGCCGTCCGCCCGCCGCTCTCTTGCAATCGCGGCCCCGTGCGCGTAAGGGCGTCGGCGTCTTTCCGACATCGGCAGATCATCCAGCCCCTCCGGCGACCTTGTCCCGGGCGGCGCGGAGCCCTACCTGAAAGCCGGCCGGACGAGACGAGAAGGCATTACGCGAAGGAACGAGGCTGCATGGCCGACAAGATGATCGCCCCCAAGGACGGGGCCGAAGAGAAGAAGCGCAAGACCTCGCCCGCCGAGTTCTTCAACCAGGTCAAGGCCGAGACGAACAAGATCGTCTGGCCGACCCGCGAGGAGACGGTGCGCACGGCGATCTTCGTGTTCATCTTCATGCTGATCCTCTCGCTGTTCTTCCTCGGCATCGACAGCGCCTTCGGTGCGATCGTGCGCGCGCTGATCGGCCTGCTGCAGTAGGCCGAGCCGCGCCTCCCGATTCCCTGCCCGTCAGACCCATTTTCCAAGGACGACCCATGGCCCGCTGGTACATCATCCACGCTTACTCCGGTTTCGAGAACAAGGTGCGCGACGCGATCATCGCCGAGGCCGAACGCCTCGGCCTCAGTGAAGGCGTCGAGGAAGTGCAGGTCCCGACCGAGACCGTGACCGAGGTGAAGCGCGGCAAGAAGGTCCAGGTCGAACGCAAGTTCATGCCCGGCTACGTGCTCGCCAAGCTGAACATGACCGACGACATCTACCACCTCGTCAAGAACACCCCCAAGGTCACCGGCTTCCTCGGCTCAGGCAACAAGCCGCAGCCGATCTCCGAACGCGAGGCCGCGCGCTATTTCGGCGGGGTGGAAGAGGCCAAGGCCGCGCCCAAGCGCGACATCAGCGTCGATTACGAGATCGGCGATTCGGTCAAGGTCAACGCCGGGCCCTTCGCGAGCTTCAACGGGATCGTGGAAGAGCTCGATTTCGACAAGCAGAAGGTCAAGGTCTCGGTCTCGATCTTCGGCCGCGCGACCCCGGTGGAACTGGGCTTCGAGGAAGTCGAACTGGTGAAGTGAGGGGCCTGCGGCCTGCCCGCTTGGCTTTGCCCCTTCCGTTCGTGTCGAGCGCAGTCGAGACACCGGCACGCCGAGGCCTCTCGACTGCGCTCGAGGCGAACGGACGCAGGACGGGCAGGGTGCAGGTGTGAAGACCCGTCCCGGCATCTGCCAGAAGAAGCGCCGCTTCGACACGCGTGAGGCGGCCGAGGCGGTTGCGGTTGCGGCCGACACACCCTTGCGCGCCTACAAGTGCGCGCTGTGCCGCCGCTTCCACCTCACCAGCCGCACCAAGGGCCTGCGCGTCCCGCGCGTCGCGGATGAGCGGCCCTGACCCCGCCCCGCCTCCCGGACCGGCGAAGTTTACAAAGTTGACACTGTAAACTTCGGTTTCCTACGGGAATTCCATAGCTGTTTCATCGGCTTGCTCGGCAAAACCGAAGTTGACACTGTGTTTTGCGTTTTCTCCGCCTGATCGGGGAGCCAGACAGCCCTGAGCGGCGATGGCGCGCGGCATCGACAACGCGAAAGAACCGCCCGAGGCTAGCGGCAAGCACCCCGGTAGGAAAGCGCGCCAAGCGTCCGCTTTCGGGAGTGCCGTTAAGCTGCGCGAATGGCGGCAAGTGGGTGGAAATCGGTCATCCGTTTCTTCGCTCGCCAGCGACAGTTTCGCGCGCCATTCCCAGCCGTTCGGCTTGTTGGTTCGCTGCCCTAAAAGCTGACGCTTGCTCGATACCAACGGCATCAGGCTGCTCCAGCTGCCTTCGCAAAATTTGCGGTGGGTATTGGCCCCTACCGTCCCGCTCTGGTTGGGGCAGCCATGCTTTTCGCTTGCTGCCCATCTTTATTCCAAAGTTGAATCCGCGCCCCGCTTAAACGATGGTGACGGTGCATGGACAAATCAAAGCAATCAGAGCTGCTGGACGCAATCGGTGTTTGGATCAAAGCACTTGATAGCTATCCTGGCTTTCGGGAGTGGCAGAGGAAAAAGGTGGGAGCAGTGCTGTCGCTGGTGGAGGGTTTCCCGATAAGGGATGATGACCTCCCAGGGGAATTCCAATTCACAGCTGAGATTAATCGCCAGCATGAGGCCATATTGGCTTACCTAAGCCTGGCTCAATCCTTTTACACCCTGCAACAGTGCGAATTCTATTTCCGGCGCTACCCCTTTGCTCACCTACCAGTGAGCAAGGAGGATCACATACGCAACATGTGCGAGATGTATTTCAATCGCTTTTATGAATTCAAAGAGCGACTAAAGCGCTGCCTCAATGCTGTGGATGCGACCATAGAAGGCACCATTAACACAGGCCCTGTTTTGAAGAGTTTTGCCAAGGATTTTGATCAGGAGCTGAGAGCCCGCAACAGCATCCATCACCATGAGCGATTTGATGATGGCGCCATACACGGCATCGGGCTGGCCCTGATCATGGGCTACAGCGACAAGGTAGGCCCTGGCTGGAGGGATGTGGCCAACAGAGGCTACCGCCGTTCCTCGGCTGAATGGGCCGCTCGCGTGAAGCGGCGCAGTAAGATGGTAGAAACCTATCTGGAGGCTGTCGCGGGGGCCATGCTCGACATGTGCTCCTATTTGCAGCCCGAGGCTGCAAAGGCATCAGTTACCCCCAGCGTTACCCGAAGTGCGAAAAGCCCCGCAGCTCGCGCTGCCAAACCGGTCAAAAAACCTAAGCGATCATAATGGTGTACATTGTGGAAGCACTAGACCTCGAACCTATGATCAGTTGATGAAGGGTCCGCGACCCTACGGCAGTTTTTACCGATTTGTCACCAAAAGAGGACGGTCAATAATCTGCCCGTTGCGGCCACTTCTCAACCGCAAAGCGTGAGTCCGATATGGGGTCGCTAGCCGAAAGGCAGGTTCTGGCCGGAACGGGGTTGAAGCCGCCATCCCTCGATCGTCGCCCCGGACTTGATCGGGGGTCAGGCTTTTCTTCCTCTGCGCGCGAAGGGAGGGCAGCCAAGCCCCTTGTCGAGCACGGGCGACGAGCGGGGGACGGGTCGCGGCATTTCCTACACCTCTGGCAGCCGCTACGATGCGCCCCGGTTCTTTCCCATCCTTGTGCCCGGCCTGCGAGGCCGCCCGATGCCCGGGGCGCGAAACAAGGCCCCGCTTCCCTGTCCGTCCGCTTGGCGGATTCGGGTGGTAGCGTCTGAAAGTGCTAGGGAAATAGCGGTGCCACAAAGCGGACAGGGTGTCCGCTTTGTCCGCTTGGGCTGCGCTGCCGCCACAGGCGGGTTGCTTTTTTCCCGGCTTGCGCCTAGGCGCGCGCCTTCGCTCGGGCTTCGGCTCCGGGTGATTCCGTGCGGGAGCCCTCGCCATGCACAAGGCAGGGGCGTTCGACCGCTTAACATGAGCCGGGCTGGAAGCAGCGCGGCAAGAGTGCGAACAGGAGCAAGGCCTCATGGCCAAGAAAATCGAAGGCTATATCAAGCTGCAGGTGCCCGCGGGCTCTGCAACCCCCTCGCCGCCGATCGGCCCGGCGCTGGGTCAGCGCGGCGTGAACATCATGGAATTCTGCAAGGCGTTCAACGCCGCCACGCAGGAAATGGAAAAGGGCATGCCGATCCCGACGGTCATCACCGTCTACGGTGACCGTTCCTTCACCTTCGTCACCAAGACCGCGCCGGCGACCTACTTCATCAAGAAGGCCGCCAACCTCAAGTCGGGCTCGAAGGAGCCGGGCAAGGTCTCGGCCGGAACCATCAAGAGCTCGCAGATCCGCGAGATCGCCGAAGCCAAGATGGTCGATCTTAACGCGAACGACATCGAACAGGCGATGAAGATCATCGCCGGCAGCGCCCGCTCGATGGGCCTCGAAGTGGTGGAGGGCTAAGACCATGGGCAAGATCACGAAGAAGGCCAAGGTGCTGGCCTCGCTCGACCGCGAGAAGCTCTACACCATCGAGGAAGCGCTGGGCGTGCTGCGCCAGTTCAAGGGCAAGTTCGACGAGACCGTCGAAGTCGCCATGAACCTCGGCGTCGACCCGCGTCACGCCGACCAGATGGTGCGCGGCATGGTGTCGCTGCCCTCGGGCACCGGCAAGGACGTGAAGGTCGCGGTCTTCGCGCGCGGCGACAATGCCGAGAAGGCGCTGGCCGCCGGTGCCGACAAGGTCGGTGCGGAGGACCTCATGGAAGACATGATGGCCGGCAACCTCGACTATGACCGCGTGATCGCCTCGCCCGACATGATGGGCGTGGTGGGTCGTCTGGGCAAGGTGCTTGGTCCCAAGGGCCTGATGCCGAACCCGAAGCTCGGCACCGTGACCCCGAACGTCGCCCAGGCCGTCAAGGACGCCAAGGCCGGTCAGGTCGAGTTCCGCGTCGAGAAGCAGGGCATTATCCACTCGGGCATCGGCAAGCTGAGCTTCTCCGATGACGCGCTGAAGGCCAACTTCAAGGCGCTGACCGAAGCCGTCGTGAAGTCCAAGCCCTCGGGCGCCAAGGGCAAGTATGTCCGCAAGGTCTCGCTGACCTCGTCGATGGGCCCGGGCCTCAAGGTCGACCTGTCGGAAGTGGAAGGCGCGTAAGCCCTCTCCTGCCGAACTGCTGAATACGAAAAGGGGTCGGAAGCCGCGCTTCCGGCCCCTTTTGCGTCGGGCGGCGGGGGAAAGGCGACCGGTGGCGGATCATCGGCCCCGCGGAGGGGGTAGCCCCTGCGAAGGAGCGCCCCATGCTGAAAGCCGCCATCGTTCTCATCCTGCTCGCCACGGTCCTTGCGACCTACCTCACCGATTCGTTCATCGCCCCGCCGATCGGCGCGGCGCTGCTGTTCGGCGTGCTGCTGGCCGGCTGGCTCTACAACCGGGGCGACAGCCGCGCGAACCGGCGCCGGTCGGAGGAGGCCACCCGCCACCAGCGCGAGGAACGCGCGCGCGGCGACAAGTAGGCCGGCGACCGGGCGTCATGGGTCGTTTGACCCCTTGCGTTTCTTCCCGATTGCACCATCTTCTTTCACGGTCGCGCGGAACCTCTCCCCTTCCCCGCCCGCGCGCCGTGAAAGAGGTTCGCACCATGCCTGTTCCTTCCGAACGTCTGGCCGGATGGCTGTCGCTCAAGTGGCTTGTCGCAGGGGTAGCGCTCGCGGCTGACGGGCTGCTGCTCAGTTACGATCTGCGACTCGGCCTTGCAGCGGGTTCGCTGCTGGCGGTCGTGACCGTGATCTGGCTCTACATCGCGCTGCGCTACGGCTCGCTCAGCGGTACGCCCTCGGTGCGGATGGTGCCGGTCGAGCGGGCGCGCCAGCAGGAGAACCTGCGGCGCATGGCGGCAGCGCGCGACTTTGCGCGCTCAGGCGCGCAGCAGGGCGCGGATCCGGCCCAGCGCCCCTGACTGCTCGGCGAGCGCCTTGGCGCCCGCTACCCCTGCGTCGAATCCTGCCCGCGCGCCGAGCAGGGTGCGGTTGGCGAGCGTCGGCTCGAGCAGCACGAGGCTCGAGCACGCCGCCGAATGCGTTCCGAACATTTCCTTGTGCGCCCCGTCCCCCTCGGTGAAGTCGAACCAGCGGAAGCGCCTTTCCGCGAACAGCCGTTCGAGCGCATCCATCTGCAGCACCGTGCCGACCGAAAGCCGCGCCCAGTCGGGATCGTAGCCGAGGTGGGCATAGACCAGCGTCTCGCCCGCGACCGGCAGGGACAGGTAGGCGACCGGCGCGCCGCCCGCATGGAGCAGGAAGGCGCGCATCAGCCCCGCCTCCGCCGCCTCCATCATCGCCCGGCGCGCAGGCTCGTCGCCCGGCAGCCCGGCATCGAGCAGCCGCGCCTGATAGGTGCGCGCCGAGAGCGGCAGGGCGGCGGCGAGGAAGGCCGCGATCTCGGCAGGGGTGCGGTGTTCGGTGACGGTGTAGCCGCCCGCTTCCTCGGCCAGCTTCCTCGCCTTGCGCCGCAGGGTCGAGCGGGTCTTTCCCGAGAACCGGCCCATGTAGGCCTCGAAATCCTGCCCCATGTCGATGAAGTGGCGGCGGTAATCCTGCCGGCCGCCGGCGATGAAGCCCGGATAGCGCGCGGTGACGGCGGCGAGGCTTGCGGTCGGGGCTGAGAGCACCCGTACCCCGTCGCGCCCGCTAGGCGGGGCATCGGGCAGGGCGCCGGCCAGCACGTCCTCGAGGCTGAAGGCCCAGGTCGATAGACTGCGCGGCACGCTCAGCAGGCGGCGCGAGCCGAGGGTGAAGTCGATTGCCGCGCTGGCCATGCCGGCTGCCCCTTCAGAGCGCGCCGTAGAGCGTGTTGGAGACCAGCTGCTCGGCCAGCCGCCGCCCGGTGCGCATCGCGCTCGCCGGGAGCGGCTGCGCGCTCGCGCCGGTGAGGCGCAGGACGGGCGGAGTGTGGGCATAGGTGCCGGTCGTCACGCCGCGCATGGTCGCGAGCGTCTTGACGAGCCCGCCGAAGCGGCGGCGCACGATGTGGTTCACCGCCAGCTTGCGGCGGTTGATGAGCTCGAAGGAATGGCTCACGAGCGTGAAGCTGTCGCGGTCGCTGTCGCGGGCATGGCGGATCGCGCCGAGCATCTCGCCCAGCGTCAGCGCGGTGATCTGGGCATGGCGCAAGCCGCCGCCCATCGTGCCGATGCTGCCGACCGGCACCTCGATCACCCCCATGTGGCCGACCGGATCGCGGTCCTCGCTGCCGAGGCTGATCGCGCAGGCGCTCGCGCCCACGAGGGCGGGGCAGTGGCTCGAATCGTAGTCGATCCCGTTCGCCGCGAGCGCGCGCAGCGTGTTGTCGTCGGCGCCGTAATTGCCCGCGCGGAAGGCGACCGGGGCAGGGGCTCCGGCGGCGATCAGCGTGGCGCGGGCATAGTCGAGGATCGCGCATTGCTCCTCGAAGGGGAAATCGGCGAGGTTATGGCCGGTCGCCTTCGAGGGCAGCGGATTGGCGCTTCCGGCGATGGCCAGCCATTCGGTGTGGCAGTGGAGCTGCACGTCCTGCCCGGCCTCGAGGATCGGCCCGACGATGTCCTCGATCGCGGCAACGCCCCACACCAGCGCAGGCATCGGGTCGACGAAGAACACCGCCTTCTGACCGTATTGGGCCAGCAATTGCAGCTTGTGAGTGATGCCCGCAGGACCTTCCGGCGTGATGCAGGCGATCGAGCGGGCGTAATTGTCCGCCCGGTCGACCGTGCCCGGCCCGGTATAGAGACCCGAGGAATACTCGGTGTCGATGGTGATGAACACGCGGGTCATGCAAGGCTGGCATAGCAGCCAAGGGTTAAAGCGAGGTGATGATGTTTCCTGCCGGTCAGATCCCGCCGGGGGTGAAGTCGTGGCCGTGGGTGGCGAGCCCGCCGGTCAGGCTGTCGCAGCAGCTTCTCAGCGCCTCGGCCGAGGTCGAGCGGACCACGAAATTCGCCCCCACCCGCCCTTCGCGGAAGAAGGGGTAGGAGCCGATCTGGCAACCCTCGTGCGCGGCCTCGACCTCGCGCAGCAGCGCGGCGACCTCGCTTTCGGCGACCCAGCAGCCGATCGTTTCGGACAGCAGCGGCGCGCCGCCTTCGAGCTGGCCGGTGAGCGCGTCGAGCATTCCGGCGGTGATGTGGGGCACGCCCGCCATCAGGAACAGGTTGCCGCGCCGGATGCCGGGCGCGCCGGACATGCGGTTGGGGATCAGCTCCGAACCCTCGGGCACCCGGGCCATGCGCAGGCGCCCTTCATTGAGGCCGCCGCGGGTTTCGTAATACCTCTCGAGCAGCGCGCGGGCCTCGGGGGTGGATCACCACCGGCACGCCGAGCGCGGCGGCGACCGCATCGACGGTGATGTCGTCATGGGTCGGCCCGATTCCGCCGGTGGTGAACAGGTAGTCGTAGGCGGCCCGCAGCGCGTTGACCGCCTCGACGATCCGGCTCTCCACGTCCGGCACCACCCGCACCTCGGCAAGGCGGATGCCCTGCACCTGCAACCAGCTGGCGACCTGTGCGATGTTCTTGTCCTGCGTGCGGCCGGAGAGGATTTCGTCGCCGATGACGATGAGCCCGGCGGTCCAGATCTTGTCGGGAGAGGTCATGGGCTGTGGTTAGGCCAAGGCGGGCGCAATCGGAAGAGATTACCGCCCGCCTTTCGCCCTTATTCCGCCGCTTCGAGCTGCTCCTCGCCGCGCTGCGCGTTCGCGCCCGGCTTGGTGAAGGTGAGGATCCCGTCGGTGAGCGGATCCTCCTTCATGCGCTTCCTGTCGATCACGTATTCCTGGTTGAGCCGCCAGGGATAGCTGACCGAGTTCCTCGGCATGATGTGCTTGCCGCGCTGGATGTAGCCGCTCGAAAAATCGAACACGTCGTCCTCGATGATCGCGGCCTCACCCTCGGGGGTCAGCACCGGGGTGGCGATCGCCGTGCCGGTCGCGCGCATATGCTCGAGCACGCGGCACACGTAGTCCGAATTGATGTCGGCCCGCAGGGTCCAGCTGGCGTTGAGATAGCCGAACACCACCGCAAGGTTGGGCAGGTTCGAGAACATGCAGCCCTTGTAGTAGAACCGCTCGTTGAACTGCACCGGCTCGCCGTCGACGCTGACCGCGATCTTGCCGGCGACCGCCAGCTTCAGGCCGGTCGCGGTGACGACGATGTCGGCAGGCAGGAATTGCCCGTCGGTCAGCCGCACGCCGCCCTTCTCGAACTTCGCGATATGGCCGGTGACGACGCTCGCCTTGCCCGCCTTCATCGCGCGGAACAGGTCCTCGTCTGGCACGAGGCACAGGCGCTGTTCCCACGGGTTGTAGGGCGGGGTGAAGGCTGATTTGTCGTAATCCTTGCCGAGCGCCTTCTCGATCTTCTTGTAGAGCGCGTCCTTCACCTTCTGCGGGTTATCGCGCGCCAGCTTGAAGCTGAAGTCCTGCATCTTGATGTTCTTGAACCGGGTGATCCGGTACGCGAGCTTTTCGGGCAGGATGGCGCGCAGGAAGTTGGCGATGGCGTCCTTTGCCGGCCGGGTGAACATCCACGTCGGCGTGCGCTGGAGCATGGTCACGTGCCCCGCCTCGCGCGCCATCGAGGGGACGATGGTCACCGCGGTCGCCCCCGATCCGATCACCACCACGTTCTTGCCCTTGTAGTCGAGATCGTCGGGCCAGAACTGCGGGTGCAGCACCTGACCGTCGAACTCGCCGAAATCGAAGCCCGGATCATAGGGCTCGTCGTAGTCGTAATAGCCTGCGCCGAGGTAGAGGAAGTTCGCGGTCATGCGGGTGCGCGAACCGTCGGCCTTCTCCATCTCGACGTGCCAGCGCGCCTCGTCGTGGCGGAAATCGGCGCTGATCACCTTGTGGCCGAAGCGGATGTGCGGGCGGATGCCGCGCTCGTCGACGATCCGGTCGAGATATTCGAGGATCGCGGGGGCATCGGCGATCGACTTCTCGTGCCGCCAGGGCTCGAAATCGAAGCCCAGCGTGTGCATGTCGCTGTCCGAGCGGATGCCGGGATAGCGGAACAGGTCCCAGGTGCCGCCGAGATTGTCGCGCCGCTCTACGATGCAATAGCTGTGGTGCGGGGCCTTCATCTCCATGTGCGCGGCCATGCCGATGCCGGAAATGCCGGCGCCGACGATCAGGACGTCGAAATCGGGTGGTGATGCAAGCATGACGGGGCCTCTCTCTCCCTTGTTGACACCGATGTAACCACAGGCCTCGGGCAAAAGCGAGTCTTGAATGGCAAATTGCAACCGACCATCCGCCGGACGTCACCGGTCCGGACCGGGGGCAAGATTCTTGTCTTTACAGCGCCTGCCATCGCATCATTGCTGCGCTGCAACAGGGGATGTGGCATTTTTGCTACTGTCTATCATAAGTTGGCTATGACTCTTGTTAGGCGGCGCGGCGCTGATAGTTTCCTCTCCACAAGCCAAGACCGGCAACAAGACCGGCTGGAATGTGGAGAGAGGACAGCCATGACGCGCAAGTTCGCAACCTTCGCCTGCGGCCTGATGGCCTGCAGCGCATTGACCACCCCCGCCTTTGCCCAGGACGAGGATACCGACGCCCAGGCCACCCGCAACGCCGATAACGTCATCATCGTGACCGCGACCCGGCGCGCGCAGGACGTGCAGGACATTCCGCTCGCGGTGACAGCCATCGCGCCGCAGCAGCTCGAGGCGCAGCGCGTCGTCAACATCCAGCAGATCTCGGCCCTCGCGCCCTCGTTCACCGCCAGCCAGGCGCAGCTCGCCTCGGGCTCGGTGGTGCTGCGCGTGCGCGGTATCGGGACGACCTCGAACAACATCGGCTTCGAAAGCGCGGTCGGCATCTTCATCGACGGCGCCTACCAGGCCCGTCCGGGCGTGGCGCTCAGCGAATTCGTCGACGTGGAACGCGTCGAAGTGCTGCGCGGCCCGCAGGGCACGCTGTTCGGCCGCAACACCTCGGCAGGCGCGCTCAACATCACCAACGCCCGGCCCGACGTGACCGAGTTCGGCGGCTTCGTGAACGCCGAATACGGCAATTTCGACGAAGTCAGCCTGCAGGGCGCGGTCAACCTGCCGATCGTGAAGGACACCGTCGCGGTGCGCCTCACCGGTGCCTTCCGTCAGCGTGACGGCTTCCTTACGGTGGTCGACCGCACCGGCCGCGAGGTCGGCGACACCAACGATGTCGACCAGTGGCTGGTGCGCGGCCAGATCGGCTGGGATACCGAAAGCGGCCTGCGCGGGCGCATCATCGCCGACTACTCGAAGAGCCAGTCGAGCTGCTGCGGCGCGATCGAGCTCTACCAGACCCCGCTGGTGACTGGCGGAGCCTACGCCGCGGTCGGGCTGGGGGCGAACGGCGGCAACGGCCAGCCCTTCGTCAGCCCCGCCCCGCGCGACAATGCCGCCTTCGAGCGGGCGATGGACAACCGCATCGTCTCGGCCAACTTCGCGCCCCAGGCCGATATCGACAACTACGGCGTGACCGGCGAACTCGAATTCCCGGTCTCCGACAACGCCGACCTCATCTTCATCGGCTCCTACCGCAAGTACCAGAGCTTCGAGCGTTACGATTCCGACTTCACCGGGCTCGACATCTTCAACGTGCCGGGTCTCGACCTCGAGATCGACAACTGGACCGCGGAACTGCGGCTCCAGGGGGAGACCTTCGAGGGCAAGCTCAACTATATGATCGGCGGGTTCTATTCCGACGAGCAGATCGACCAGTCGGTCAGCTTCGCGCTCGGGCAGGACTACGGCGAGAACGTGGGCGCGTTGCTGTTCCCGGCCACCGGTGGGGCGCTCGGGCCGAACCCGCTGACCGTGTTCACCGGCCGCGATCCGGCCGGCACGACCAACACCAACCGCTTCCAGCAGGACGCCAAGAGCTACGCGATCTTCACGCACAACTCGCTGGAGATCACCGACGGGCTCGAGCTGACCCTCGGCGCGCGCTATTCGTGGGAAGACAAGTCGGGCGGGTTCACCCAGACCGCGGTGAACAACCAGATCTGTCCGGCAACGCTCAACGCGATCGGCGCCGGCACCGGTCCGGCGGTGGTGCCCGCGGCGCTGCGGCCGACCTTCGTGGCGCTGGGCTGCTTCGGCTTCACCGCGCCCGCCAGCCTGCCGCAGGCCGCCGTCCTGCCGCTGCCGCGCACCTTCCAGTCCAACTTCAAGGACGAGGAGCTGATCTACACTATCAAGCTCGGCTACGAGTTCAGCCCCTTCGTGACCTCCTATGCGAGCTTCACCCACGGCTACAAGGCGGGCGGGATCAACCTCGACACCACCGCAGCGGTGGGCGGGGCCGATCCGACCTTCCTGTCGGAAGAGGTCGATGCCTGGGAACTGGGCGTCAAGGGTCAGACCCCGAACGGCGCGCTGACGCTCAACATCGCGGCCTTCTACGAGGAGTTCACCAACTTCCAGGTGCTCGAGTTCACCGGCACGGCCTTCGCCACCTTCAACGTGCCGATTGCCGAGACCCGGGGTGTGGAAATCGAAAGCCTTATCCGGCCCAACGACGAGCTGACCTTCAACCTCGCCGCGACCTTCCTCGAGGCGAGCTATCCGAAGGACTGCGCCGGCAACCAGACCGCGCCGCAGGTGGTGTCGCTGTGCGGCTATGACCTGACCAACGCGCCGCAGGTGGTCGCGCTGGCGGGGGCGATGTGGGAGAAGCCGATCAGCGATTCGGCGGAATTCTTCATCACCGGCCAGGTCCGCATGGAGAGCGACCAGCGCACCTCGACTCAGGCGATTGTCCCGCCGACGGTGGCGGCAGGCTCGTCGCAGGCGACGGTCATCGCCGCGGCCGCGGCCCAGCCGCTGATCATCGCTGACGTGCAGGACGGCAAGGCCTTCGTGAACCTGCGCGCCGGCCTGCGCTTTGCCGACGGTGCCTATGCGATCGAAGGCTGGGTCAACAACCTGACCGACGAGGTGGTGCGCGGGGTGACCTTCAACACCACGCTGCGCGGCTCGGGCGCGGCCAACTCGCGCTCGGCCTTCACCCTGCCGCCGCGCCAGTACGGCGTCACGCTGCGCGCGAAGTTCTGAGCGCGCTCGACAGTTAGCTCCGAAAAGGAGCGGGAGAGGGGGCGGTTCGCGCGGAGCGAGCCGCCCTTTCCTTTTCTCTCTCAGTTGCCGGACATTGAAAAGGCGGCCCCTTGCAGGGCCGCCTTCGCAGTTCGTCAATCTGATGCTGCCTTACATGCTGCGGGCTATGAGCATCTTCATGATCTCGTTCGATCCGCCGTAGATGCGGGCGATGCGGGTGTCGCGGTACATGCGGGCGATGGCGTAATCGTTGATGTAGCCCGCGCCGCCGTGGAACTGGAGGCACTTGTCGACCACTTCCGATTGCAGCTCGGTCACCCAGTACTTCGCCATGCTCGCGGTCGCCACGTCGAGCTTGCCTTCAAGCAGCTTGGCGATGCAGTCGTTGACGAAAACCCGCGCCGCCGTCCCGCGCGCCTTGAGGTCCGCGAGGGTGAACTGGGTATTCTGGAAATCCCAGATCGTCTTGCCGAAGGCCTTGCGGTTCTTGACGTATTCGACCGTCACGTCGAGCGCCTTCTCGATCCCGGCGATCGCGCCCATCGCGATCACCAGGCGTTCCTGCGGCAGCTCGCCCATCAGCTGGTAGAAGCCGCGCCCCTCGATCCCGCCGAGCAGGTTGTCGGCCGGCACGAAGACGTTGTCGAAGAACAGTTCCGAGGTGTCCTGCGCGTCGAGCCCGATCTTGTCGAGCTTGCGCCCGCGGGTGAAGCCTTCCGCGCCCTCGGTTTCCAGCAGCAGCAGCGAGATGCCCTTGGCGCCCTCGTTCGGATCGGTCTTGGCGACGACGATGATGAAGTCGGCGAGCTGGCCGTTCGAGATCCAGGTCTTGGATCCGTTGAGGCGGTAGCCGTTGCCGTCCTTGAGTGCGGTGGTCTTGATCGACTGCAAGTCCGAACCGGCATCAGGCTCGCTCATGGCGATCGCGCTGACGAGATCGCCGGAGACGAGGCGGGGGAGGTATTTCTGCTTCTGCTCCTCGGTGCCGTGGCGCACGAGGTAGGGCAGGATGATGGTGTTGTGGAGCGAGGCGCCGAAGCCGTCGACGCCGTATTCGCCCTGCTTGGAGATCACCACCATGTCGTGGCGGAAGTCGCCGCCGTGGCCGCCATATTCGGTCGGCACCGACACGCCGAGCAGGCCGGCGGCACCCGCCTCGCGCCAGAACTCGCGTTCCACCATCCCGTCCTCGCGCCACTTCTCGACTCGCTTCTGGGGCGCGTGTTGGGCATAGAACTTGCCGACCGCGTCGGCGAAAATGGCGATTTCCTCGTCTTCCATGAAGGCGGGCTGGGGCACGTCGATGACGGGCATGGTGGTTCCTCTCTCTCCTGATCCCTGAAGGCTGGCGCTTACTTGCCGGTCCAGTTGGGCTTGCGCTTCTCGGCGAAGGCCGCCGCGCCCTCGCGGGCGTCGTGGCTGACGAAGACGGGGCCGATCAGCTCGCCCTGCTTGGCGTAGCGATCTTCCATCGCCCACCCGCGCGACTGCTTCAGAACCTGCTTCGACACCTTCACCGCCAGCGGGCCGTTCGCCGCGATCCGCGCGGCGAGCGCCTTGGCACCCTCGAGCGCGCTGCCCTCGGTCACCTCGTTGATGAGGCCGAGCTGGTAGGCGCGGGCCGCGTCGATGAAGTCGCCGGTCAGCGCCAGTTCCATCGCGATCCGCTCGGGAATCTGGTCGGGGAGCATCATCACGCCCCCGGCGGCCGCGACGAGGCCGCGCTTCACTTCGGGGATGCCGAACTTGGCATTGGCGTTGGCGACCACGAGATCGCAGGCGATCATCAGCTCGAGGCCCCCGGCCAGCGCATAGCCCTCGACCGCAGCGATCAGCGGCTTCTGCGGCGGAGCCTGCACCACGCCGCCGAAGCCGCGGCCCGGAACGGAGGGGGATTCGCCGCGCAGGAAGCCCTTGAGGTCCATGCCCGAACAGAAGGTCCCGCCCGCGCCGGTGAGGATGCCGACCCGCAGGTCGTCTTCCGCGTCGAGCCGGTCCATCGCCGCCGCGATCGCCTCGGAGGCGGCCTTGGTCATGGCGTTCTTGGCTTCAGGGCGGTTGATGGTGACGATGAGGACGCCGTCCTCGACTTCGGTCAGCACTTCGGGGGCAGCGGTGTCGCTCACGGGGCTCTCTCCTATCGAATTTGCCATTGCGTTTCGAAACGCAATTCTTGTGCCACTGGTGCAGTCGGTTTACGGACGCGTCAACCGCATTTTCGCTAGAACGAGAGAGGAGTCTCCCATGGCCGAAGCCTATATCATCGACGCAGTGCGCACCCCGCGCGGGATCGGCAAGCAGGGCAAGGGCGCGCTCGCCGCGTGCCACCCGCAGCACCTTGCCGCCACCGTTCTGAAGGCGATCAAGGAGCGCAACAATCTCGACACGGCGACGGTCGACGACGTGATCTGGTCGGTGAGCACGCAGGACGGGATGCAGGCGGGCGACATGGGCCGCATGGCCGCGCTCGATGCGGGCTACGACATCACCTCGTCCGGCACCACGCTCGATCGCTTCTGCGGCGGCGGCATCACCAGCGTCGCGCTGGCAGCCGCGCAGGTGATGAGCGGGATGGAGGATTGCGTCGTCGCCGGCGGGACCGAGATGATGAGCCTCACCGCCGCGATGAGCCAGGAGAAGATGCGCGCCGGGATCAAGCCGCCGATGATGGGCAGCTACAACGAGCGGCTCCAGAAGGTGCACCCGCAATCGCACCAGGGCATCTGCGGCGATGCGATTGCCTCGATGGAAGGCTTCACCCGCGAGGAACTGGACGAAGTCGGCTACCGCTCGCAGCAGCGCGCGGCCGAGGCAATCGCCGAAGGGCGCTTCGCCAAGTCGGTGGTGCCGGTGGTGGCCGATGACGGCACGGTGCTGCTCGACCGCGAGGAATATCCGCGCCCGCAGACCACGATGGAAGACCTCGCCAAGCTGGAGCCGGCCTTCCCCAAGATCGCCGATGTTCCGCTGGACGAGCAGGGCACGACCTTCCGCAAGCTCATCAACCAGAAGTATCCCGATCTCGAGATCAAGCACTTCCACCATGCGGGCAACTCCTCGGGCGTGGTCGACGGCGCGGCCGCCGTGCTGATCACCTCGAAGGACTACGCGCAAAAGCACGGCCTCAAGCCCCGCGCCCGCATCGTCGCCACCGCCAACATGGGCGATGATCCCACGCTGATGCTCAACGCCCCCGTGCCTGCGGCGAAGAAGGTGCTGGCCAAGGCGGGCCTCACCAAGGACGATATCGACCTCTACGAAATCAACGAGGCTTTCGCCGTGGTCGCCGCCAAGTTCGTGCGCGATCTCGAACTCGATTGGGACAAGGTCAACGTCAACGGCGGCTCGATCGCGCTCGGGCACCCGATCGGCGCCACGGGTTCGATCCTGATCGGCACCGTGGTCGACGAGCTGGAGCGTCGCGGCGGGCGTTATGGCCTCGTGACGATGTGCGCGGCGGGCGGCATGGCCCCGGCGATCATCGTCGAGCGCGTGGACGGCTTCGTCGACTGAGAGACACGCGCATGATCGCTGACAACACGCCCGTCATCATCGGGGTCGGGCAGTATTCGGAACGGGTCGGAGAGCCCGGTTACGAAGCCCTGTCCTACATGGACCTTGCCGGACGGGCGCTGGGGGCAGCGATTGCGGATAGCGGGGCGAGTGGGTCGGTCGCGGGCGCGATCGACACCCTCGCCGCGATCCGCGCCTTCGAAATGTCGCGGCCTGACCGCAAGCCGCCCTTCGGCGCGGCGGACAATGTGCCGCGCGCGATTGCCAAGCGGGTCGGGGCTGATCCGAAGCGGGCGATCCTCACCACCACCGGCGGTCAGACCAACCAGCAATTGGTGGGCGAGTTTGCGAGCGCGATTGCGGCGGGCGACAGTGCTTGTGCGGTCATCGTCGGCAGCGAGGCGATTTCGACCGTGCTGGCGCTCACCGCCAAGGGCGAGATTCCCGATTGGTCGGAAGAAATCGGCGGCGACTTCGAGGATCAGGGCTTCGGGGTCGAGGAACTGCTCGAACCCGTGCTGTTCATGCACGGAGCGAGCGGGGCGATCCCGCTCTATGCGCTGGCGGAGAACGCGCGGCGCCACCGGCTGGGCATGGGGCTGGAGGAATACCGGCTGGAAATCGGCAGGCTGTTCGCGCCCTTCACCAAGGTTGCCGCTGCCAACCCGCATTCGGCCGCGCCGGTGGAGCGCACCGCGGAGGAACTCGCCACCGTCACCGACCGCAACCGGATCGTGGCGGAACCCTATCCGCGCATGACGGTCGCCCGCGATCAGGTGAACCAGGCGGCGGCGGTGATCGTCGCGAGCGCCGGGCTGGCCCGCGAATTGGGCGTGCCCGAGGACAAGTGGGTGCATATCCACGCGGTGACCGCCGCGACCGAGCTGAAGCTCTCGCAGCGGCCCGATCTGGCGGGCAATCCGGCGAGCCTTGCCAGCGTCGATGCGGCCTTGGCGCGCGCGGGGAAGGGGATCGGCGACATCCGCTACCTCGACTTCTATTCCTGCTTCGCGATCCCCGTGTTCAACCAGTGCGACCACTTCGGCCTTTCGGCGGATGACCCGCGCGGGCTGACGCTGACGGGGGGACTCCCCTTCTTCGGCGGGGCCGGGAACAACTACTCGGCCCATGCCATCGCGGAAGCCGTGCAGCGGGTGCGCGCCGATCGCGGCTCCTTCGCGCTGGTGGGCGCGAATGGCGGGTGGATGAGCAAATATGCGACCGGCATCTACTCGACCGAACCTGCCGACTGGTCAGCGAATGACCGCTTCGCCGTGCTCCCCAAGGCGACCGACAAGGTGCCGCTGGCGAAAGGCCCGATAGATGCCGCGACGGTCGAGACCTACACCATCAACCGCGGTCCCAAGGGCGCCGAGGCGATCTTCATCGGCCGCTCGGACGCGGGCGAGCGGGTGGTGGGCAATGCCGACCTGACCGATGTCGCCACCGCCGAGGTCTTCGAGAGCGGCGAGCCCTTCGGCAAGCGGCTGTCGCTGACGCAGGACGAACGCGGGCGGACTTTGGGGCGGGTGGCGTAATCCCCTCCCGCTTGCGGGAGGGGAGCGAGACTTGGCGGCTTGCCGCCTAGTCGCAGCGGGGTGGGCCTGCGCGACGGTTCACTTGCCCACCCCCGGCCCCTCCCGCAGGCGGGAGGGGAGACTTAGCGCCTAGCCCCGCCGAGGAAATCCAGCGCGTCGAAGCCCTCGGGCGCGGGCACCTCCACCACCGGTTCATCGCGATCGTCGAACTCCGTCCGCAGCGCGCGGCTCATGATGGCGTGCATGTGGTAGAGGCAGGTGATGTAGGTGAGCTCGAGGATCTCCTCGTCGCTGAACGCCGCCTTCACCTCGGCGAACAGCGCGTCGGGCACCCGGCCCTGATGGCACACAAGCCGGTCGGCATAGGCGAGCGTGAGGCGCTCCCGCGCTTCGAACTCGTCCGACGTTTGCCACACCGGCAAGGCCGCGATCTTCGCCTCGCTGACCCCGAGGCCGCGCAAGG
The DNA here is from genome assembly GCF_002215495.1 of Porphyrobacter sp. CACIAM 03H1. Classification (NCBI taxonomy): domain Bacteria; kingdom Pseudomonadati; phylum Pseudomonadota; class Alphaproteobacteria; order Sphingomonadales; family Erythrobacteraceae; genus Porphyrobacter; species Porphyrobacter sp. CACIAM 03H1. The sequence goes on from NZ_CP021378.1 coordinate 874,514, forward strand.
ACTTGCAGTGCTGCGAGAACACGAATTGCGAGCCGGTCGCCCACCCCGCCCAGGTCTGCCCCAGCTCGCGCAGCACCGGATCGAGCTTCCTCTCGGGCGAGCGGTAATAAGCGAACCCTTGCGCGGCGTGGCGCAGCGTGTCGGGCGAATTGGCGAACACCGTCCACCAGTCCCCGCGCGTGCCGGTCGCGGTGCCCGGCTCGGCGACGGGATCGCGCTCCCCGAACAATTGCGCATAGAGCGGCTGGGCGACCTTGGCATCGGCCTCGGCGCGGGGCACTTCCCTCAGGCGCGGCATCAGGCGTCCTCCGCCATTGTCGCGGGTGCGTGGCGTACGTCCTCCGGCCCGAAGGCGCGGGTGGTGGCGGCGAATTCGAGCATGATGCCGTTGGGGTCGGTGAAATAGACCGAGCGCACGAACACCCCCTCGTGCATCTCACGCGCATAGCCCGAGGGGCTGTCGTCGTGGTTGAAGACCATGTGCGTGTGCGGCACGCCCGCCGCCTGCAACCGCTCGAGAGCCGCTTCCAGCTCGTTCTCCTCCATGTCGAAGGCGAGGTGGTTCATCGATCCCACCGCCGTCTTGGCGTCGAACGGGAACTTCTTCACCGAGGCGATCCCCGGCGCGGCGGGCGGTGCGTCCTTCCACCAGAAGAACGCCACCGCATTTCCCCCGCCGCAATCGAAGAAGAAGTGCTGGCCGCCGTCGGGCAGCTCCACCGTCTTGAACAGCGGCATACCGAGAACTTCGGTGTAGAACCGCGTCGTCTCCGCCATGTCGCGGCACACCAGCGCGATGTGGTTGATGCCCTTGGTCCTGATCATCGGCTTGTCTCTCCTCCGGCGCGAGACTGCCCCGATCCGGCCCGGCTGGCAATGCTTGCGCGAATCGGCCATTTCGGGTAGATGGTTTCAATTGAAACTATATTCGCCGACGAGGGAGCGCCCGCGATGAATGCACCGACCAAGGACCTGTTCGACAATCCCGCCGGGCTCGACGGGTTCGAGTTCGTCGAGTTCTGCGCGCCCGAGAAGGGGATGCTGGAACCGGTGTTCGAGGCGATGGGCTTCACCCGCGTCGCGCAGCACCGCTCGAAGGACGTGCACCTCTGGCGGCAGGGCGGCATCAACCTCATCGCCAATTACGAGCCGCGCAGCGCCGCATGGTATTTTGCCCGCGAGCACGGCCCGTCAGCCTGCGGCATGGCTTTCCGCGTGCGCGACGCCGCCAAGGCCTATGAGCACCTGATCGCCAAGGGGGCCGAGCCCGTGGCCGTCCAGACCGGCGTGATGGAACTGCGCATCCCCGCAATCCGCGGCATCGGCGGGGCGATCCTCTATCTGGTCGACCGCTACGAGGGCGCGGAAGGGGGCAACGGCCTCACCATCTACGACATCGACTTCGAGTATCTCCCCGGTATAGAGCGCCGCCCCGAGGGCGCGGGCTTCCATACCATCGATCACCTCACCCACAACGTCTACGGCGGGCGGATGAAGTACTGGGCGGATTATTACGAGACCCTGTTCAACTTCCGCGAGATCCGCTTCTTCGACATCAAGGGCGAATATACCGGCCTCACCTCCAAGGCCCTCACCGCGCCCGACGGCAAGATCCGCATCCCGCTCAACGAAGAGGGCGAGGGCGGCAAGGGCCAGATCGAGGAGTTCCTGCGCGCCTTCAACGGCGAGGGCATCCAGCACATCGCCCTCATCTGCGACGATCTCGTGAGCTGCTGGGACCGCCTCCAGAAGCTCGGCGTCCCCTTCATGACCGCGCCGCCCGCGACCTATTACGAGATGCTCGCCGAACGCCTCCCCGGCCACGGCGAGGATGTCGAGGCGCTGAAGATGCGGGGCATCCTGCTTGACGGGACCACCGAAGGCGGCTCTCCCCGCCTGCTGCTCCAGATCTTCGCCCAGGCGCAGGTCGGGCCGGTGTTCTTCGAATTCATCCAGCGGAAGGGCGACGAGGGCTTCGGCGAAGGCAACTTCAAGGCCCTGTTCGAAAGCATGGAGCGCGACCAGATCATCCGCGGCGTGCTCAACGTCGAGGAACCGGCGGAGTGATCGCCGCGCGGCCCGTCCTTGCCGCGACCATGCTGCTCGGTCTTGCGGGCTGCGGCGTGGCGGGCGCGCAGGACGATGCCGCGCCTCTGGCGGGCAAGGCCCGCGCCGATCTCTACCAGTGCGAAGGCTGCGAAGGCGCGCTCGAGGCCGATGCCGCTTCGCTCGCCAGCCATGCCGACATGGCTCCCGCCGGCGAACCGGGCGAGCCGCTGCGCATCGAAGGCACGGTCTATGCTGCAGGCGGCAAGTCACCCGCCGAGGGTGTGGTGATCTATGCCTACCAGACCAACGCCGCGGGGCTCTATGCGGGCGGCACCCCGGAAACCGAGGCCTCGCGCCGCCATGGGCGGCTGCGCGGCTGGGTGAAGACCGGCGCGGACGGGCGCTACAGCTTCGGCACGATCAAGCCCGCCCCCTACCCGGACGACACGATCCCGGCCCATGTCCACTTCACCATCCTCGAGCCGGGCAAACGCCCCTACTGGATCGACGACATCGTGTTCGACGGCGAGTTCGGGGTGACCGACGCCTATCGCCGCAGCATGACGAACAAGGGCGGCAACGGCATCGTCCCGGCCACCCGCGACGCGCGCGGCGTCTGGCAGGTGACCCGCGACATCATCCTTGAACGCCATCCCGAGTGAGAGAGCAGAGCGCCATGACCCATCCCGTGAACCTCGCCGGCATCCACCACGCCGCCTATCGCTGCAAGGACGCGAAGGAGACGGTGGAGTGGTACGCCCGCGTGCTCGGCATGACCTACACCACCGCCTTTGCCGAGGACCACGTGCCCTCGACCGGCGAATATGATCCCTACATGCACATCTTCCTCGATGCGGGGAACGGCAACATCCTCGCCTTCTTCGAGCTGCCGAACCAGCCGGAGATGGGCAAAGACCCGAACACGCCGCAATGGGTGCAGCACCTCGCACTGAAAGTGCCTTCGGAGGAGGCGCTGCTGGCGGCCAAGGCGCATATCGAGGCTGAGGGGATCGACGTGCTCGGGCCGACGCATCACGGCATCTTCAAGTCGATCTACTTCTTCGATCCCAACGGCCACCGTGTGGAACTCGCCGCGGACATCGGCACGGCCGAGCAATACGAGGAACTCGCCCGCGTCGCCCCGGTGATGCTGGAGGAATGGTCGCAGACCAAGAAAGCCCCGCGCCACGCCGACTGGCTCCACGAGATTGCCCGGGCGCAGCACGCGGCGAAGTAATTCCTCTGCGGCGGAGCGTCTGCCTTTTAACATTTGATCCAAAACAAAGCCGCAGCGCCGCGACTCCCCCACCTTGGGCCATCCTGAAGGGGGGAGTCGGCCCATGCGCATCCTGTTCGTTCATCCCAACTACCGCTCGGGCGGTGCCGAGATCGCCGGGACATGGCCGCCCGCCTGGGTCGCCTATCTGACGGGGCCGCTCAAGCGCGCCGGGTTCCACGACATCACCTTCATCGACGCGATGACCGAAGGGCTGTCGGACGAGGAATTGGCCGATCGGATGCGCGCTCTCCAGCCCGACATCGTCGGCACCACCGCCATCACCCCCTCGATCTACGCGGCGGAACGCGTGCTGGAGGTCGCGGCGCTCACCGTGCCGCGCGCGGTCAGGGTGCTGGGCGGCATCCATGCGACCTTCATGTATGCCCAGGTGCTCGCCGAAGCCCCGCATATCGACGTGATCGTGCGCGGGGAGGGCGAGGAGATCGCGGTGGAGCTGTTCACGGCGATCAAGGAGGGCCGCTGGCCGCACGAGGCGCGTGCGATCAGGGGCCTCGCCTTCCGCGAAGGTGAAAAGGTCGTCGCCACCGAGGCCGCCGACACGATCAAGGACATGGCCTCGATCAAGCCCGACTGGGACATCCTCGACTGGAACCAGTACACCTACATTCCCCTCGGCACCCGGGTCGCCATCCCCAACCTCGCGCGTGGCTGCCCCTTCACCTGCTCGTTCTGCTCGCAGTGGAAGTTCTGGCGCGACTACCGCGTGCGGGACCCGAAGGATGTCGTCGATGAAATCCAGGAGTTGCACGAAAAGCACGGCGTCGGCTTCTTCATCCTCGCCGACGAGGAACCGACCATCAACCGCAAGACCTTCATCAGGTTCTGCCAGGAACTGATCGACCGCGGCCTGCCCGACAAGGTGAAGTGGGGCATCAACACCCGCGTCACCGACATCTATCGCGACAAGGAGCTGCTGTCCTTCTACCGCAAGGCAGGCCTCGTCCATGTCAGCCTCGGCACCGAGGCGGCGGCGCAGATGAAGCTCGACCGGTTCAACAAGGAAACCAAGGTCGAGGAGAACAAGGAGGCGATCCGCCTGCTGCGCGAGGCAGACATCTTCGTCGAGGCGCAGTTCATCGTCGGCCTCGACAACGAGACGCCAGAGCTGCTGGAGGAGACCTTCCAGATGGCGTGGGACTGGCAGCCCGATCTCGCCAACTGGGCGATGTACACGCCCTGGCCCTACACGCCGCTGTTCGAGACGCTGAAGGATCAGGTCGAGGTCCACGATTTCAGCAAGTACAACTTCGTCACCCCGATCATGAAACCCGCCGCGATGGAGCGGGGCGAGCTGCTCGACGGGGTGATGAAGAACTACCGCCGCTTCTACATGAGGAAGGCGCTGTTCCACTATCCGTGGCGCGGCACCGGCTTCCGGCGGCGCTATCTGCTGGGGTGCCTCTGGGCCTTCCTGCGCGCCGGGTTCAAGCGGACCTTCTACGATCTCGGCAAGGCGGGCTACTGGGGGCCGCAGACGAAGAAGAGCGTCGAGTTCCACTTCGACGAAAGCCGCGCCGCCGCGATCGATGCCGCCGCCGACTGGGAAACCGCCGCCGACCGCGCCGCGCAGGCGCAGGAGCGCCGCGAAGCTGTGCGCAGCCAGATGAAGCAGCGGGGTGAGCAACGCCGGCGGGACCGGATCGATGTCGATTGAGGCTCGCCTTCAGGGGCGCCGCAAGCCCGGCGCGCTGATCGGGCCCAATGCGGTGCTCAAGGCGGTGGAGGTGATGGAGGAGCGGCTCGGGGCTGCCGAGACCCGCGCGATCCTTCTCGATGCGCAGATTCACCGCCTGCCTTCGGGCGAGCACATGATCCCCGAGATCGAGGCGCTTCGGCTCCACCGCTGGCTGTCGCTGCACGATCCGATGGGCGCCTTCGTCGTTGCCGAGGAGGCGGGCCTGCGCACTGCCGACTACATAATCGCCAACCGTATCCCGCGCGCGGTCTGCTGGCTGCTGCGGCGCCTTCCGCCGATGCTGGCCGCGCCGCTGCTGATGGCGGCGATCAGGAAGCACGCCTGGACCTTCATCGGCGCGGGGGCCTTTGCCGCGAAGGGGGCGTGGGGCTTCACCATCGACCGCTCCGCCGCGGACGATCCCACCATGCCGCCCGACAGCCTGTTCCACTGGTATGCGGCGGTCTTCACCCGGCTCTACCGCGAGCTGGTGGCGGCGGGCTGCACCTGCACGGTGATCGAGCCCGGCTGCGAGATCGTGCCGCGCCGGGACTACCGCATCGCCCGCGCCTAGCTGGCGGGCGGGGTGCCGCAGGCGAGGCGGATTTCGTTGTTCTCGAGATCGTAGGTGAGCGTGGAGCAGTGGGCGATCTGGTTGCGGCCGATGCGGGTCAGCATGTCGACCCGCCCGCGCGGCTTGCGTTCGGAGACGACGATCTCGTTCGGGTCGAAGCGCGGATCGTTCTCCCCCGCCTCGCCGACATTGCGGGCCTTGCCGTAATCCGCGAGCCGCACCGCAAAGCGGTCGATCAGCAGGTCGCCGAGTTCCAGAGGCCGGGCGAGGCGCATCATCCGCGTGCGGCGCTCCACCCCGAAACGCATCCGCAGCTTGCCCTCGCTCCCGGGCAGGAACCCGCCGTCGAACCGCGTCGCGAGCCAGTTTGCGGTCGGCGCGGTAACGACATTGTCGGTGTAATCCGTGGCAAAAATTGCCTTGAGCCTTCGCCCGTCGGCGTCGATCTCGGTCCCCACCCGCATTGCGCGCTGTCCGGCAAAGCGTTGGAGCGGGAAGCGCTGGACCGTCTGTTCCCCGACCGGTGCGGCAAGCGGCATGACGATGCGCTTGTAGGGCAGGTTATGGATGCCGATCATGCCGTCGGCGAGCATTGTGGGCAACCCGAAGCTCCACATCACCGGCAGGGTTGCCTTGCGGTCGCCGAAATCGGCAATCCGCAATGTGCCGGCCGATTTCAGCACATCGCCATTGCCGTAATCCCAGTGGGTCTGGAACGTGGCGCCCCACCCCAGACGCACCACGATTCTGGGATCGATGGCCGCCGGGCCCGAGGCGTCGGCGGTGACCAGCAGGCGCAACGGCGTGCCGTCGATCACCACGGTGATGATGTGGTCTGGCGGGAGCACCAGCTCCTCGGCAGGGGTTTTCCGTTCGGCGGTGACGACGATGCCGGGGCCGGCGTCAGGCGCGTCCTGTGCGGCGAGCGGAAGCGGGGTCAGGACGAAAGCGGCGAACAGCGGCAGACGGAATGACATGTCATTTCAACGTTTTTTCCTTAACCCGGTTCCCTTGCCCGGGCCTATTTCGGGCGCCGCGCCTTGCGATCCGCCTCGCGTTTCAGCTTGAGCAATTCCTCAATGTCGACCACCTCGGCACGGGCTTTCATCCACATCATGCCGCCTGTGCCCCACGCGAACATAACGATCAGGTAGAGCGCAAGGCCGATATGAAAGGTGGAACCTTCGGGTTGGCCGGACGCAAACCACGCAAAGCCGCCGGTGATCGGTGCCAGCAGCGCCATCCAGACCACCGTCTGGCGCCAGCCCTCGCCATTGCGCGGGGCAATCTTGAAGCTCCACCGCCCGTAACGGGTGAGAATGAAGGGCTTGTCCTCGTCACGCATCGCTGTCTCCCTCGCTTGCCTTGCCCGCAGGCCGCCCGCGCTTGGCGGATTTGCTGACCTCGACTTTCACCCCGCGCCGCGCCAGCGCCTCGCGCAGCAGCATCTCGATCTCGGCGTTCACGCTGCGCAGCTCGGCATCGGCGAGCCGCTGGACCGCAGCGTGAAGCGCCGGATCGAGACGCAGGGCAAAGGCCTTCTTCGCACTCATGGCAGGATCAGTAGAGCGATCCTGCATTGACCACCGGGGTCGTGTCGCGCTCGGAACAGAGCACCACCATCAGGTTCGACACCATCGCCGCGCGCCGCTCGTCGTCGAGGTGGACGACGTCCTTTTCGCTGAGCTGGGTCAGCGCCAGTTCGACCATCGAGACCGCACCCTCGACCAGCTTGGCGCGCGCGGCGATCACCGCCTCGGCCTGCTGGCGGCGCAGCATCGCGCCGGCGATCTCGGGGGCATAGGCGAGGTGGGTGAGGCCGCATTCATCGACGGTGATCCCGGCGACCTGCAGCCGCTCGATCAGGGCGAGGCGCAGCTCCGCACCGACCTCCTCGTGGTTGCCGCGCAGGGTGACCTCGAGATGCTCGATATCGTCATAGGGATAGCGCGAACCGATTGCGCGCACCGCCGCCTCGATCTGGGCGGTGACGAACTCGCGGTAGTCGTCGACGTCGTAGAGCGCCTGCGCGGTGTCGGTGACGCGCCACACGACCTGCGCGGCCATTTCGATCGGGTTGCCGCGCGCGTCGTTGACCTTGATCTTCTCCGAGATGACGTTGTTGGCGCGCACAGCGATCTTGCTGCGGGTCAGCCACGGCAGGACCCAGCGCAGCCCCTCGTTGCGGTCTGTGCCCTTGTAGGCGCCGAACAGCTGGATCGCTGCGGCCTCGTTGGGGTTGATCATGTAGAAGCCGGTGAGGATGAACAGCCCGGCGACGCCGGTGACGATCGCGCCGATCACCTTGAGCCCGTCGGGATCCTCGGGCGCCATCGCGCCGATGAACAGCCAGACCGCCAGTGCCACCAGCACGAGGCTGGCGAGCAGCATCACATAGCCGCTCTGTGTCGTTGCCGGGACTTCCCGGCTGCGGTTGAGGGCAGGGGTATCGGATGGGGACATGACGAATCTCCGGTTTCAGTATTATTATGATATCATATTTATATCATGAGTCGGGTGCGTCAAGCGGATTTGCGACAAGCCATTCCGCGCGGATGCGCATCATCGCTTGGCGACGGGGGGCGTTTCGCGGTAGCAGGGGGCGATCGGTCAACGATTGCAAAAGGGGGGCAGAATCAGTGGACAGCGCAGACGACGCCTCCTCCGGTGTCCCCCCCCTGCTGTTCGTCAGCTATTCGCGCGGCGATCTCGCTCGCACCCGTCCTGTCATCGACCTGCTCGAAGGGGCGGGATACGACGTGTGGTGGGACGGACGGCTCGAGGGCGGCGAGAACTATCTCCAGACCACCGAGGCCGCGCTCGAGGGCGCGGATGCGGTGGTGGTGCTGTGGTCGGCCGCATCGACCCAGTCGCACTGGGTCCGCGACGAGGCCCAGCGCGGTCGCGAGCGCGGCTGCCTCGTGCCGCTGACGATTGACGGGACGATGGCCCCGCTCGGCTTCCGCCAGTTCCAGTTGCTCGACATCAGCGGCTGGGACGGCCAGCCCGGCAGCCCCGAGGCGGCGCGCATTCTCGTCGCGGTCAGGGCCAAGGCCGGGGCCGAACAGGGCACAGGCCAAGCGGCGCGCGTGCCGGTCGCGGCTGCCCCGGCTGTACCGACGGCGGTGCCTGCCGCCGCGCAGCTGGCGGGCGGGCCCGCGCTCTCGCGCCGCACCCTGATGATCGGCGTCGCGGGCGTGGCGGGAGCGGCGGGGCTGCTGGGCGCATGGCAGTTCGGGATTTTCGGCTCGCCAGCCTCGGCGGCGATCTCGATGGTGGTGCTGCCCTTCGCCAACGAGACCGGCGATCCGGCCAAGCAGTATTTCTCCGAGGGGCTCTCGCGCGAATTGCGCAGCGTGCTCGCCCGCAACCCGCGGCTCCAGGTCGCAGCGCCCACCTCCTCGAGCGTCATCCAGAGCGAGGACGATTTCGCCATCGGCCGCAAGCTCGGGGTCGGGCACATCCTGCGCGGCAGCGTCCAGCGCGACACCGCGCGGGTGCGGGTCAGTGCCGAACTGGTCGAGATCAAGGGCGGGCTGGTGCGCTGGGCCGAAACCTACGACCGCGCGCTCGAGGATGTCTTCGCGGTCCAGTCCGAGATCGCGCAGACCGTCGCGGTTTCGCTTGTCGCCGAGGTCGCTACTGCCAGCGAGGCGCAGAAGGCGGCGGCGGCGCAGCAGGATGTCGGCGGGACGCAGAACGTCGCCGCCTACGAGGCCTTTCTGCGCGGCTTTGCGCTCTACGAGGTCTCGGCCGGCACCGACAGCGACCGCGCGGCTCTGACGCAGTTCGACGCCGCGATCGCGGCCGACCCCGACTACGCCGCCGCCCATGCGATGCGCTCGACAATGCTGGCGGCAATCGCGAACAACGTGGCAAGCGGCGAGGCCGAATCCGCCGAGCTGTTCGGGGAAGCGATCGCGGCGGCCGAGCGCGCCCTCCAGATCGAGAAGCGCCTGCCGCGCGGGCACCTGGCGCTCGGCTTCGCGCTCAACAACGGGAAGCTGTCGCGAGCTGCGGCAACGCCCCATTTCCGCGCCGCGCAGGAGCTCGCGCCGGGCGATGCCGACGTTCTGCGCTCGGTCGCGGGCTTTCTCGCCTATGGCTCCGAGGTGCCGCAGGCCGAGCAGATGATTGCCAAGGTGCTCGCGCTCGATCCGCTCAATGCGCGCGCCTACCGTTCGGCGGGATATATTTCGCTGTTCGCGCGCGACTACCCGTCGGTCGTGTCGCGCATGGAACGCGGCCTGACGCTCAATCCGAGCCTGTCGAGCGCGCAGTTCGGCATCGCCATCGCGCGGCTGATGCAGAACGATCCCGCCGGCGCGCTCAAGGCCGCCGAGGCAGAGGCCGGAGAGGCCTATGCGCTCACCGCCATCGCGGTGGCCAGGCACCGGCTCGGCGATGCGGCAGGCTCCGATGCCGCGCTGTCGAAGCTGGCGAGCGCCTATGACGACAGCCACTACCAGCAGGCCCAGGTCCACGCCCAGCGCGGGAACACCGCAGAGGCGCTGGCGCAGCTGGAAACTGGCTATGCGATGCGCGATCCGGGGATGCTGTGGATGCCCAACGACCCGCTGCTCGATCCGCTGCGGGGCGAGGCGGCTTTCAAGAATTTGCTTTCGCGCCTCGGATCATGATAGCACCCCTCGGTCGCGCTCAATGGGGGGCGCGCATGAGGGGGTTGATTACATGAAGAAGATTGTGACCTTCGCCGCTGTCGCGGCTGGCGCCCTGGCGCTGTCGGCCTGCGGCGGCAAGACGGAAGAGGCCCCCGAGGCCGAACCGACCGCCGATGCCATGGCTGCCGAAACGCCCGCGGCGGATCCGGCCGAAGCCGCTGCCGAAGGCCTCGACCCGACCGGCAACCCGATCCCGCCGGCCGCGTCCGACAACCCGATTCCGCCCGAAGGCGAAGCCGCCGGCGCGACCGCCGAGTAATCGCTGGCCAGACCCTGCGCGGCCGGTGCCGCGCAGGGTTCAATCTGTCACCAGCGTCATCCGGCGCCACGCGTCCTTCGGCAGCTTCTCCTGAAGCCACGCCCAGACCGTCCGGTGCGTCAACCGGACAAATCGGCTCGGATTCGCGCCATCCCCGCAAGCGTCAGCCATGCTGATCACGCCGATCAGAACCCTGCGCCGCTGCGCATCCTCGAGCACGAGCGGACCGCCGCTGTCGCCCTTGCAATTGTGCTGCCCCGATCCCGCCGCCGCGCACAGCACGGAACCCTTGCGGATATCCCGGAAATGGGTCGCATTGGTGCAGGACGCCTCGCTCATCAGGGTAACATCCCCGCGCCTGAGGCCGTCGGCCGGCCGCGGGTCGTCGGGCGAAGTCCGGCCCCAACCCAGAACGTCCACGTTGAGCCTGCCGGAGATCGGGCGGCTGGCCGGAGGGCGGGCATCGACCGCCACGGGGCGGAACGGCCTCTCCCCGAACACTTTCCCGCGCGCAATCGGGCGGGTCTCGTCGAACCGGATCAGCGCAATGTCGAAGGCGTAGGTTGCGGGGGTGAAGGAATTGTGCCCGATGACCTCCCGGATCGGATAGGAAATGCCCTCCTGCTCGTTGAACGGGTTGTGCGCCCCGAGCCGGATCGCGTGCCCGCTGGTGGGGGTTACGCGCCCGCTGTCCTTGTGATCGAGACAGTGCGCCGCCGTGAGCACCCATCCGGGCGCAATCAGCGATCCTCCGCAGGCCACCCTTTGCCACGCCTCGAGCTTCCGCGTTCCCAGCTGCCTCGGGTGCTCGAGGATCGCCACCCAGTTGGCGCTTCCCGGGCGGAGCGGAATGCCCCGGTTGACCCCGACCATGCGCGGTTCGTCCGAGGGATCAACTTCCGTGAGCTGCCCATCGCTTTCGACCTGCCCTTCGGCATCCGGAGCGCCTTCCGGCCTCGATGGAGGCAGGTCGGCATAGTCGATATCTCCGGATGGAACGGCGGCGGTGTCAGACGCCGGCTCCGGCTCCGGGGCCTGTGCCGGCGCGAGGGCCTCGCAGGCGTCCTGCTGGCCCGAGCGGCAGAGCCGGCCGACCAGATCGCGGGCGCGGGCGGCGTCGGCAGGGAGGAGGTCGCCCGAACCCAGTTCGTCCGCCAGCGTGCGGCAGGCTTCGAGCGATCCGCTGTCGCAGGCGCGCGAGAGGTAGGCGGTCACCACGGCAGAATTCGTGCCGCTCTCGTCCAGCGTCCGCGCGATCAGCATCAGCTCGCCGACGGTCGCGCAGGTCTCCGCCGCCTCCGCGACCGTTGCGGGGCTGTCGCACACCGGGCGCAACAGGGCGAGGGCGCGGGGGCGGTCGGCGAGGGGATCGTAGATGTCGGCAAGCCGCTTGCCGAGCGTGATGCAGGCGGCGCGCTCGCCCTTGCGGCATGCGGTGTCGAGCGTCCGGACCTCCCGCGGATCGGCCCGCGCCGGGGCCGCTCCCAGCACCGCGGCCGCCAGAACCAGACCCGCCAGCGCCGCCACTCGCTTGCCCATCATCTTTCTCCCGCCTGTCCGGCAAATATGCCCTCTTGCAGGATGTTGCGCAATTATCCCTCGGACGGGCCGGTCGCGGTCAGCGAGCCGTCGGTTCGGCCCTGAAGCCGGGCAGGTTCTCCTCCAGCCAGGCCTGTACCAGCGGGTGCCCGATCCGCACGTAGCGGCTTGGCTTGCCGGTGGTGCCGCAGGCCTTGCCCGCGCTCACCACCCCGATCAGGGTCGGAACACCCTTCTGGTCGCCATAGGTGACGAGCGGCCCGCCGCTGTCGCCGTCGCAGGCCTGCTCGCCGTTGGCGCCCGCCGCGCACAGGATCGAATCCCTGCGCAGGTCGCGAAAGGCGGTGAGCTGGGTGCATTCCTCCGCATCGCGCAGCATCAGCCGCGCCGCCTGCAAATAGGTGGGAATGCTGCCGGCGGCGGCCTGCGCGAAGTCGGACCGGTGCCGGTCGACGAACCGGGTGCGCCCGAAGCCGAAGGTGAACACCGGCGCGCCGGCACGGACCGGTCGCTGCGCCAGCGTGCGCCGGTCGAGGTTGATCCGCGCCACGCCGGTGACGAAGTCGCCCCTGGTGCCGCTGCGCGGGTCATATTCCACCAGCGCGATATCGAAGGCGTAGGTCTTGGGGTCGAAGCGCGGATGGCGGATCGCGCGGCGGATCGCGTAACTGTTGCCCTCGTCCTCGAACGGCCGGATCAGACCGAGCCGGACCCGATGGCCGCCGGTGACGATATCGGTGTTCTCGATGTCGACGAGGCAGTGGGCTGCGGTCACGATCCAGCCCGTGCGCACCAGACTACCCCCGCACAGCACCCTGTCCCCGCCCGAGACCTTGGTCCGCCCGATCTGCTCCGGCCGCCACAGCAGCGCCTGCCACGGCGCCTGCTCGAGCCGGGGTACCGCAAAGCCGCCGATCACCCGCGCGATACTGATGCACAGCGTATCGCTGTAGGTCACGCCCTCGAAGATCGCTGTGTTGGTCTGGCAGCGCTGCGCTGCGAATTCGGCGTCCTGCCGTTCGCGCTCCTCGCGCTCGATCCGTTCCTCTTCGGCGATCTCCTCGGGTGTCCGGATCGGCGGATCGTAGCCCTGCGCCAGCGGCGCGGGCGCGGCCGGATGGCTGAAGCGCACCAGGGCGTCGCAGGCCTTCGCCCGCCCGGCGTCGCATTGCACCAGATAGAGCTCTTCCGCCCGCGCCTGATCGAACAGCACCCTCGGGCCCTCCGCGAGCTCGTCGGCAAGGGTTTCGCAGGCCTCGCGCTCTCCCGCCTCGCAGCCGCGTGCGAGCAGGGCGACGGCGCGCCTCGCCTTCACATCTCTGTCGGCATCGCTGCTGCGGTTGAGCGTGTATTCGCCCGCTGGCTTGCACGCCGCGAAAGCCCCCGCCTCGCAGGCTGCGGAAAGTACCGCGATGGCGCGGTCGGGATCGAACAGCACGCTGTTCCAGCGGTAGAGCATCAGGCCGAGTTCGGTGCAGGACGCCAGCGTCCCGCCATCGCATTCCGGCGCAAGCAGCGGTTCGCGGGCAAGGTCGGCGGCTTGGCTGCAAGCTGGCAGATCCCCGCCCGCGCAGGCGCGCGCGAACAGGGCGGTGGCGGCTGCCCGTTCGTCCGGCCCCCGCGCAAAGGCCGCCTTCGCCAGAACGATGCAGGTCGAGGTGTCGCCGGCGGTGCAGGCCAGATCGCGATAGGCCAAGGTGCGCGGCCCCTCGCCATTTTCCGTCGCTTCCCAGTATTGCAGCGCATCGGCGCAGGCCTCGCGTCCGCCCGCGCGGCACTGCCGGTCGATGAGGGCGAGGCCCTCGGCAAGGCGGCGTCTGGTACGCGGCTCGGCCAGCAGCATGGCGGCCAAGGTCCGGCACGCCTCGGCGGTACCTTGCGATGTCCGGCAATCGGCCCGCAGGCCGGCCTCGACCTCGCGCGGATCGGGCGGCGTGAGAGTGCAGTCGGCGGGGACCCCGAGACGGCAGGCCCGTGCCGTCAGCCATTCGGCCTCGACCTCGTCCTGCGGGGTGCCGCGGTGCAGCAGCAAGGCGGCGAGCTGCGCGCAGCCCGCGCCATCGGCGGCGTTGCAGGCCCGTCGGTAGAGCAGCTCCGCGACCGGTCGGATCTGGGGGCGGCCCTCGCCGCGCTGGAAGGCATCCCCGAGTGCGACGCAGCCGGCGGCACTCCCCTCGTTGCAGGCCGCCGCGGCCGCGTCGGCGGCGGCCGCCTCGCGGGCGGCGACCTCGGGGAGCGGGTCCTGAGGAGCACGGTAGTGGTGGTTGACACCCCGCGGGTAGGCGATGGCGGCAGGCGCTTCGTCGGTTGTCGCCGCGCGCGCGCCCGACGCCAGCGCGAACACGGCCATCACCAGCATGGCCATGCGCAATGCCGCCCTGCTCCCGGCCATCCCCCTGTCTCCCCAATGCCTTGCGCGATGATGCCTGCTTCGCGGGACATCGTCAAACCTGCGCGCGCGGGGGTCGCTTCGCGGTTGCAAGCGGACGGGGTGAGCGATTAAGCACGATGCCACGCCCCGCGTCGGCGCGCGGGCAGGGGGGAGACGACGTGCCGATGCCAGCCAGCCTGCCTGCCCCCGTCCGCGACAGCTGGCAGCCGCACCTTTCGCTCGGGATCACCGGGCACCGCGCCTCCAATCCCTCCTTCTCGGCCCACGCTTCCGCCATCGCCGCCGCGCTCGAGGCGCTGTTCGCGCGGATCGACACGATCTGTGCCGGGCTGCCGGGGACGCGCGGGGCGGTGCGGCTCCATTCGTTGCTGGTTGACGGCACCGATCAGGTCGCCGCCGAGATCGCGCTCGCCCGCGGGTGGGAACTGGCTGTGCCCATGCCCTTCGGCGCGGCGCTCAACTGCGCGATCAACGCCCATCCCCTGACGCTCACCGATGTCGACGCCGTGCTGGCAGGCCGGCCCGCAGCCGATCCTGCGGTCGAGGCCAAAGCCGCCGCGATCCGCGCCATCACCGCCCGGGCGAGCCTGTTCGAACTCGCCGACCGCGATGCCGAGGTCGAGGCGCTGTGGCGCGCAAGCCTCGCCGCGCCCGACGACCGCGCCGCCGCGCGCGCCTTCGAGGCGCTCTCGTCCGACAACGTCGCGCTCGCCGGGCGGGTGATGATCGAGCGCACCGATCTCGTTATCGCGGTGTGGGACGGAAAGGTCGCGAACCTGCCCGGCGGCACCGGACACACCGTCACCGCCGCGCTGGCGATGGGCGCGCCGGTGCTGCTGATCGACCCGACGACGCCCGAATCCTGCCGCATCCTCGGGCGGCCCGAGGAACTGCGCCAGCCTGCCCCCGCCGAACCCGATTTCGCCCGGCTCGAGGCGATCATCCGCGCCGCAGTGGTGGTCGAGGGCTGGAGCCCGACGCTGCTCGCCGCCGAGCAGTGGCGCCCGCGCTCGAGCAAGGCCTTCGGCCTCTATCGCCGGATCGAGGCGGTCTTCGGCGGCGGCGGGGCGGGGGCCTTCGGGTCGCTACGGGTGGATTACGAGGCGCCCGGCGCGATCGTCGGCGGCAGCGGGGCCGGGGTGGTGGCCGCGGCCGAGGCGATGCCCGGCGGCGATCCGCGCGTGGCGCGCGAGCTGGCGGCAGACATCCTGCCGCTGTTCGCCTGGGCCGACGGCGTGGCGAGCCGGCTCGCCGATGCCTACCGGTCGGGCATGTGCGTCAACTTCGTGCTCGCCGCGCTGGCGGTGATCATCGGCATCGCCTTCCTCCCGCTGGGGCTTGCGGAATACAAGTGGATCTTCGCCGGGATCGAGCTGCTGCTGCTCGGCGGGATTCTGGTGCTGACCGCGGCCGGATCGCGGCTCGGCTGGCACCGGCGCTGGTTCGCGATGCGGCGCGTGGCCGAATATCTGCGCCATGCGCCGGCACTTCTGCTGCTCGGCGTAGCGCGGCCGACCGGGCGCTGGCCGAGAAGCGGAGGACAGGGCGGCGGCGGGGCGGAATGGCCCGAACACTTCGCCCGCCACGCGCTGCGCGATGTCGGCCTGCCTGCGGTCGCCGCCACGCGCGATTACCTGCGCGCAGGGCTGGCGGGCACGGTATTGCCCCATGTCAGCGCCCAGCGCGCCTATCACACCGCCAAGGCGCACCGGCTGGAGACGGTCCACAGCCGGCTCGACCGGGTGGCGGCGACCTGCTTCAAGCTCGCGGTGGTCTCGGTGCTGGCCTATCTCCTGCTGAAGGGCGCGGGGCTGGCGGGAATGGCGCCCAAGGACCTCGCGGCCGATCTCTCGCCGCTCTTCACCTTCTTCGGCGTCGCCTTCCCGACGCTCGGCGCGAACCTTTCAGGGATCCGCTATTTCGGAGATTTCGAACGCTTCGGTGCGATCTCGCGGGTCGCGGCGGAAAAGCTGCGCGAGATCGAGGAGCGCATCGGCCTGCTGCTCTCGGGCGCGCCGGACGCCCTCACCTACCACGCCGCCGCCGACCTGATCCACGCGCTCGACGAAGCGGTGGTCGAGGAGATCGCGAGCTGGCAGTCGGTGTTCGGCGCCAAGCACCTCGCCCTTCCTGCCTAAATCCGCCGGCCTAGGCTTTCATCCCCCGCCGCCGCGCCGTCTGCGCGCGCATCACCTTGTCGAACAGAGCGCGCCGCGCCGGGCCGCCGATCGCCACGGCGAAATCGCCGAAGGCGCGGCGGTCGGGCCACAGCGGGTCGTCGGGCGCGTCGGGGACGGTGCAGGTGTCGAACAGCGTCAGCCCCGCCGCCGCCGCCAACCCGGCGACCCGACGCATCAGCAGGCGGCCGGGCGCAAAGCTGCGGAACCGCTCGTCGAAGGCCATCTTGAAGCCGTAGCCGCGGCCGCGCTGGACGAGCCAGCTGGTCATCGCCACGATCGTCTCGCCCGTCGTGAGGCTGGCGAGCCGCACTGCCCCGCGGCGATGGCCTTCGCGGATCACCTCGCGGAACAGCCCCGCGGTGGCGGCATGGCAGCCGAGCGCGCTCGCCGCACGCCCCTTCCACCCGGCCCGTTCGAGCGCGAGGAAGGCCCCCAGCCACGGCTCGCAGTCCTCCGCGTGATCGTGCAGCACCAGCCGCACCTCGCCGTGGGCTTCGGCAAGCTTGCGCTCGAGGCCGTCGAGCCGCTTGTCGAGCTTCTTCGCCGCCCGCGGGTCGCCCGCGCTTGCCCCCAGTCGCGCGGGTCGGGTGAAGCTGCGGCACTGGTGGAGTGCGCGGCCGTGCTCGGCGCACAGGCTCGCCAGCGCGAGGGTGGCGGGATCGTCGAGCGGGAGGGTGTCGGCATAGAGGCCGAGCGCCACCCCGGGATGGCGGTCGAGATGGCCGAGCAGGGCCTCCCAGAACACCTTCTCGGCCCCCGGGCGCACCAGCGGCGTGCCGATGAACTGGTTGGCGCTGTGCCAGCTCTGGCGGCTCGGCAACGGCCAGCGCCCGATCACCGGATCAAGCGTCAGCGGCATCGCGCCGAGCCAGCCGCCAGCCGCGTCCTCGACCACCGCGAGGCGCAGCGAGCGTTCGCGCCCGCAATGGCGCAGCGCGGGTTCCATGAACCAGTCGGCGGCAAAGACGTTGCCGGCCGCCGCGCAGGTGGCGAGCTCGGCCCAGCGCCGCCGGTCGGGCAGCAGCAGATTTCCCGGGCGGTGGAAGGCGACCCGCGCCGGCGCCACCCCGCGCGGGTGGGCCAGCGGGCGCGGGCGCGGTGCGATCTCCAGCGCGCTGTCGTCGAGCGGTTTCACAGCAGGCCGATCCTCTGCCCCACGCGCCGCGCCGCCGCCCGCAGCCAGGGCGCGTGCGCGGCGGAATGTGCGGCGGGGTCGTAGGCGGGCAGGCCCACGCGGCGCATCACCGGGTTGAGCCAGAGCGCATCGGCCACCGCACGGCTGCGGCGGCATTGCCAGGTCACCGACAGCGACACCGACATCGCATCGCCGGCGTGCACCCAGTGCGGCGCGCAATAGGGCACGAACAGCGCATCCCCCGGCGCGAGCCGGTGCTCGGTCCCGGCCGCCGCATAGTCGGGACTCCAGGAAAGCATGTTCTCTCCCGCCACGTGATAGGCCTCGCGCCGCGCCAGATCGATATAGGGCGGCGCAGGTGGATAGGTGGCGAAGACCTTGTCCCCGGCGATCTGGAACAGGATGTTGTATTCGGCATCGAAGTGGAACGGCGTGTGGGTGCCGGGGGCGGAGATGAACACGAAGCCCTTGATGTCGCACACGGGCCCGGTGGCAGGGCCGATCGCCGGGGCAAGCTCGGCCAGCAGTCGCTCGAACAGGGCGCGGTAGGCAGGCAATTGCTCGATATAACGTAGCATGATCCAGGCGTCGTTCACGCATCCGGCGGCGATCGCGTCGGCGGGGTGGGTGTCGGCCTCGATCATGCGGAAGGCCTCGCCGTTGCCGGCATCGTGCATGCGCCGCTCGACCTGTTCGCGGGGCAGGGCGCGCGCGGCCTCGGCCAGCGCGGGCAGACCGAGCAGCGGCTCGGCGGCGAGGTTGTGGCGCAACAGGCCCGGCGCGCGCGGATAGTGCTGCGCCAGCCGGGGCACCGATTGGGGGTCGATCAGCGACATATCTGCGGCCCTTTGAAGGTATCTCTGCTCGATTTTCAGGGACTTATCGCAGCAGCGGTGAAAGGCCGGTTAACGCTGTTCCGGCGTGCGGGGGCGGGGCGGAACCGCTGGCGGCCACAAAGCAAAAGGGCCCCCGGTGTCGCCACCGGAGGCCCTTCGTGTTCAGCGTATCACCGCTCAGGCGTGGTACTTCGCCCAGGTCACATCGAAGCGGTCCGCGTTCATCACCTTGGTCCAGGCCGAGATGAAGTCGCACACGAACTTGCCCTCGTTTCCGCTCTCGGCATAGACCTCGGCCTGCGCGCGCAGGATCGAGTTGGAGCCGAAGACGAGATCGGTGCGGGTCGCGCGCCACTTCTCCTCGCCCGTCGCACGGTCGACGCCGACATATTCCTCGTCCCCGCTGTCATCGACCGGCGACCACTTGGTCCCCATGTCGAGCAGGTTGCGGAAGAAGTCGGGCGTGAGCTTGCCCGGGGTCTCGGTCAGTACGCCGATGCGGTGGCCGTGGTGGGCATGATCGCTCACCGCGCCAAGCGCCCGCATCCCGCCGACCAGCACGGTCATCTCGGGCACCGACAGGCCGAGCAGGTGTGCCCGGTCGATCAGCATCTCCTCGGTGCGGACCTGCGCCTTGGTCTTGAGGTAGTTGCGGAAGCCGTCGGCGAAGGGCTCGAGCGGCTCGAAGCTTGCCGCGTCGGTGTGCTCTTCGGTCGCATCACCGCGCCCGCCGAGGAAGGGCACCTCGACGTCGAAGCCCGCATCCTTCGCCGCCTTCTCCACCGCGGCCGAGCCGGCCAGCACGATGGCGTCGGCCATGCTGAGGCTGCCGCGGTGCTGTTCGATGGTGTCGAGCACCTTCGACAGCTCTGCGGGATCATTGACCGCCCACGAACGCTGCGGCTCCAGCCGGATGCGCGCCCCGTTGGCGCCTCCGCGGTGGTCGGAGTTGCGGTAGGTCGAGGCCGAGGCCCAGGCCGCCTTGACCAGCTCGCGGACCGAAAGGCCCGAGTTCAGGATCGCCGCCTTGAAGCGGGCGACCTCGGCATCCGAGGGCATGGTGCCGGCCGGCACCGGGTCCTGCCAGATAAGCGTTTCTTCCGGCACTTCGGGCCCGAGGTAACGGATCTTGGGCCCCATGTCGCGGTGGCACAGCTTGAACCACGCGCGGGCGAAGGCATCGTCGAGCGCCGCCTGATCGTGCAGGAACCGCTCGGAAATCTTGCGATATTCCGGGTCGTTCTTGAGCGCCATGTCGGCGGTGGTCATCATAGTCGGCACCTTCTTCGACGGGTCGCGCGCGTCGGGGGCCATGTCTTCGGGATCGGGGTTGATCGGCTGCCACTGCCAGGCCCCGGCGGGCGACTTCACCAGCTCGAAGTCATACTTGAACAGCAGGCGGAAGTAGTCATTGCCCCACTGGGTCGGGTTCGGCGTCCATGCGCCTTCGATCCCCGAGGTGGTGATGTTGCCCTTGGCGATCTCGTCGGCATCGTTGAGCCAGCCGAAGCCCATCAGGTGCAGGTCTTCGCTCTCCGGAGCGCCGCCGAAGGTGTCGGCGGGGTGCGCGCCGTGAGCCTTGCCGAAGGCGTGGCCGCCGGCGGTGAGCGCGACGGTTTCCTCGTCGTTCATCGCCATGCGGGCGAAGGTCTCGCGCATGTCGCGGGCCATGCCCTCGGGGTCATGCGGGTTGCCCTGCGGGCCTTCGGGATTGACGTAGATGAGGCCCATCTGGATCGCGGCGAGCGGATTTTCCAGCGCGCGGCCTTCCTTGGGGTGGATGCGGGTGGGCACGCCTTCGTTGACCCACTGCTCCTCGGTGCCCCAGTAGACGCTTTCGGGCTCGAACACGTCGGCACGGCCGCCGCCGAAGCCGAACACCGGGCCGCCCATGCTCTCGATCGCGACATTGCCGGTCAGGATGAACAGGTCCGCCCAGCTGATGTTCTTGCCGTATTTCTGCTTGATCGGCCACAGCAGGCGGCGGGCCTTGTCGAGGTTGCCGTTGTCGGGCCAGGAGTTGAGCGGAGCGAACCGCTGCTGCCCGCTGTTCGCACCGCCGCGTCCGTCACCGGTGCGGTAGGTACCGGCCGCGTGCCAGGCCATGCGGATGAAGAAGGGGCCGTAGTGGCCGTAGTCCGCCGGCCACCAGGGCTGGCTGTCGGTCATCAGCGCCTTGAGGTCTTCCTTGAGGGCGTTGTAGTCGAGCGCGTTGAAGGCCTCGGCATAATCGAAGTCCTCACCATAGGGGTTCGCGCTGCGGCCGCCTTCGGTCAGGATGTCGACCTGGAGCGCCTGCGGCCACCAGTCGCGGTTGGTCCGGCCCAGCAGGTTGCGCATTTCCATGCTTCCGTGGAACGGGCAACCGCCGCTCATCTCTCCGGTTTTTGCGTCCATGAATGTGTCTCCTCTCACATCTGGGGGTCAGACTCGCGGGTCTGCCGCGTAGTCTATGAGGAGAGAATGACGCTTTCAGGAAGTTGCGTCCAATCGATTAATGCGCGCTTTTTGATTGAGCGGGGCGATTAGTTCAGATCGTCATTGCGAGGAGCCGCAGCAATCCATCGCTTGCCGGTGCGACAAGCTCGCCGGCAGGCGGTGGATTGCTTCGCTACGCTCGCAATGACGAAAACAAGAAGGGCGGGCTCACCGTCGAGAGCCCGCCCTTCCGATCACATCTCGCGCAGGATTAAGCCGCCTGCGCGACCTGTTCGACCGGCTCGTTCCGGATCAGGAAGTCAAACGCCCCCAGACCCGCTTTCGCGCCTTCGCCCATCGCGACGACGATCTGCTTGTGCGGCACGGTGGTGCAGTCGCCCGCAGCGTAGATGCCGGGTATACTGGTCGCGCCGTGATCGTCGATGACGATCTCGCCGAATTTCGACAGCTCCAGACCGGTGTCGCGCAGCCATTCGGTGTTGGGGACGAGGCCGATCTGCACGAACACGCCTTCGAGCGCGATGCGGCGTTCGTCACCCTTGGCGCGGTTCTTCACCACGAGGCCGCTGACCTTGCCGTTTTCGCCGAGGATCTCGGTGGTTTGGCCGTTGGTGATGATCTCGACATTCGGCAGCGAGCGCAGCTTGCGCTGGAGCACTTCGTCGGCGCGCAGCCTGGTATCGAACTCGATCAGGGTGACGTGGCCGACGATCATGGCAAGGTCGATCGCCGCCTCGACGCCCGAGTTGCCGCCGCCGATGACCGCGATGTTCTTGCCCTTGAACAGCGGGCCGTCGCAGTGCGGGCAATAGGCCACGCCCTTGTTGCGATACTCCGCCTCGCCCGGCACGCCGAGGTTGCGCCAGCGCGCGCCGGTGGAGAGGATCAGCGAGCGCGCCTTGAGCGTCGCGCCATTGGCCATCACGACCTCGTGATAGCCGCCGACGTCCTTCGCGGCGCGCAGTTCGACCGCGCGGGCAAGGTCCATCAGGTCGATCTCGTACTCGCCGACGTGCTTCTTCAGGCTGTCGGTGAGCTTCGGGCCTTCGGTGTAGGGCGTGCCGGGGAGGTTCTCGATCCCGAGCGTGTCCATCAGCTGTCCGCCGAAGCGCTCAGCCGCGATGCCGGTGCGGAAACCCTTGCGCGCGGTGTAGACCGCCGCCGCCGCGCCCGCAGGGCCGCCGCCGATCACCAGCACCTCGAAGGGCGCCTTCTGGCTGAGCTTCTCGGCCTGCCTGGCATCGGCGTTGACGTCGAGCTTCGCGAGGATCTCGGCCAGCTCCATCTTGCCGTTGTAGAACGGCTCGCCGTTGAGGAAGGTCGCCGGCACCGCCATGATGTCGCGGCGCTCGACTTCCTCCTGGAAGGTGCCGCCCTCGATAAGGGTCGCGGTGATCCGCGGGTTCTCGAGCGCCATCAACGTCAGCGCCTGCACCACGTCAGGGCAGTTGTGGCAGGTCAGCGAGAAGAACATCTCGAAGTGGTAATCGCCCTCGAGCGCGCGGACCTGCTCGATCAGGTCGGCATCAACCTTGGGCGGGTGGCCGCCGGCCCACAGCAAGGCGAGCACCAGCGAGGTGAATTCGTGGCCCATAGGGAGGCCCGCAAAGCGCACCCACTTCTCCGCGTCCGAGGCGCGGCGGATGACGAAGCTTGGCTTGCGGGCGTCGGTCCCGTCGAAGCGCGCGCTCACGAGATCGTGCAGCGAGGCGATCTGTTCGATCAGCTGGCGCGTCTGGCGCGACTTCTCGCTGTCGTCCAGCGAGGCGACCAGTTCCACGCCTTCGCGAAGATTGCCGAGATAGGTCTTGAGCTGGGCCTGCATGGCGGCGTCGAGCATGGGTGTCCTCCGGGCGCGGATCATCGCGCGAGACGTATGTGTTCGGTGTGTCGGGCAACACGGGACCGGATGCCGCCGCCCCAAAAGGGGGGGAGGGGCGGGAAACATCCGGTCCCGGCTACGACCCGAGGGCTCCTTGAAAGGCTCTCGGGATTTGCGGCCGCGCGGGACCGAGGGGGGAGGGGAGAAGCCCCGCGCGTGCCGGTTCGCTTAGATCTTGCCGACGAGGTCGAGCGAGGGTGCGAGGGTGTCCGCGCCTTCTTCCCACGCCGCGGGGCAGACCTGACCGGGGTTGGCGCGCACGTACTGGGCGGCCTTGATCTTGCGGGTCAGCTCGTTGGCATTGCGGCCCACGCCCTCGCAGGTGATTTCCATGATCTGGATCACCCCGTCCGGATCGACCACGAAGGTCGCGCGGTCGGCAAGACCGGCGCCTTCACGCAGCACGCCGAAGTTGTTCGAGAGCAGGTGGTTCTGGTCGCCGAGGAACGGGAAGGTCAGCTTGCCGATCTTATCCGAGGTGTCGCTCCACGCCTTGTGGCTGAAGTGCGTGTCGGTCGAGACGGCGTAGACTTCGACGCCCATCGCCTGAAGGGTGGCGTACTTTTCGCCCATGTCCTCGAGTTCGGTCGGGCACACGAAGGTGAAGTCGGCCGGATAGAAGAAGAACACCGACCACTTGCCCGCGAGATCTGCGTCGGTGACGGTGAAGAAGTCCTTGCCCTTCTGGAAGGCAGTGGCGGTGAACGGCTTGATGGTCGAACCGATGATACCCATGGGAGTTTGTCCTTATGTTGGGTCTTGATGAAGAGGGGTCGTTTCCGACACTGCCCAGATAGGCCCTTTTGCGCTGCACAAAAGATCATTTGTGCGATTGCGAAAATCGGAAATTTCAATCGTGGCGGCGGGAACTGACGCGCTTATGGTAAACCGCCGCGTTAGTGGACGCGGGCAACGGTGGGACGACCGCAAAATCAGCTAAATAGCCATGAACTGCGCTGCTCGCGAGGCGAACCGAGTTTCGCAGCAGTTGGTGTGTAACGAAGTATCTTTCGCAAAGGATTTCTATCGGCGAAAATTGCGCTGGATCAAAATAACCTGAGACTGAACAGGCTCCTTGCGAGCCGTTTTGCCGGTGCACAATTTGCCAGCCTTGGGGCGGCGTGGCATGAACCCGCCCGGGCGTGGAAACGTGGCTTAGAAGAGCCAGAGAGGGTTGCATGTCGAAGGATTATGGCGAGCCCGGGGTCACACCCATCGGGTTCGACTTCGAGAATTCCGCGCTTTCCCAGAACGAGGCCGCCATGACCTTGTCACGCAAGGATGTGCTCGGCATCGTCCATTCGGCCTTCGATGAACTTGGCAATCAGACCGAACGGTTCATCGGGGTCAAGCGCGACGTACTCGGCGAAGTGAGCGAGGGGCGCCTCGCCCATGCGCTGCGCACTGCCATCGTAGGCGCGGGCAAGGCCTGCTGCAACTGCTGCTCCTGACCCGCCGCCCGCTCGCTTGCCTGTGGGGCCAGGCCTGCTAGCAGGCGCGTCATGCGGGTGCTTCTCACCGGATCGTCTGGCTGGCTCGGGCGCTTTCTCGCGCCGCTCCTGACCCGTGCGGGCCACGCGGTCACCGGGCTCGACATCGCGCCGGGAGCCCATACCGACACGATCGGGAGCGTCGCGGATGCAGGCCTCATCGAGCGCCTCTTCGCCGAACACCGCTTCGAGGCGGTGGTCCATGCGGGGGCGCTGCACAAGCCCGACATCGTCCGCTATCCCGCGCAGGCCTTCGTCGACGTCAATGTCACCGGCACGCTGCACCTGCTCGAGGCGGCAGTGCGGCACGGGGCGGATCGCTTCGTCTTCACCTCGACCACCTCGCTGATGATCACGCAGGCCATTCGCGACGAGGTGGCGAGCCAGGCGGTGTGGCTCGACGAGCGCACCGCCCCGCTCGCCCCGCGCAACATCTACGGCGTCACCAAGCGCGCCGCCGAGGAGCTGTGCCGCCTCACCCATGACCTCCACGGCCTGCCGGTGATCGCCCTGAGGGTCGCGCGCTTCTTCCCCGAGGATGACGATACCGACGCCGTGCCGGCGGGTGAGAACCTCAAGGCCAACGAGTTCCTGAACCGCCGCCTGACGGTGGAGGACTGCGCGGCTGCGCACCTCGCTGCGCTGGAGGCCGCACCGCGGCTCGGCTGGGGAGTCTATGTGGTGAGCGCGCCTCCGCCCTTCACCCGTGCGGACGCGGCGCGCCTGAAGGGCGACGCGGCCGGCATGATCGCCGAACGCTTCCCCGAAGCCCCCGCACTCTACGCCTCTCGCGGCTGGCAGCTGCCGCAGAGCATCGGGCGCGTCTATGATCCCTCGGCGATCGAACGCGACCTGGGCTTTCGCTGCCGGACGGACTTCGCGGCCGTGCTGAAGGCGCTGGAGGCGGGCGGACCGCTGCCCTTCGCGCATGATCCCGGCTACGTGCCACCGAAGGAAATGAACAGGTTAGCCGGAAAGTAACCCGCCGTGCGCTAGGCCCCTCCCGCTTCAGCCCGATGCAGGCGTGCATCGCGGCGGGGCGAAGCGGGATTGCAGACATGAACGAGATGCTGACCGGCGTCGACTGGATGAGCACGATCAAGCCGGACGGCGACGACTACGTCATGGCGCATATCGACTGGCTGAAGACCGCCAGCCCTGACGACTGGCACCGCGCGGCGCTCGATTTCAACTGGAGCAACCGGCTCGAGCCGCTGCTGTGGATCGTGATGCAGGACGAGTGCGACCTCGCCACCGCGCTCGACGTGTTCTGGCGCTGCGAGCCGGGCTGGGACCTTATGCTCATGGCGCGCGGCGAGCGCGTCCATCACCGCGACGAGATCGACATCATCGCCTGCATCGCGCAGCGCCTCCACGCCGGCACCTACACGCGCCGCCGGATCGCCTTCGATGCCGAGCCCGGCAGGATCGCCGATTACGAGGCGATGGAGCGGGACTGCGCCAAAATCGCCGATCCGCCGTTCCGCCCGCATCCCGACATGATCCGCAGCCTCCGCGGGCACGAGGTCACGAACGATCGTGCCTTCTATGCCCGCTATCCCGAGGTGTTCCACGGCACCGTGTGGGTCGATACGCCCGAATGGAACGGGACGACTCCCGACATGGTCGAGGCGCGCGATCAGATGCGCAACATCTTCTTCAACCTGTTCGGGATCGGGGTGCTGCTTGCGGCGATGGGCGCCTATCTCAACGATGTCGGGCAGTACTGGAAGATGATGGCAGGCTGCGCGGCGATGATCGCCTTCTGGTGCTGGTGGATCAACCAGGCGACCGCGACGGTGCGAGCCTATCTGCGCAGCGAGTTCCTCCCGGTCCCGCGGCGGCAGATGATGGTGATCTATGGCGGCCTTGTCGTGTTCGGGATCGCGTGGATGCAGGGCTATTTCGCGCTGTCGGACATGGCCGCCGCAGCCGAGGACATGAGCCTCGCGGCTCGCGCCGCAAGGCTGGGGGTGTTTGTCGGCTTGATTGCGCCCGTGTGGCTCGGCCTGCGCTGGGCGGCGCAGCACTACACCTATCGCCGGCTGTTCCGCCGATAGAGGCTGAGGAGCGCGGGGGCGGGTGCCTGTCGCGCTACGCTTGCGCTGCTTGAGCGCGCCCCTGTGACGCTACCGCTTCGCTACTTGAGCGCGTCCCTCTCGCGCTACCGCTTACGCTACTTGAGCACGGTGCAGCAGCTTGTGGTCGGCCAGCACCAGCGCCATCATCGCCTCGACCACCGGGGTGCCGCGGATGCCGACACACGGATCGTGGCGGCCCTTTGTGACGACTTCCACCGCCTCTCCGGCCGAATTGATCGATTCCACTGGCGTCAGGATCGAGGAGGTCGGCTTGAACGCCACCCGGCACACCACCGGCTGCCCGGTCGATATGCCGCCCGCCGTGCCGCCAGCGTGGTTGGCGAGGAATTCCGGCTTCCCGTCGGCGCCCGGGCGCATCGGGTCGGCGTTTTCCTCGCCGGTCAGCCGCGCGGCTTCGAACCCGTCGCCGATCTCGACGCCCTTGACCGCGTTGATGCTCATCATCGCGCTCGCAAGGTCGCTGTCGAGCTTGGCATAGATCGGCGCGCCCCAGCCTGCGGGGACGCCCGTGGCGACGCACTCGACGATCGCGCCCAGAGAGGATCCGGCCTTGCGCGCGGCATCGACCTTTTCTTCCCAGCGTTTCGCCGCCGCCGCATCGGGACAGAAGAACGGGTTCTTGGCAATTTCGGCAGCGTCGAAGTGCGCCATGTCGATCCGGTCGCCGCCGAGCTCGCAGACATAGGCGGTGATCGTCACCTCGGGGATGACGAGCCGCGCCACCGCGCCCGCCGCCACCCGCGCTGCCGTCTCGCGCGCGGACGAGCGCCCGCCGCCGCGATAATCGCGGATGCCGTATTTGGCGTCATAAGCGTAATCGGCATGGCCCGGCCGGTATTGCCGGGCGATCTCGGAATAGTCCTTCGATCGCTGGTCCGTGTTCTCGATCATCAGGCTGATCGGCGTGCCGGTGGTCTTCCCCTCGAACACCCCCGAGAGGATCCGCACCAGATCATCCTCGCGCCGCTGAGTGGTGAAGCGGCTGGTGCCCGGCTTGCGGGCATCGAGGAATGGCTGGATGAACTCCTCCGAGATCGCGAGCCCCGGCGGACAGCCGTCGACGACCGCGCCCAACGCAGGCCCGTGGCTTTCTCCCCAGGTGGTGAAGCGCAGCACGCGCCCGAAGGTATTCCAGCTCATGGGCGCGGTTCTTTACCCAAACTCCCGTTCGTGTCGAGCGTAGTCGAGACACCTTGATGAATGCCGCTCGACTACGCTCGAAGCGAACGGGGATTGTGCGGGCTTCGCTCTGGCCAAGCGTGCCCGATTGCGGCAGGAACAAACCATGATTGCAAAGCTCTCAGGCAGGCTCGATGCGACCGGCGAGGACTGGGCGGTCGTGGATGTCGGCGGGGTGGGCTACCTCGTCCACTGCTCCAGCCGCACGCTTGCAGCATTGGGAGAGGCGGGGGAGGCCTGCACCGTCCACACCGAATTGCAGGTGAGCGAGAACGACATGCGCCTCCTCGGGTTCGCCGAGCAGGCCGAGCGCGACTGGTTCCGGCTGCTGACGGGCGTGCAGGGCGTGGGGAGCAAGGTCGGTCTGGCGATCCTCTCTGCCCTATCGACCGGAGAGCTGCGCGACGCCTGCGGCAAGGGCGACGCGGCAATGGTCGCCCGCGCACAGGGCGTGGGACCGAAGCTTGCAGGCCGGATCGTCAACGAGTTGAAGGACAAGGCGGGCGGGATGCCGGGCGGCTCGGGCGGGTTCGCGGTGAGCGCGGTTTCTGCCCCTGCGGGCAGCAAGGGCGCGGATGCCGCGAGCGCGCTAGAGAATCTCGGCTTCAAGCCTGCGGTGGCTGCACAGGCCGTGGCGCGGGCGCTGGAGGAACTGGGCGAGGGTGCGACCGAAGGCGACCTGATCCGCGTGGCGCTGAAGAAGGCGGCGGGGTGATGGAAATCTTCTGGATCGAACCAACCGGACCGGACCTGCCGCAGGGTGCAGCCTTCGGCATGGGCGTTACCGCGCGCGACCTAGACGATGCCTTGGCTCTGCTTCGTGAAAGGCTCGGCCCGTGCGAGATCGGCTCGTCGAGCCGGATCCGGTCAATGGAGGAGGTCGAACAGAACCATGTGAGGCCAAACATGGGCAACTTCCTCGTCCGCGGCATCTGGTATCCGAACCACTCGGCTTGGTGAATGACTGACTCTACCCCCCTCCACTCCCCCACCCGCCAGCCCGGTGACCCTGACGCGGCCCTGCGCCCGCGACGCCTCGCCGAATTCGTCGGGCAGGAGGCGGCCAAGGGGAACCTCGCCGTTTTCATCGCCGCCGCGCGGGCAAGAGGCGAGGCGATGGACCATACCTTGTTCTTCGGCCCGCCCGGCCTCGGCAAGACCACGCTCGCGCAGATCATTGCGGGCGAGCTTGGCGTGGGCTTCCGCGCCACCAGCGGCCCGGTCATCGCCAAGGCGGGCGATCTCGCCGCGCTGCTCACCAATCTCGAGCCGCATGACGTGCTGTTCATCGACGAGATCCACCGCCTCTCGCCCGTGGTCGAGGAGGTGCTCTACCCTGCGATGGAGGACCGCGCGCTCGATCTCATCATCGGGGAGGGGCCCTCGGCGCGCTCGGTCAGGATCGACCTGCCGCCCTTCACCCTGATCGGCGCGACCACGCGGCAGGGGTTGCTGACCACGCCGCTGCGCGACCGCTTCGGCATTCCGGTAAGGCTCAACTTCTACACCCACGAGGAGCTGGAGCGGGTCGTGACCCGCGCGGCGGGGCTGATGGGCCTCGCCATCGCGCCCGACGGTGCGCACGAGATCGCCCGTCGCAGCCGCGGCACGCCGCGTGTGGCGGGGCGGCTCCTCAGACGCGTGCGCGACTTTGCCGATGTCGCCGGGAGCGCGACCGTCACCCGCGCGGTGGCGGACGAGGCGCTCACGCGGCTCGAGATCGACCGCCTCGGGCTCGACACGATGGACCGCCGCTACCTCTCGATGATCGCCACCACCTACAAGGGTGGGCCGGTCGGCATCGAGACCCTCGCCGCGGGCCTCGCCGAGCCGCGCGACACGATCGAGGAGGTGGTCGAACCCTACCTCATCCAGCTTGGACTGGTCGCCCGCACCGCACGCGGGCGGGTGCTCAACGATGCCGGCTGGGCGCATCTCGAACTGATTCCCCCGCGGGAATCGCCCGGCGGACAGGGCGGGCTGTTCGAGGACTGAGTCTGGCCCGTCCGCGTTAACCCTTCGGCTAACCGCCGCCCCCTTTTCGGTGCCAGTTCGGGACAGCGCGCCCGAAATCCCGCGAAATCGCGGCAATTCCGGCCATTTGAAGCGCCTGCACAGCGTTAACGCGATTGCCCCTGTCCGACTTCTCACATCAAAAGAAGGCTGGATTTGGGGGAGGTGCGATCTTCGCGCTCCGGCCCTCGCAGGCAACAGGGTAACGATAATGTCGCTCAAACTGGCCATCGCGAAGCTTTCCGCCGCTGCTGCGGGTGTCGCTCTGCTTCAGGGCGGCGCCGTGCGCATGGCGGAGCCGATGAACACCGACGCGCCGGACTATTCGACCAACATCGACGGCAAGCTGGTGAAGGTCGATCCGGTCACGGGGGCGCGCTACATCAAGGGTAACCCGCGTATCATCGAGGTGCCCGAGCAGCGTCGCCGGCGGATCGTCGAGCGCACCATCGAGTGCCAGCCGGTCGGCCCCGGGCCCGTCGGCGCGCCGAGCGTTCCGGCAGGCGCAGTCCAGGCCTATTTCAATCCCGAGGAATGCCCGCCGATCGCGCAGATCGCCTATATGCCCGCGCCGCTTCCCCCGCTCCCGCCGATCTCGGGCGGCGGCGGGCCGGGTGGCGGCTGGGGCGGCGGCTTCGGCGGCTTCGGCGGCGGCCTGGGCTTCGGCGGTGGCGGCTTCTTCGGCGGCTTCTTCGGCGGCGGCGGTTCGTCCTCAGGCGACGTCTCGGTGGTGAGCACCACCACCACCGGCGGCGGCACCAGCGGCACGACCTCGGGCGATTTCCCGCCGGCCCCGCCGACTTCGTCGGGCTTCCCTCCGGCGCCTCCGACCTCGTCAGGCTTCCCGCCGGCACCGCCCACCAGCAGCGGCACGACCAGCAGCGGCATCGTGATCGACATCCGGATCGACAATTCGACCTCGACGACCTCGTCCTCGGGCCAGATCACCTCGTCGACCGGGGCGGTGTCGACCTCGACGTCGACCGGTGCCGTGTCGACCAGCACCGGGGCGGTGTCGAGCACCAGCACCTCCGGCAATGTCTCGAGCAGTACCGGCGGGGTTTCCAGCTCGTCCGGTAACGTCTCCAGCTCCTTCGGAAACGTGTCGAGCTCGTCCGGCAACGTCAGTTCCTCGACCGGCGCCGTGACCAGTTCGGGCTCGTCGTCTTCGTCCTCCTCGAGTTCGTCGTCCTCCTCCTCGTCGTCTTCCTCCTCCTCGTCGGGCGGGAGCAGCGGCAAGCCGGGGGGCAGCTCGGGCGGTTCGGGCTCGTCCTCGTCTTCGTCGGGATCGTCGAGCAGCAGCTCGTCGTCCTCGTCTTCGTCCTCATCGGGCGGCAGCAGCGGCAAGCCGGGCGGCAGCTCGGGCGGTTCGGGCTCGTCCTCGTCTTCGTCGGGATCGTCGAGCAGCAGCTCGTCGTCTTCGTCTTCGTCCTCGTCGGGCGGCAGCAGCGGCAAGCCGGGCGGCAGCTCTTCCTCGGGTTCCTCGGGCGGTAGCTCATCGTCCTCGTCCTCCTCGTCGAGCAGCAGCTCCTCGTCTTCCTCGTCCTCGGGCGGTGCGACCAGCGGCGGCAGCACCTCGGGCGACATGACCAGCAGCACCAGCAGCTCCTCAAGCAGCAGCTCCTCGTCGAGCTCGAGCTCCTCGACCTCGACAGGTTCGAGCGGGTCTTCCGGCTCCAGCGGGTCCTCGGGATCGAGCTCCTCGAGCGGCAGCAGCTCGTCGTCGTCCTCGTCGAGCAGCAGCTCCTCCTCGACCTCGGGCGGTCACGATGTTCCCGCTCCGCCGATGACGATCCTGTTCGGCCTCGCGGCGGCGGCGATCCTGCGGCGCCGGCACATCACCGGCGCATAGAGGGCGGCGCGCGCCGCCCGCTCAGGCGGGGTTGATCAGCCGCCAGGGCTCCTGGCGGTACCAGCGCGTGATGATGTGCTTGATGCCGCGCTTGACCGGCATCCCGGCGTGCAGCGTCGCCATGTTCGGGTGCCCGTCGGGGGTCATGTTGTTCCACAGCATCAGCGTGCCGGTCTCCGGGCGGAAGCTGTGGCCGAGCTTGGGAAAATCGGTCTCCCCGCCCTCGCGCGGCTCGTCGAGCCAGATCATCGCTGTCCAAGTGCGCTGACCGCCTCGGCTGGCTTCCTGCTGCCAGTAGCCCTCGCCGACCGCGAAGAAATCGAAGTGGTGCTTGTACTGCTGCCCGGCCTGATAGCGTTGCCCCTGCATCACCTCGCCGTGGTTGTCGTCGATGCCCATCAGGTCCGAGATGTATTGCTCGCAGCTGCGCGTCAGCGGGTCGTTGCGGCCGAAATGGTGGGTGAAGCTGGTGCGGAAACCCTCGCGCTCGGTGCCGCGGTAGAGGGTCGAGGGCGCCGCTTGGTGGTTGATGACGCGCACGATCTCGCGGCAATCGCTGCGCTTGAGGAAGCCCCTCACGCGGAACACTTCGGCCCGGTCGGTGGCGATGCGCTCGACCGCGGGATGGCGGAGCAGACGTTCGCGCACGATGTGACCGAACCACGCGAGCTTGCGCGGGTCGGCCATCGGATCGAAGGCGGTGAGGGTCCCGGTCATCCCGCCGCATTAGCACGGCAGGGTTAACGCCCGGTCAGCGTTTGGCGACCGGCTGGCCCGCAGCCTCCCAGGCGAGGATGCCGCCCTCGAGGTGCGTCGCGGGCGCGCCTGTCGCCTCGGCCAGCTTTTCGGCGGCGATGGCCGAGCGGCGGCCGGAGCGGCAGTAGAACACCACCTCGCGCCCGTCATCCGTGGCGATCGTGGCGGGATCGAACCGGTCGAGCGCGATGTGTTCTGCGCCGGGGATGGTGCCCTCGGCCACTTCCTCGTCGGTGCGCACGTCGATCAGGCGGACATCGCCCGCCTTGATCCGTTGGGCGAGTTCCTCGGGCGAGAGCGACACGAGCGACGCCGGCGCGGGCAGCGGGGCTGCCGCATCGTCCGCCGTCGCCGCCATCGCCAGTTCGAAGCCGAGCGGCCCGGCCGGGGCATCGCCCTTCCTCCCCTCGCCGCTCTCACCCCCGCAGGCCGCCACCGCCAGCATCAGCGGCGCGAGCGGCAGGGGCGACATCAGAAAGGCGAAGTCGGTGCGGGTCATGCCTCTCCTTATGCCGCAAGCTTGCGCAGAACGTAATGGAGAATGCCGCCGTGGCGGTAATATTCCATCTCGTTTGCGGTATCGATGCGACACAGCGCGGTGAAGCTGAAGTGCGTTCCGTCTTCGCGGGTGACTTCGACGGTGACGTCCTGACCCGGGGTCAGGTCGGCGAGACCGCGGATCGAGAAGCTGTCGGTGGCTTTCAGGCCCAGTGTCTCGCGGGTGTCGCCTTCCTTGAACTGCAGCGGCAGCACGCCCATCCCGACGAGGTTCGAGCGGTGGATGCGCTCGAAGCTCTCGACGATCACCATGCGCACGCCGAGCAGGATCGTGCCCTTCGCCGCCCAGTCGCGCGAGGAACCGGTGCCGTATTCCTTGCCGCCGATGACGACGAGGGGCGTGCCGTCTTCCTTGTGCTTCATCGCCGCGTCGTAGATCGGCATGGTCTCGCCGCCATAGGTCGAGAAGCCGCCTTCGACACCCGGCACCATCTCGTTCTTGATGCGGATGTTGGCGAAGGTGCCGCGCATCATGACTTCGTGGTGGCCGCGGCGCGAGCCGTAGGAGTTGAAGTCCTTCTTGGTAACCTGATTGCTCATCAGGAACTTGCCCGCCGGGCTGTCTTCCTTGATCGAGCCGGCCGGCGAGATGTGGTCGGTGGTGACCGAATCGCCTAGGATCGCCAGCGGCTTGGCATCGACGATGTCGGTGACCGGCGCGGGCGTCATGGTCATGCCCTCGAAATAGGGCGGGTTGGCGACATAGGTCGACCCGGCGCGCCACTGGTAGGTGTCCGAGGGCTCGACGGTAATCGCCTGCCAGTGCTCGTCGCCATCATAGACGTTGGCGTAGCGCGATTCGAACATCGAGCGGTCGATGTTGGCGGCGCGGTGCTCCGCGATTTCGGCATTGGTGGGCCAGAGGTCGGCGAGCATCACCGGCGCGCCGTTCTGGTCGTGGCCGATCGGGGTGGTGGTGATGTCCTCGGTGACGGTGCCCTTCAGCGCATAGGCGACCACCAGCGGCGGCGAGGCGAGGAAGTTCGCGCGCACGTCGGGCGAGACGCGGCCCTCGAAGTTGCGGTTGCCCGACAGCACCGAGGCAGCGACGATGTCGTTGCCGTTGATCGCCGCCGAGATCGGCGCGGCGAGCGGGCCGGAGTTGCCGATGCAGGTGGTGCAGCCATAGCCGACGAGGTCGAAGCCGACCGCGTCGAGGTGCTCCTGCAGGCCCGACTTCACGAGGTAGTCGGTGACGACCTGCGAGCCCGGGGCGAGCGAGGTCTTGACCCACGGCTTGGGCTTGAGGCCCTTCTC
Source organism: Porphyrobacter sp. CACIAM 03H1 (assembly GCF_002215495.1). NCBI lineage: Bacteria > Pseudomonadati > Pseudomonadota > Alphaproteobacteria > Sphingomonadales > Erythrobacteraceae > Porphyrobacter > Porphyrobacter sp. CACIAM 03H1. Next base: position 908,663 of record NZ_CP021378.1, read on the forward strand.
GTTGGCCTTCTTGGCGACGAGGCCGGCGGCGATCAGGACGTCGGGGTTCGAGGTGTTGGTGCAGGAGGTGATCGCGGCGATCACCACGTCGCCGTCACCGATGTCGTGGTCCTTGCCCTCGACGCCGACGCGGGCGGGGGCTGCCTTGCCGTAGACCTTGGTGAGATCGGAGTTGAACAGGTCGTCGACCTCGGGGAGGATCACCTTGTCCTGCGGGCGCTTGGGGCCGGCGAGGCTGGGGACGACGGTCGCCATGTCGAGCGAGAGGGTCTTGGTGAAGACCGGCTCGTTGGCCGGATCGAACCACATGCCCTGTGCCTTGGCATAGGCCTCGACAAGCGCGATGGTTTCCTCGCTGCGGCCTGTGAGGCGCAGATAATCGAGGGTCTTGTCGTCGATGCCGAAGAAGCCGCAGGTCGCGCCGTATTCGGGAGCCATGTTGGCGATGGTGGCGCGGTCGGCGAGCGTCAGGTTGGCGACACCCGGGCCGTAGAACTCGACGAACCGCCCGACCACGCCGACATTGCGCAGCATCTGCACGCAGGTCAGCACGAGGTCGGTCGCGGTCACGCCTTCGGCCATCGCGCCTTCGAGGTAGAAGCCGACCACTTCGGGGATCAGCATCGAGACCGGCTGGCCGAGCATCGCGGCTTCCGCCTCGATCCCGCCGACGCCCCAGCCCAGCACGCCGAGGCCGTTGATCATGGTGGTGTGGCTATCGGTGCCGACGCAGGTGTCGGGATAGGCGACCATCACGCCGTCAGGGCCTTCCGAGGACCACACCGCGCGGGCGAGGTGCTCGAGGTTCACCTGGTGGCAGATGCCGGTGCCCGGGGGCACGGCGGTGAAGTTCTGGAAGCTCTTGGAGCCCCACTTGAGGAAGTCGTAGCGTTCCGCGTTGCGCTCGTATTCGAGCGCCATGTTGGCTTCCATCGCCTTGGGGTGGCCGAATTCGTCGACCATCACCGAGTGGTCGATCACAAGGTTGACCGGCACCAGCGGGTTGATCTTCGCGGTGTCGCCGCCGAGCTTCTTGATCGCGTCCCGCATCGCGGCAAGGTCGACCACGCAGGGCACACCGGTGAAGTCCTGGAGCAGCACGCGCGCCGGGCGGTACTGGATTTCCTCGCCGGTGACGGGGTTGTTCTGCCAGTCGACCAGCGCCTGGATGTGCGAGCGGTCGACCGTGAAGCCGCCGTCTTCGAAGCGCAGCAGGTTCTCGAGCAGCACCTTCATCGAGATCGGAAGGCGGGAGATGTCGCCCAGCTGCTCGGCGGCCTTGGCCAGCGAGTAATAGGCGTACTGCTTGCCGTTCACGTCAAGCATCTGGCGGGTGCCGAGCGAATCCTGGCCGATAGCGGTCATGAGAGGGTTTCCATCCTTCTGGTTGTCCCGCCCCCGATCCACCAAGGGCTTGGGATTTCGCCCGCGCTCCTGCGCTGCTGCGCGCGCGAGGTCAAGGGGGGCGCCGTCGGGAAATGGTCTCAAGCGGTGGCGACCGGGGCGGCGCGCTGCGGGCGGGTGGCGAGCCAGCAGCCGGTGACGATCAGCGCCGTGCCGGCCAGCGTCGGCAGCGTCACCGGCTCGCGGAAGAACAGCCAGCCCATGCCGGCAGCCCAGACGAAGCCGGAATATTCGGTCGGCACCAGCACGTTCGCCTCTGCGCGGGCATAGGCCCAAGCGATCGACAGCGAGCCCGCGACGGTCAGCGCACCGGCCACCACCAGCGGCCACAGCGCCGCTGCCTCGGGCGGCTGCCACAGCACTGGCGCCAGCGTCAGCAGCACCAGCCCGCCGATACCGCTGTGGAAGGTCGCGATCTCGAGCGGTCCGGCCACCTGCGCCTGCCGCCTGATGACGATGAAGTTGTAGGCATAGAGCAGCGCCGAAACCATCAGCGAGGCGATGCCCCAGGCGGCGTCCTCGTCGAAGCGGCCCTCGCCGATGCGCCCGCCGACGATCACCAGCGTGCCCGCGAAGCCGAGTAGGCTCGCCCCGATCGCGGCGCGGCTGATCGTCTCGCCCAGCAGCACCCGGGCGAGGTAGAGCGCGATCAGCGGGGCGATAAAGGAGAGGGCGATCGCCTCGGCGAGCGGCAGCAGGGTCAGCGAATGGAAGAAGGTCAGCGCCATGAAGGCCGAGACCACGCCGCGCTCGGCATGGAGCCGCCAGACCGCGCGGGTCGGCATGGCGGGCCCGCGCGAGAGCCACACCGGCGCGATCAGCGCGGCCCCGATGAAGGCGCGCAGCACCGTCGCGGTATAGGCCCCGATCAGAAGCGCCGCCTCCTTCATGAAGGCGTCCATAAGCGACAGGAACCCGACTCCGGCCAGTGCGGCGGCGAAGGGGAGCAAGGCGGAGCGGTGCGAGGGCATGAGCGGTGCCATAGGCGGGCGTGGATGCGAGGTCACGCCTGTGAACATTAATGCAGGTGAAAGCCAAGATGGTTGATAGCGGCATGGCGCTGCGGGTAAGGTCGCGGCGCGGTTGGTGCGGCGCAAGGATGCCGACACGGGGCGAAAAGGCAGCAAGTGATGATCAGGTTTTCGGGCAGACTGGCTGGCGGCGCAGCGATCGCCGCGCTGGTGGCGACGACGGCGGCGATGGCGCAGGAGGGCGGGGCGCTCAAGGGACCCGGCGTGATCCCCGGCGGCCAGCAGACCGGCGGCCCGGTGACCGTGCAGATCCCCGCGCCCGCGCCCACCCCCTCGCCGACGCCCAAGAGCTCGGATGCCTTCACCCAAGCCTTCCCGACCGTCTCGGAGCCGGTGGTGCAGGGCGGCGACAAGCCCGTGGTCCCGCTGGTGCAGAACTGGACCGTGGCCAATGCCGCCAAGCTCGTCGCGGTGATCGAGGGGATCGGCGCCGAGGGGCTGGACCCCAAGGACTACGACCTCGCCCCGCTCAAGGTCGCGCTCGCCTCCGGCCCTTCGAAGGAGCTGAACGAGCTCGCCTCGCAGAGCTTCATCTGGCTGGTCGAGGACCTGCGCGACGGGCGCACCCCGATGGAGGCGCGCGAGCAGTGGTTCGTGGTCGATCCCGACCGTGATGCCCACCCCTCGGGCGAGGTGCTGGCCGAGGCGCTGCGGACCGGCGACATCGCCGGCACCCTCGCGAAGCTGAACCCCACCCACCCCGATTACGCCAAGCTCAAGGCGGAGCTGGCAGCGACCCCTGCCAGCAATGCCGCCAAGCGCAAGCTGATCCGCGCCAACATGGACCGCTGGCGCTGGCTGGCGCGCGATCTCGGCTCGCAATACCTCATCACCAACGTGCCCGAGTTCCAGCTGCGCCTGACGGTCAAGAACCGCATCATCAGCACCTACCGCACGATCGTCGGCAAGCCGGGGCGCACCGCCACCCCGCAGCTCGCCGAGATGGTCGAGGGTGTGGTCTTCAATCCCACCTGGACGGTGCCGCAGTCGATCGTCAAGGGCGAGGGGCTGGGCGCACGGGCGCTCGCCAACCCTGCCTGGGCCAAGCGCAACGGCTACGTCGCGACCAAGGGCGCCAACGGCTACATCACCGTGGTCCAGCAGCCCGGGCCGGGCAATTCGCTCGGGCAGATGAAGCTCGAAATGCCCAACCCGCACGCGATCTTCTTCCACGACACGCCCTCGCGCCACCTCTTCGCCAATGCCGACCGGGCACTCAGCCACGGCTGCGTGCGGACCGAGCGGGCGCTGGAGCTGGCGATGACGATGGCGATCCTCGGCAAGGGCGCGACCAAGGAGGAAGCGGTCGCGATCTCGACCTCGGGCAAGTACACCAAGGTGATGCTCGAGAAGCAGTGGGCCGCCTACATCACCTATTTCACCATGGCGACCGACATCAACGGCGAGATGGCGACCTTCAAGGACATCTATGGCCGCGACGCGCCGGTGCTCGCCAGCCTCGACAAGCCGCGGGTGCGCAACCGCAGCATCCTGCCGACGGACGAGGTGATCGTGATCGAGGACGATCTGCGCGACAGCTAGAGGCCTGGCGAAGTTTACAAAGTTGACACTGTAAACTTCGCATTCCTACAGGAATTTCGCTGCAATTTCATTGGCTTGCAGGCCAAAACCGAAGTTGACAGGTGTTCGGCGCGTTTTTCCGGTCGAGCTACGGTGCGGCGGGGCTTCGACGATGCGAAAGATCGGCTGCCTGCCTAGCTTGGGGCGGCCGGGTAGGAAAGCGCCCTAGTAGGCCGACAGAGCGGGGCGCGCGCCGGCCTCGAACGGGGCGCGCTCATAGAGCGCAAGCTCCGGCACCGGCTGGATCGAACCGTCTTCCTCCAGCCCCATCGAATCCGCATAGAGCAGCCGCCCGCCCGAAAGGTGCAGCAGCGCCTCGCGGAACTGTTCGGTGCCCATCGCGAAGCACCCGTTGGAGCGCCCGAGGCGGCCGAATTTCTCGAGGTGCGACGTCTCGGCATAGCTGGCGTGGTGCATCACGATGTAGCGCCTGAGCGCCGCCTCGTTGGTGTGGTCGAGCCCACCCAGGCGCACCGAGGTGCCGTAGCGGCCCTTGTACCATTCCCATGTCACATAGGCGCCGCGGCTGGTCGCGTTCGAGCCTTCGGTGTTCGAGAACTGCTTGAGCCAGCCGTCATGCTGCGGGTCGGAGCCCATCCCGTGGCTGACATGGTGCGAGACGATCTCGCCGCGTTCGAGATTGACGAAGTGGAAGCGCGGCTTGGCCGAATGCAGGCCGAAATCGGCGATGCCGACGATGTCGTGCCGCCAGATCGAACTGCCGGCGCGGGCCAGCTCGCGCTTGGCGATGTCGAACAGGATGCGGTCGCGCGGGGTGCCGGTCCTCACCGAGGCGAACAGGCGCGCAGGCAGCGCCAGTGCCGCTCCCGCTGCCAGAGTGCCCTTCAGAATGTCGCGACGCTTCATTGTTCCCCAACGTAACCCGCGCGCGGCCGGTTCCCAATAAGGGCGTCAACGGTTCATCGCAGCTGTGCCCCGATTCGTGGAGCGCGGTGCGGGAAATGCGGCGTTCTCCTGCGCCATCTCGAGCATGGAGGCAGCATGGCGGGCGGCGACGGCACGCGCATCGTCGCCGTAACCGCCGCCCAATGCGCTGGCGACGACAAGGCCACGACCGCGGCACGACCCGACAACGAAGCGGTCGCGCAGCGCCAGCCCCGCGTCGGTCAGGGCGAGCCGCCCGAGCTTGTCGTCGCGGTGCGGATCGACCCCCGCCTGATAGAGCACGAAATCGGGGGCGAAGTCGGCCAGCACCTGCGGCAGGTGGCGCGCGAGGGCCTCCATGTAGCCATCGTCGTCGAGCCCGTCGGGGAGGCCGACATCGAGGCTGGAGCGCGCCTTCCTCACCGGGAAGTTCTTCTCGGCATGGAGCGAGAGGGTGAAGATGTCCTCCCGCCCGGCGGTGAGGCTGGCGGTGCCGTCGCCCTGGTGCACGTCGCAGTCGACGATCAGCACCCGGGCGGCGTGGCGCTCGGCAATCAGGCGGTTGGCTGTCACGGCGAGGTCGTTGAAGACGCAATAACCCGCGCCCGTGTCGTGGAGCGCATGGTGGCTCCCGGCGGCGCTGTTCGCCGCATAGCCGTGCCGCAGGGCAAGCTGCGCCGCGAGCCAGGTGTCGCCGTTGGTGTGGCGCACGCGGGAGGTGATCGCGGGGGTGACGGGAAAGCCGATCCGCCGCTCCTTGTGGCGGGGGACTTCGGCGCGGAAGACCTCGTCGACATAGTCGGGGCAATGCACCGCATCGAGCCATTCGCGCGGCATGGGTTCGGGGGCGTGAACGGTCAGCGGCGCACCCGAGGCGCGCAGTTCCTCCATGACGAGATAGTACTTGTCGAAGCGGAAGGTGCCGCGTTCCGGGCGCGGGGCCATGTAGTCGGCGTGGTGCACGACGTGGAGCATGGCGTCACAGCCAGCCGGAGTGTTCGGCGAGGATCTTGCACCCGAGGCCGATCAGGATGATGCCCCCCGCGCGTTCGGCCCATTCGCCGAGGTGATCGCCCGCGCGCCGCCCCAGCGCCACACCCGCGCCGCTCAGGGCGAAGGTGACGAGGCCGATCAGGCCGACTGCCGTCAGCGGCGCGACGCCCAGCGTCGGCAGGGTGATGCCCGCCGCCAGCGCGTCGATGCTGGTCGCCACCCCTGCCACCAGTAGCGCCCGGCCGGTGAGCGCACGGGCGGCCTCCGCCTCGCCGACATGCCCGCCGAGCATCCGCAGGCCGAGGAAGGAGAGCAGGCCGAAGGCGATCCAGTGGTCGATCGCCGCGACATAGCCCAGCGCCACCGCGCCGATCCCCCAGCCGATCAGCGGCATCACCGCCTGGAAGGTGCCGAAGGTCGCCGCGATGGCGAGGCCCCCTGCCACCGAGGGCCGGAACCGCGCGCCCTGCGTCAGCGCGACGGCGAAGGCGTCCATCGCCAGCGCCAGCGCGAGCAGCAGCGCCGCGATCACGGCGCGGGCGGCCCGGCGAGGGCGGCGAGCTCGGCGTGGATCGCCGCCTCGCTGCGGCTCGCGGCATTGCGCCATGTCGCGGCGGTGTCGAGGTTCACGGCCTTGCCCTCCGCGGTCAGCACCAGCAGCGCGGGGGTGCCGGTGATTTCGGCAAGGCCGAAGCGGTGGGCGATGTCGAGATTGCGTCCCTCGCCGGTCTGGGGCGTGCCGACGTCGACGAAGACGACCTCATAGCTTTGCGCGGCCAGTGCGGCGAAGCGCGGGGTTTCGAGCCACCCGGCGAGCGCGCGGCTGTCGTGGCACCAGTTCGCGCCGAGCACCAGCAGCACGCGCTTGCCCGAGGTCGCGGCGCGGGCGAGCGCGGCATCGACATTGCGCGCCGCGTCGGCTTCGGCAGCGTAGGGGCGTGCCTCGGGATGCGCCGCCGCGTCAGGCGTCGTCGCGCAGGCGGCAAGCGCCAGTGCGAGGCCCGCGGCCCAGACGCGGCGGATCACTCTGCGGCGACGGCCGCTTGCGGCGCGGCTTGCGGGTCGAAGGCGGTGGCCTCGCCCCGTTCGATCTCGGCGGCCTTTTCCTCGACGAGGCGCACGATGTGATCGAGCATGTTCTCGTCCTGCACGGTGTGGTCGGTCACGCCGCGCAGATAGACCATGTGCTTGCCCGCGCCGCCGCCGGTGAGGCCGATGTCGGTCTCGCGCGCCTCGCCCGGGCCGTTGACGACGCAGCCGAGGATCGAGAGGCTCATCGGGGTCTTGATGTGTTCGAGCCGCTGCTCGAGCGCCTCGACGGTGCGGATCACGTCGAAGCCCTGCCGCGAGCACGAGGGGCACGAGACGATGCGCACGCCGCGGGTTCTGAGGCCGAGGGCCTTGAGCATCTCGAAGCCGACCTTGATCTCCTGCTCCGGCTCGGCGGAGAGGCTGACGCGGATGGTGTCGCCGATCCCGGCCCACAGCAGCGAGCCGATGCCGATCGAGGATTTGACCGTGCCGCCGATCAGCCCGCCCGCCTCGGTGATGCCGAGGTGGAGGGGGCAATCGACCGTCTCGGCGAGGCCGTGATAGGCCGCGACCGCGAGGAACACGTCGGAGGCCTTCACCGCCACCTTGTATTCGTGGAAGTCGTGGTCCTGCAGCAGCTTGATGTGATCCAGCGCGCTCTCGATCAGGGCCTCGGGGCAGGGCTCGCCGTATTTCTCGAGGAGGTCCTTTTCAAGGCTCCCGGCGTTCACGCCGATGCGGATCGCGCAGCCATTGGCCTTGGCGGCGCGCACCACCTCGGCGACGCGGTCGGCCGAGCCGATATTGCCGGGATTGATGCGCAGGCACGCCGCGCCAGCATCGGCGGCTTCGAGGGCGCGCTTGTAGTGGAAGTGGATGTCGGCGACCACCGGGATGCGCGCGGCGCGGGTGATCTGCTTGAAGTTCGCGGTCGATTCCTCGGTCGGGCAGGACACGCGGATGATGTCCGCGCCCACTTCCTCGCAGCGGCGGATCTGGTCGATCGTCGCCTTCACGTCCTCGGTTGGCGTGTTGGTCATGGTCTGCACGGTGATGGGCGCGTCCCCGCCGACGGGGACGTTGCCGACCATGATCTGACGGCATTTGCGGCGCTCGATCGTGCGCCAGGGACGGATGCTGGACATGGGAGCGCATATAGCCGCGCGCACGTGACGGGGCAATGACCGCGCGCACGCGCTTGACACGGGCCCCGCGCGCGGCAGTCTGCAAGGGCCGGAGGGGAGAAACCATGCTGACCGAGACCGCGACCGAACTGCGCAGCGCGAGCCCGAGCCTGCTGACGCGGGCGATCAAGTGGCTGGTGAGCCGGCAGGAACCGGTCTTCCCGCTGGACGAGGCGGGGTTCCATGCCGCGATGGCGGGCCGCAAGCTGCCGCTCGATGCGCCCATGCCCGAAAGCTTCCGCAAGCGCTTCGCCGTCGAGGAGCGCGAGGTGCTGGGCCACAGGGTCGTCACGCTCCACCCCAAGGCGGGGCCGGGCGCATGGCACATGATCTATTTCCACGGCGGCGGCTTCGTGCGGCCGATGTTCAAGGTGCACTGGCCGCTGGTCGCCGAGATGGTGAAGGCTTGCGGGATCAGCGTCACCGTGCCGCTCTACCCGGTGGTGCCCGAGGCGAGCCACGCCGCGCAGGACGCGCTGGCCGACGCGGTCCATGCCGATCTCGCCGCGCGGCACGATCCGGCGAAAATCATCCTCAATGGCGACAGCGCCGGCGGGCACATGGCGCTCGCGCTGGCGCTGCGGCTGGCAGGCGGGAGCGGACCGCTGCCGGGCAAGCTCGCGCTGTTCGCGCCGTGGCTCGATCTCGGCCTCGCCGACCCGGCCATCGCTGCGGTCGAGCCGCATGACGTGATGCTCAAGATCGGCACCCTGCGCGCCTGCGGGGCACTGGTGGCCGACGGGCGGCCGATGGACGATCCCGAGGTAAGCCCGCTCTACGCTGCAGCCGAGGACCTCGCCCAGCTCCCCCCGACCCGCATATGGACCGGGCGGCACGACCTGTTCATCGTCGATTCGCGCACCTTCCTCGCCCGCCTGCGCGCCGCGGGCGTGGACGCGAAGCTCTACGAATACGAGGCCGCACCGCACGTCTTCATGGCGATCACCCCGACCCGCGAGGCAAAGGACGTGTTCGGCCTGCTGGCGGAGTTCATTGCCGCCTAGCTCGGGAACTTCGCCCCTGTCAGCTGCTCGCTCAGCGCCCACAGCCGTTCGGCATAGCTGGGGTTGAGCGCATAGGAGCGCACGCCGCTCACCTGGGATTCGTCGTCGACCTCGGCGACGTGGCAGTCCTCGCAATAGACCCCGCCGCTGCCTTCGAGCTCATCGGCGGTCGCCGCCCAGCAGCTGGTCGCCGCGCCCTGCGGGATGGTCTTCCAGCGGAAATTGCTGTCCGATGTGGTCACCCGCTGCATCAGCCCGTCGCGCATCTCGGGCGACATGTGCCGGCCGAGATTGGTCTCGATCCCGCCCGGGTGCACCGCATAGGCGTGGATGCCGAGCACCGCGAAGTGCTGCTCCAGACCGACGGTGAACAGCACGTTGGCGGTCTTGGACTGGCCGTAGCTCGTCCAGGGATCATAGGGGCGGTGCTGGTAGTTCGGGTCCTCGAAATTGACCGGCCCCATGAAGTGCCCGCGGCTCGACAGGTTGACGATGCGCTTCAGGTGCCCGCGCTCGATCAGCGGCATGAGCTCCGCCGTGAGCGCGAAGTGGCCGAGGTGGTTGGTCCCGAACTGCATCTCGAACCCGTCGGCCGTGTGCAGGAAGGGGGTCGCCATCACGCCCGCATTGTTGATGAGGATGTCGATCTTCTGGAACCGCTGGCGCGCGCGCGAGGTGGCGGCGCGGATGTTCTCGAGGCTGGTCAGATCGACGGTGATGGTGTCGAGCTGTGCCCGCGGGTGATCGGCATGGATCGCGGCGACGCTCTCGTCCAGCTTGGACTGGTCGCGCCCCGCCATGATCACGTGCGCGCCCCTGCTCGCCAGCGCGCGGGCGGTCTCCTGCCCGAGCCCCGAATTCGCGCCGGTGACGAACACCGTGCGCCCCGACAGGTCCTTGCCCTCCAGCACCTCGTCGGTGGTGCTCGCCCAGTCGAATTCGCTCATCGTCCCTCTCCCGTGGTTACAGCTTCAGCTCATACAGGAATTCGGGGTCGATATGTTCCCCGACCCTGAAGGTAATGTCGGCGATTTTGCCGAAGCCGTGGCGCTGATAGAAGCGCTGGGCGCCGAAGTTCTCGGCATAGACGCTGAGCAGCACCGCATCGTTGCCGTGCTCGCGCGCGTGGGCGAGCGCCCAGTCCATCAGCTGCGCGCCGATGCCGCTGCCGGTGTAGGCGGGCAGGGCATAGAGCTGGCCGAGCTCGATCGGGTTTTGCGCGTCGGTGTATTCGCCGAACTTGGTGGGATAGCGCAGCTTGCAGAAGGCGACGAGGCTGCCCTCCACCTCGACGAGGCGGTGGGTGCATTCATCCCCCGCGATCTCGCCTGCGACCGCCTCCGGGTTGTGCACCTCGGCGAGGAAGGCGGCGAGGTCCTCGGGGCGGTAGAGGTGCCCGAAGGCGGCGACGAAGGTGTCGGCGCCGAGCTTGGCAAGGGCAGGGGCATCGGCGAGGGTGGCGGGGCGCAGGATCATACCCTCGCCCTAGCGCGCAGGCGGCGTGCTGTTAAGCTGGCGAAAGCCGCAGGGCCGCGTTACACCCTTGCCCCATGAAGAAGCTCATCGCGCTCGCCGCTCTCGCCCTGATGACCCAGCCCGCCCTTGCCGAAGACGCCCCCGAATGGTCGCTCGCCATCCACGGCGGCGCGGGCACGCTCGATCCTGCGCAGATGACGCCCGAGAAACGCGCCGCCTACGAGGCGGATCTGCAGCGCGCGCTCGATGCGGGCTCGAAGATCCTTGCCGATGGCGGCGATGCGATGGACGCGATCAAGGCGGCGATCATCATCATGGAGGATTCGCCCCTGTTCAACGCCGGCAAGGGCGCGGTGTTCACCTGGGAGGGCACCAACGAGCTCGACGCCTCGATCATGGACGGGCGCGACCGGTCTGCCGGGGCGATCGCGGGGGTGAAGACGGTGAAGAATCCGATCCTGCTCGCCGACAGGGTGCGCACCGACAGCGAGCACGTGTTCCTGATGGGCGCGGGCGCCGAGGCCTTCGCCGCCGAGAAGGGTTTCGCCGTCACCCCGCCCGAATACTTCGCCACGCCCGCGCGGCGCGAATCGCTGGAGCGGCTGAAGGCCGAGAAGCTCTCCGCGCTCGATGTCGATCACAAGTTCGGCACGGTGGGCGCGGTGGCGCTCGACCGGAAGGGCAATCTTGCCGCCGGCACCTCGACCGGCGGGATGACGGGCAAGCGCTGGGGCCGCATCGGCGATGCCCCGGTGATCGGCGCGGGCACCTATGCCGACAACCGCGCCTGCGCGGTCTCGGCGACGGGCTGGGGCGAGTATTTCCTGCGCGTCGGCGTCGCCCACGAGATCTGCGCGCGGCTGCGCGCGACGGTCGAGGTCAAGGCGGCGATGGCGGGCGACAAGGCCCCCGATCCCTTCGTGCGCACCGAGGAGGTGCAGTACATCGCCGATGCGGTGATGGAGGACGTGAGGCAGATGGGCGGCGATGGCGGGGTGATCCTCGTCACGCCCGCCGGGCAGGCGATCTTCAGCTTCAACACCACAGGGATGTATCGCGGCCGGGCCAACAGCGCCGGGCTGAACGAGGTGGCGATCTTCGGCGGCGAGGAGAAGGCGTCGGCGACGCCGGATCATTGATCCGAGCCCCGTTCGCCTCGAGCGAAGTCGAGAGGCCTCAGTAATGGTGCCTCGGCTACGCTCGACACGAACGGCTTCAGTAGGTCAGTAGAGCTTCCCCACCAGCGGCAGGCCGCGCTCGGGCTCGGCGAATTCCTTGATGATGCGCCCCACCCGCGCGAGGGTCTGTTCGCCGATGGGCTGCATCCCTTCGACCGTCTGGCGGGCGCGGAAATAGCAGGCGAAGGTGATCGGGGCCTGACCCTTGGGCCCTTCGGCGAAACCGATGTCGATGTAGTTGTATTCGGTCCCGCCGATCAGCCCGCTGGTGCCGGTCTTGTCGCCCGCCACCCAGCCTTCCGGCAGCCCGGCCCGCACGCGCTTGAGGCCGGTATCGGTCTCGATCATCCAGCCCTTGAGCTCGGCGCGCTGCGGCTCGGGCAGCACGTCGCCATAGACGATCTTCGCCACGGTGCGCGCCATCGCGGCGGGCGTGGTGGTGTCGCGGAACTCGCTGGTGGGGACGAGGTTCATCTCGGGCTCGTGGCGGTCGAGGCGGCTGACCTCGTCGCCGAGGCTGCGCCAGAAGGCGGTGAGCGCCGCCGGACCGCCAAGCTCGCGCAGGAGGATGTTGGCGGCCGGATTGTCCGAGGTGATCTGCGTCGCCCGCGCCAGCTCGCGCAGGGTTGCGCCGGTGGCGATCCGCTCGCGGGTGAAGGGCGCATGGTGCATCATGTCCGCCTCGCTCCAGGTCACCCGCCGGTCGGCATCGATCGCGCCTGCCGCATGGCGCTGGAGCAGCAGCGCGGCGAGGCTGAACTTGAACGATGACGCATGGCCGAAGCGCTTGTCCTGGTTGATCCCGACCGAGCGGCCGGTGGCGGTGTCGTGGATTTCGACCCCGAGCGTGCCGTCGCCTGCCGCCTCGATGATGCGCAGCTCTGCCGCCAGGCGGCCAAGGGGGCTCTGGTCGGGCGGGATGCAGGCGCTTGCGCCCAGCGCGAGGGATCCACCGATGAAGAACCGTCTGTCGATGCTCATGAGTGCTTGTCCGCCTTGCGTTTGCCGAACCGCATGTCGGCCTCCAGCTTCGCGCGCAATTGCGCATAGAAGGCCTCGAGAAAAGCCCTTTCGTCGCCCGCGCCCGGGTCCCAGCCGATCTTGCGGCAGATCGTGGCGTGGACGGCCTGAAGTGCCTCCGGCGGCGAATCCCGCAGCATCCGCTCGAGCGTCTGGAGCTCCTTCTCGCCATAGACCGACAGTTCGGCCTCGCCGAAATCGTAGCGCACCCCGGTCACCGTGCTCGCGCCCTCGGCCGCGGCCGCGCCCTGCGCCGACAGCGCGGCCGCAAGGCGCGCGCTGGGGCGTTCGACCACCCAGGTTCCCGCGACGATGTCGCCTGCGCGCAGGGCGTCGCGGTTGAAGAAGGGGAACAGCAGGAACAGCGCGAACCAGGCGGTCACCGCCCAGCCCAGAAGGCCGATATCCTCGCCGCTCTGGGCCATCACCGCGAGCACAAGCAGAGTGATCAGCGGGTAGAAGATCTCGATGTCGCGCAGCAGGTTGCGCGCGATCACCGCCTCGGGCGTGAGCCGCCCCCCGCCGCGCGCGGCGACGCGGATGCCGGTGATGCGCTTGCCCAGCGTCGCCCCGCGCGGGCCGAGCTCCTGCACGAGGAAATAGCCGTACCACACCACGAACACGAACAGCGCGAAGACGATGCCGAGGAACTCGAGCGCCGGGGGCGGCATCCCCTCGGGATCGAAGCCCGTCCCGCCCAGCATTCCGTCGGCGATGCGGCGGACCGCCAGCTGGAAGGCGACGAGGCCCGCGACGATGATCGTCACGTCGATCGCCAGCGCCCCTGCGCGGGCCGAGCGCGGGGCGATGGTGATGGGTAGCGCCAGCCCCTCGGGCGTCACCAGCGTGCGCGCGCGCTTGTTGGCGGCGGGCGCCTTGGCCGCGCGCCTGCTCATGCCGGCCCCTGCGGCAGCGCCGCATCCTCGGCCGGCCGGGCCGGACGGTAGAGGAAGAAATAGGCGAGCCAGAAGGTCAGCATCGTGCCTCCGATCACAAAGCGCGCGCCCGTGCCCTCGACCAGCTGGCGCGGGAAGGCCTCGAGCAGCGCGGCGACGATCATCATGATCACCACCCCCACCATCACCACCGCCGCGCGGCGCCCGGCGGCGGCGGCGGCATCGAGCACCGGGAGCTTGCCCGGAAAGGCCATCGCCCGCCCGATATGCAGCCCCGCCGCGCCCGACAGCAGGATGCCGAACAGCTCGGTCGTGCCGTGGACCGAGAGCCAGGCGGCAAGCTCCACCACCAGCCCCTGCGTGTCGAACAGCCAAAGCAGCGCGCCGAGCAGGGCGAGGTTGTGGACCAGCAGCATCAGCGAGGGGATGCCGAAGGCGAAGCCCAATGCGAAGGCGAGGATGCACACCGCCGAATTGTTGCTGAACAGCTGCGCGGCGAAGCCCGCAAGCCCCGCCGCGCTTTCCTCGTTGGCGAGGGTTTCGAGCAATTGCTCGCGGGTCGCGCCGGGCACGCGGGTCTCGCCCATGCCGGCGGGGAAGAGGCGGTAATACCACGCCTCGTCCCGTGCCACGAGCAGCCAGCCGACGATCGCGCCCGCGACCATCACGAACAGCGCGATGCAGATGTCGAGCCACAGGGCCCGCACCGCGCGGCTCCACCCGCCCAGCAGGAACCCGCGCAGCCAGCGCGCGAAGCCCTGCCGCGGCCCGTAGACCTGGAACCACGCGCGCTGCACCAGCGCCTCGAGATAGGCGAGGGTCGCGGCGTCGAGCGAGGTTTCGCGCGCCACCGACAGCGAGGAGGCGGCGGTGCGGTAGAGCGCGGGGAGCGCGATCAGGTCCTCGTCGGCGATGCGCTTCAGTCCGCCCTTCTCCATCCGCGCAAGGATCGCCTCGAGCCTGCGCCAGTCGCCCTCGCGCTCCAACCGGAAGCGGTCGGAGCGCAGCGCCGCGCTTTCGATATCGGGCGGGGCGGCAACCTGCCCGCGCCCGAACCATGCGGAGATGACGGGGGCCTTCATCCTATCGCCTCGCTGGCGCGGATCGCCAGATAGCGGTCGATCAGGCGCGGGCCGATGCTTGCCCACGGCGCCTCGAGCACGTCGATCCCGCGCTGGCGCAGCCGCTGCAGCACCAGCTTCCTCTGCTGCGCGAGGCTCTCGGCGGTGACTGCGCGGGCGAGGGTGGCGATGTCGCCCGGCGGGGCGGCGATCAGATCCTCGACCTCGCTGTCGGTCATGGTGACGAACAGCACGAGGTGCTTGTTCACCAGCCGCCCGAGGCTCTCGACCATCAGTTCGGCCGCGGTGGGATCGGTGAAGTCGGAGAACACCACCACCAGCGAGCGGCGCTGGAGCCGCGCGGTGAGGGTCGCGAGGGCAAGGGTGAAGTTGGGCTCGACCGGCTCGTAATCGAGCCCCGCCGCCGCGCTCTGGAGGCGGTGGAAGGCGCGGGCATCGGCGATGAAGGGGGTCATCAGCTGCGGGCGCCTCGCAAAGCCGAACAGCGCGACCTTGTCCCCGCCCTTCAGGGCCACGTAGGCGCAGGTGAGCGCGGCGGACACGGCGCGGTCGATGCGGGGCAGGCCGTCGACCGGCTCGCACATCGCCTGTCCGCAATCGAAGGCGAAGACGATCTGGTTGTTGCGCTCGCTCTCGTTCTCGCGGGCGAAGAGCTTCGTGTGGCGCGCGCTCGCCTTCCAGTCGATGCGGCGGCGGTCCATCCCGGGTTCGTATTCGGACAGGGCCTCGAACTGCGTGCCCTCGCCCCGGATGCGCCGGTTGATGAGGCCGAGCTGGGCGTTCCTGAGGAAGGTCTGCAAGTCCGGCGAGCGGACGGGCGAGAGATCGGGCCAGATGCGCACCGGCCTGTCCAGCGCGTAATCGACCTGCCGCCCGCCGAGGCCGAGCGGCCCGGTCCAGCGGATCCATGCGCGTTCGATCATGGCGGTGCCGCGCCGCTCGGGGGTGAGCGTGGTCTCGCCCCGCCAGCTCGCGCCGTGCGGATCGGGCGCGAGGACGAAGCTCGTCCGGCCCTCGGCGGCAAGGCGCGGATCGCAGGCGAGCGCGGCCTCGGCGCGGGAGGGCTGGCGGCCGGTGAACCGCGCGGTGAAGGCCAGCTGGCTTGGCTGGCCGACCTCGATATCCTCGGCGGTTTGGAGCTCCCAGCTCTCGAGCCTGCCGATCATCAGCGCGTCGGCCGCCATCAGCAGCAGCAGCGCGCCTCCGAGCAAGGGCGCGGCGATCCATGCGCCGGGCGCGGTCGCCGCGATCACCACCGCGACGGGCGCGAGCCCGGCCGCGATCCACGCCGCGCGCTCGGTCGGCGCGACGATCAGCAACGGCCGCAGCGGCAGCAGCAGGCCCCCGAGGACAAGGCGCAGAATGCGCAGCACGCTAGCGCGGCGCCTCGGTCGCCTCGACCAGCTCGGCGACCAGCGCCTCCATGTCGCGGCCCTCGATCTCGGCGGCGGGCGAGAGCGTGAGGCGATGGCGCAGCACCGGCACGGCGAGCGCCTTGACGTCGTCGGGGATGACGTATGCCCGCCCCTCCAGCGCCGCGCGGGCGCGGGCGGCGCCGGCCAGCAGCACGGCGGCACGGGGGGAGGCGCCGACGGTCAGCTCGGCATGATCGCGGGTGGCGCGCACCAGCCGCACGACGTAGCGGGTGATCTCCTCGGCGACGGTGACCTGCGACAGCGCGGCGCTGGCGGCGGTGATCCCGGCAGCGTTGGTGACCGCCGCGACCCCCAGATCGGCGGGCCGCTGCGGCCCCGACCGCTGGCCGTAGGTGGCGACGATCCGCGCCTCCTCGTCCTCGGCCGGATAGGGCACCAGCAGCTTGAACAGGAAGCGGTCGAGCTGCGCCTCGGGCAGGGGATAGACGCCCTGGTTCTCGATCGGGTTCTGGGTCGCGACCACCATGAAGCGGTCGGGCAGATGGTGGGTCTCCCCGTCGAGCGTGACGCGGCGTTCCTGCATCGCCTCCAGCAGCGCGGCCTGGGTCTTGGGCGGGGTGCGGTTGATCTCGTCGGCGAGTAGCAGGTCGCAGAAGATCGGCCCCCGGGTAAGGGTGAACTGGCTGGTCTGGAAGTTGAACAGGTTCGATCCCAGGATGTCGCCCGGCAGCAGGTCGGGGGTGAACTGGATGCGCCCGAAATCGAGCCCCAGCGCGGTCGCGAAGCTCTGGGCGAGGAAGGTCTTGGCGGTGCCGGGAGGGCCCTCCAGCAGAACGTGTCCTTCCGAGAGGAGCGCCACCAGCAGCATGTCGACCATGCCCTCCTGCCCGACAATCGCCTTGGCGATCTCGGCGCGGATGGCGTCGGCGAGGCTGCGGACGTCGTCGAGTGTCATGGTCATGCGCTGGCTTGTCCCTGTTGGAGCTTGGTGGCGAGGTCGTCTAGGTCTTGCGCCGCGGCGAGGATGTCGGCGGGCTTTTGCGCCGCCTCCAGCCGGGCGGCGCGGCGGGTGAAGGGTTCTTCGGCCGGCAGGCGGCGGGCGAGCGCGGCGTCGATCGCTTGCGCGTCGGGCCGTGCAAGGCCGAGCCGCTCCGCCAGCCGCCGCGCGGCCAGCGCCGCATAGGGCCGCCGCAGCAGCGCAAAGCGCCGCGCGCGCACGATCAGGCCTGCGCCGTTGAGGATCAGCTGGCGCTTGCCGAAGGCGATGTCGGGCGCTGCCGCGGCGGGCGGGCCGAACCGCTGGAAGGCGCGCCAGCCGACGATCAGCAGCGCCACCATCAGGCTCAGCGTCGCGGCGAGGAAGGGCGGACGGAAGGCCAGCGTCAGCAGGTTCTCCGAGGCACCGAAGCCGTTGAGCGTGAGGTCGAAGGTCACCTCGTAGATGTCGCCCTCGTCCGCCAGCCGGTCGACCAGCGCGATCGCCGCCGCCGCGCGGGCAGGATCGGCGAGACCGTAATTATTGGCAAGGTCGGGGTCGGCGAGGAAGATCACGGGGTAGGCGGGATTGTCCTCGTCGATCCCCTCGCCGGGGTTGACCGAAAAGGCCAGCACCCGCCCGCCGTCGTCGCGGATCAGCACCTCGTGCGCGCCGGCAGGCGCGGCGAACAGGGTCGGGGCGGCGGGCAGTGCGCCCGACAGGCCCATGCCTTGCCAGCGCCCCGGTGCCAGCGGCTCGGCGGGCTCCTTGGGCGGCCAGACCGGCTTGGGGTGGACACGGTGATCGAAGCGGTAGGACTTGGGCAATTCCTCCGCCCAGGGCGCCGCGAAGGCGCGGCCGAGCAGCACCCAGCCGCGCTTGAACTTCTCCCGCGCGCTCGGGGGAAGCTGCGGCGGCGGGGGCATCGCGCGCCACTTGGGCATGATCACCAGCGTCGGGCCGACGAAGGTGCGACCCTGCAGAAGCTCGTCGATCGCTTCCGGGTCCGCGTAGGTCGGGGGCGTGATCACCAGCAGCCCGGTCGTCTCTAGGCCCCGCGGGCTGCGCGAGCGTTCGACGTCGTAATCCTGCGCCTCCACCAGCCGGACGAGGCCGGCATAGCCGTTGAGGCCCACGCTGGCCGCGTGGGCCTGCCCGTTGCCCGTGTCGCCGCCGAAATCCTCGCCCGCCGCGATCAGCGCCAGCACCGCGAGAAACAGCGCGACGCCGACCGCCACCAGCGCCAGCGTGCCCGCCCGCGAAAAGGCCGCGCCGCCGCCGCTCATGCCGCGCGGCCCTGCGGATCGATCCGGGCGAGGGCGAATTCGGCATAGGCCGCGCGCGCCGCCTCCCAGTCGCCGCGTTCGAGCGCCCGCAGGGCGAACAGCGAGGCCTCGACCCGCGCGGCGATCACCGAGAAGGCGGCGCGCGCGGCATCGGGCAGGGCGGGCAGGGCGGCGAGTTCGCGCGCGGTGCTGGAGGGTTCCACCCAGTCGGGCCGGGCGGCGGCGATGTGGCCGATGCTGCGCTGGAGCAGCAGCCGCGTCGCCGCGTCGAAGCGGCCCTCGGCGGCGAGCCGGTCGGCATCCTCGAGCAGGGCGAGGCTCGCGGCGACCTCGGGTCGCCATTCCTCCACAGCCGCGCTGCCGGTGCCCGTGCGCTGGCGCAGGAGTTCGGGCGCCAGCACCCGCACCAGCAGCACCAGCGCGAACAGGCCGACGATCCCCGCCACGACCCATTGCAGCCACCACCACGAATCGCCCAGCGCCGCGCCGACCGGCCCGAGCCATTCGCCCAGCGTCTCGAGCAGGTCGGACAGCAGCCGTTCGAGCCAGCCGGGCTTGCGCGGGGGAATCTCGGGAATGGTGACCGGCGCGAACTGGACATTACTGTCGGCGCGCAGCGTCTCCCATCCGGCGGGAGGCGCTCCGACCGGCTCCGGCGGTGATCCTGAAGGCGTGTTTGCGGCCGCTGCGGTCATCCCGGGCTTGGTGGTGGCATGCCCTCTGCCGCTGTGCAACGGGAAAGGTGCGGCCCCTGCCCTATCCCCGCGCGCGGCCCTGCGCGTAGCTGCCGAGAATGCGCAATTCCTTGGAATGGAACGCACATTCCTCCAGCGCCCGGTCGACCGCCGGATCGCCCGGCGCGCCGATGATATCGGCGTAGAAGGTCGTCGCGGCAAAGCTGGTACCCTGCTGGTAGCTTTCCAGCTTGGTCATGTTGACCCCGTTGGTGGCGAACCCGCCAAGCGCCTTGTAGAGCGCCGCCGGAATGTTCTTCACCTCGAAGATGAAGGTGGTCATCACAGCCTGCCCCGCGAGCGCCCCGGGGGCGAGCGCGTCCTTCGCCAGAATGACGAAGCGGGTCATGTTGTCGGCGCTGTCCTCGACATTGTGCTCGATGACGGTGAGCCCGTAGAGCTCGGCGGCGAGCGCCGGGGCGATGGCGGCGACGGTGGGATCGCCGCGCTCGGCGACATAGGCGGCAGCCCCCGCGGTGTCGGCATGGCTCAGCGGCACGATCCCGCGCGCGCGCAGGTAGTGGCGCGACTGGCCCAATGCCTGCGGGTGGCTGTAGGCGGCCTCGAAGGGCCCCGGTCCGAGCGCCATAAGCGCGTGGTGGATCGGTATGAAATACTCGCCGACGATCGACAGGCCGCTCTCGGGCAGCAGGAAGTGGATGTCCGCGACCCGCCCGTGCTGCGAATTCTCGATCGGGATGATGGCGTGGCCCGCCCGCCCGTCCTTCACCGCCTCGAGTGCGTCCTCGAAGCTGAAGCAGGGCAGCGGCAGCATGTCGGGCCGGGCCTCGGTCGCGGCGCGGTGCGAATTGGCGCCGGGCGAGCCCTGGAAGGCGATCGCGCGCGCAGGCTCGGCCGCGGCGGCGGCGCGCATCCGGTCGACGATTTCGAGGGCAGGGCCGGG
This sequence comes from Porphyrobacter sp. CACIAM 03H1, assembly GCF_002215495.1. Classification (NCBI taxonomy): domain Bacteria; kingdom Pseudomonadati; phylum Pseudomonadota; class Alphaproteobacteria; order Sphingomonadales; family Erythrobacteraceae; genus Porphyrobacter; species Porphyrobacter sp. CACIAM 03H1. The sequence continues at coordinate 928,705 of NZ_CP021378.1, forward strand.
GAAGGAACGCATGGTCCCGCGCGCCTATAGCCTCGTTGCATTCCGCGCAAGAATTCGTGCCACGATCAGTCTTGCGCGCATCGCGGGCCGACACTATGAGCCGCGCGGGATGACACAGGACAACTCTTCGCAGGATAGCGCCGCAGGCCAGAACGGTGGCGGCGATCTGTTCAACACTGCCGCCGGCTGGGTGCTGTTCGCGGCCGGTCTCGGGCTGGGTCTTTCGATCCTCTCGGGCAAGTATTTCCACGGCGACGATCCGCAGCGGCCCGAAAAGCTCGGCTACGTAATCGAGGGCGCCGTGGAAGAGAGCTCGGGTCCGGCCGAGATGTCGATGGCCGAGGCGCTCAACACCATGCCCGCCGCCGAACTGATCGCGGCTGGCGAGAAGGCCTATTCCAAGTGCCAGAGCTGCCACACCATCGACGCGGGCGGCGCCAACGGCATCGGTCCGAATCTGGCGGGCGTGATGGGCGGTCCGGTCGCGGCCAAGGGCGGCTTTGCCTACAGCGCCGAGCTGAAGGCGCTGGGCGGCACCTGGGACTGGGACAAGATGAACACCTGGCTCAAGAACCCCAAGGGTTACGTGCCGGGCACCAAGATGAGCTTCGCCGGCCTTTCCAAGGTCGAGGACCGCGCGGCGATTGCCGCCTACCTCAACTCGAAGGGTGCGAACCTGCCGATCCCGTCCTTCGTCGCCGACGCGGCGGGTGAGGGCACGGCGGTCGATCCGGCCGCTGCCGCGGCCCCGGTCGAAGGCGAGGAAGCGAGCGCGGCCGAATCCGCTGGCGGTGCCAGCGCCGACCAGCCGGTCCCCTCGAACCCCGGCACCGGCCGCTGAGGCCTTGCCGGGCAGGGGCGGGGCGCGCCGGTTGCGCGCCGCCTAGCCCTTGAACCCCTGAGCGATGACGTACCACTCCGACGAGCCCTTGCGGCTCGCCGGGGGCTTCGCGTGCTTGACGGTCGCGAAGTGCTTCTTGAGCAGCGCCAGCAGGTCCGCATCGGTGCCGCCCGCCAGCACCTTGGCGACGAAGGCGCCTCCGGGCGCGAGGTTCTCTACCGCGAACCACGCCGCCGCCTCGACCAGACCCATCGTGCGCAGGTGATCGGTCTGCTTGTGGCCGACGGTGTTGGCCGCCATGTCGGAAATCACCAGATCGGGCGGGCCGCCCAGCGCATCGGCCAGCATCGCGGGGGCCGCGTCGGCCATGAAGTCCATCTGGAAGATCGTCACGCCCTCCAGCGGCTCAACGGGGAGGAGGTCGATCCCCACAACTTCCGCCTTGGGCGATTTCTGGCGTACCACCTGCGCCCATCCGCCCGGCGCGATCCCCAGATCGACCACGCGCTTCGCGCCCTTGAGCAGCCCGAACTTCTCGTCGAGCTCGATCAGCTTGTAGGCCGCGCGGCTGCGATAGCCGTCGGCCTTGGCCTGCTTCACGTAAGGGTCGTTGAGCTGGCGTTCGAGCCAGCGCACCTGGCTTGCGGTGCGGCCTCTGGCGGTCTTGACCCGCTTGCCAGTGTCCTTGGCGCCGCGCGTCATCGGGCAGGGCGTCCCGAGCCATTGCCGCCGCGCTGGCTTTTCAGGGCCTTGAGCGAGCGTTCCGACTGGCGTTCGGCGGCCATGATGCTCCTCAGGATCCCCTCGCGGATGCCGCGGTCGGCCACGCCCAGCCGCCGCGCGGGCCAGAGGTCGAGAATCGCTTCGAGGATCGCGCAGCCCGCCACCACCAGATCGGCGCGGTCCTGGCCGATGCAGGGCAGCGTCGCACGCTCGTAGGGGGTCATCACGCTGAGGCGCGCGCTGATGTCGCGCATCTCGCCGGCAGGCACGATCAGCCCATCCACCGCCTTGCGGTCGTAGCTCGGCAGTTCGAGATAGAGGCTGGCGAGCGTCGTCACCGTGCCGCTGGTCCCGAGCAGCCGGATGTCGGGATGGCGCGCGGCCGCGGCGACCCGCTCGGCGAAGGGGGCGAAGCTTTCGGCCACCATCGCGCGCATCCGGGCGAAGCGGGCGATCCGCGCCGCCTCGCTGTCCTCGGCCCGGCCGACCGTGTCGGTAAGCGAGACGACGCCCCAGGGCACGCTCTGCCAGTCAATAATGCGCGGAACGCGGTTGGTTTCGTCCGCCTCGACCAGCACGAGCTCGGTCGAGCCGCCGCCGATGTCGAAGATGACCGCCGGCCCCTCGCCCGCCTCGAGCAGGATATGGCAGCCGAGCACGGCAAGGCGCGCCTCCTCCTCGGCGCTGATGATGTCGAGCGCAATACCGGTCTCGCGGCGCACGCGCTCGATGAATTCCGGGCCGTTCTCGGCGCGGCGGCAGGCCTCGGTCGCGACACTCCGCGCGAGGCGCACGTTGCGGCGCTGGAGCTTGTCGGCGCAGATCGTCAGCGCGGCGAGGGTGCGGTCCATCGCCGCGTCCGACAGGCGCCCGCTGGTGGCTAGGCCCTCGCCCAGCTTCACCACCCGGCTGAAGGCGTCGATCACGGTGAAGTCGCGGCCCGAGGGGCGGGCGATCAGCAACCGGCAGTTGTTGGTGCCGAGGTCGAGCGCGGCATAGGCCTCGCCATGGGCCGCGCCCCGGATGGCACCAATGTCGGCAAGATCGGGATCGGCGCGGCCTGCACCGTTCGCGCCGCCGTTGCCGGGGCGCACGGGGCGGCGGGCTTCGCCGTTTGCGCCCCTCGTCCGGCCATCGCGGCCGGCGGGGCGGGGATCGGGCTGAGGGGGGCGCTTGTAGCGGAAATCGGCTACCTTGCCGGACTTGCCGCCCCGGTGTTTCCCAGCACTTCTATTCCTGTCCAGCGGGAGTGTTTCCGCCATGATCGCACTGCTTCCATATCCACCATGCGCGATGCCTTGGAGGCGCATGGCACTTGGCACCAAGCTAACCCATGCACGGCGCGAGAGCAAGCAGGGGGCAAGCAACCCGCTTGACCTCGGCCCCGCACGAAACTAGGGAGCGCGCTCGCAGACAGCGCCGGGCATGGTCCGGCGCCCGGCAATGCCCCGTCCTCTAATGGTAAGAGAGCGGACTCTGACTCCGTCAATCAAGGTTCGAATCCTTGCGGGGCATCCAGCCTTTTCCGCGATAATTCAGCCTCTTACGTCTTCAAAGCTAAGCTCTGCGCCGCCCATGGCGCATTCGTGCGATTTCACCGGAAATCGGCGGAATTGCGTGCTTTCGCTTGGGTTCGCGGCGGCTCGATGCAACATGGATGCGTCATGAGAATCAACTGGGCAGCGGCAAACATGGGGACGCAGCATGGATGAAGGTGGGGCTCGCGCGGCCGAAAAGCTTCCGGCGCTTTTCGACCCTCATCAGGACCTGGCGCCGCTGAATGAGCTTCAGGCGACGCAAATTAGAGAAATAGCGTTGAACGGGGTTGAGACGCTTCAACGGACAGCGATCAAGATGCAGGAGGACTCATCCGAGATGGGGCGCTGGATCCTCGCTTCGCTGCTCGCGATAAATACAGGCGGAGTGGTTGCAACTGTCTCAGCGTCGGAAGCGGTAGTGGGACCTGTCGGCGAACCGATCGTTGCCTTCGCAATAGGTGCCGTTCTTGCCATCGGCACCGGTATCAATGCCATGGTGACTGCAGTTCGAATGGGGCCTGTGATTGGCGATGTCATCGAAAGGCTTCGGCTAAGCGTGTTTGAGAGCACAATTCACTCAGCTACTCGGCTGAGGGTCTTAGACCTGATA